>JBGUWL010000200.1:0-8259 GCA_045221075.1 Acutalibacteraceae bacterium
AAGTGGAGCCGAAGGCGAACACTGATTGGTTGGCGGAACTTATGCAGAGCTGTGGTGCTAAGCCGGCGGAGAGCCTCCGCACCCAACATTGTTTTGGAAACACATTTACTGCCAATACTTTATTGAGTTACCGAAAAGAACATGGGGCCGGCAGCTTGCCGGCGGTCTTTGTGCGGTGTTGCCTTAAGTATAACGCGGGACAACAAAACCGACTTATGACCCGTCCGTGATCGGAGCGGCGGGTCTTTCCATATGAACAATGAGGCGCTGTCCTGACAACAACCGAAAGAAGGGTACGAAATGAAAAAAGCCATCTCTCTGATACTCGCAGCCGTCCTTGCAGCAGCGGCGGTGTCTGTCTCCGGCTGCAGCGGCAGCAGCAGCGAAAGCAGCGAAAAAGCCCCGGAAGTCTCTATGATGAGCGTACAGGAGCTGAAGACCATCCGTGAGGGTATGACCAGGCAGGAAACCATTGCTGCAGGTTATCATCATTCCGTTGCCCTTAGATCCGACGGCACCGTCGTGGCCGCAGGAGAGATCATTTTAGGGCAGTGCAATACCAGTGACTGGAAGGATATAGTCGCAGTCTATGCCCACTCTAACCATACTATAGGACTGAAATCCGACGGCACCGTGGTTGCCACCGGAGAAAACACCAGCGGTCAATGCGACGTGTCGGATTGGAAAGACATTGTAAGCATAAGTACCGGCATCTCAAAAACCCTCGGACTCAAGTCCGACGGCACCGTGGTCATCGCCGGAAGGATCAGCTCCGATAAGGCAGACGCCATCAAATCATGGAAGGACATTGTGGCCGTGGACGTGGGAGTGAACCATTACGTCGGGCTGAAGTCTGACGGCACCGTAGTGGCGGCAGGCATCAACGATGACGGCGAATGTGATACCGGCAGCTGGAGAAACATTGTTGCCGTTTACGCAGGAGGAAACTTCACCATCGGCATTCAGGCAGACGGAACCATCGTTTCCACAGGAAAAGGCGATAAAGACGAACAGGATCTTGAAGGCTGGACTGATATAGTGATGCTGAGCACGGACGGCGCCCACACTCTTGGTCTCCGGTCGGACGGCACCGTACTGGCAAAGGGCTATGATGACGATCGCCTCAACGTAGGCGACTGGAAGGATATCGTAGAGGTCGCCGCAGGTTCAAACAATTCCGTGGGACTTAAATCGGACGGTACCGTGGTCGCCGTAGGGGGCAGCAACGGTCAGGACGACGTAAGCGGCTGGAAGGATATAAAGCTTCCGGATACCGCAAAAAAGACAGCGAAGAAAACCTGACATCAGCTTATGATATTCAGTAATGCCGGCATACAGACACCGGCTTTATGACAGCAGGGAGTGATGATATGAAAAAATGGGAAAAGCTCCCGCCGCAGATGCAAAACGAGACCGTCAGACCCTATTATGACAAGCTGTCCCACAAGACAGGCAGCCTTGTTCTCAAGCGCTGCTTTGACTTTCTGACGGCGCTCATCCTTACGATAATATGCCTGCCCTTCATGCTTATTATCGCAGTCTGGATAAAGTGCGATTCAAAGGGCAGCGTGTTCTTTCTGCAGAAGCGCATCACAAAATACGGCAGACCCTTCCGGATCGTGAAATTCCGCACCATGGTATCCGACGCCGAAAGGTTAGGCACACAGGTCACCGTAAGCAACGACAGCCGCATCACCGGCGCCGGAAGGTTCCTGCGGAAATGCCGTCTTGACGAGCTGCCCCAGCTTTTCAACGTGCTGAAGGGCGACATGAGCTTTGTGGGAACACGCCCGGAGGTCCCGAAATACGTTGACCGCTACACCGACGAGATGTACGCCACACTCCTCATGCCCGCGGGTATAACCTCCCTTGCCAGCATAAAATACAAGGACGAGGAAAAGCTCCTCAGCTGCGCGGAAAACACCGACGATGTTTATGTAAACGCCGTTCTTCCCGGCAAGATGAAATACAATCTGGAATACCTTACAAGGTTCAATTTCTTTTACGACATCAAGCTCATGTTCATGACGTTTTTTGCGGTACTGCATTAATAAATGTCCGGTCAAGGCAATGCTCTGGCCGGATTTTTTGTTTTCCTATAAAGAAAAATGGATATCGGCTTTATACAGACATTAACAGCATAGAGCCATTTTGAGGGTTATACTTTGTATTCTGCACATATTCACTCAGTCAGCATAGCTGATGTTCACCTCATCCGTCACGGCGCTGCCGTGCCACCTTCCCCTCAAGGGGAAGGCTTTTCGCCTCCCTCACTATGGGATGATCGACGCTGATCGAACGGCGGAACTTATGCAAAGACGGCTCACGAAGTGCCGGAGGGAGAATAATAACGACTTATCCATATTGCAGCTTGTGTTTTATGACTCAAACGATATCCATACAGAAAAATACACCGGACAGTCCTTGCCGTGCTGTCCGGTGTATGATGTTATGGGTATTCCGACATATAGGTCGTTGACTAATAATTCGGGTCATTTCGGTTTCATCATATAAATCTATTGTGCTCGGCGCTGTAGGTAAAGCCCACAGCGGACAGTCTGGATTCGATGGCTTCACGCTCCAGTCCGTTGCTTTTGCAGAACTCCTCAAGAGAGGGATACTTGTCCCTGAGCTGGGTATTGATGAACGAATAGAGAATGATGGGATCCTCCGGCAGACTCATGCTTTTCCCCTCCTTTTTGTTGCTGCAATGATTATACACCCGTGTTTCTGAAAAAGCAATATCTATGTCAACGATATTATGGAACAGATTCTGTAAAAGGTTGGTCGGAATTATTACAGGTCCGCCCGATCAAAAAACCGTGCTGAGGTTATCAATAATATCCATTTTGCAGGATTTACACAAAGTCTATTCATCATCAAAAAAGCTGCCGATCCTCCGATATCCGACACATCCCGACCCAGATAATACTGTCCCCTCACTTTTCCCCCGCTTCGTTGTCATAGCATACAGTAAACACGCGCGCCTTTTGTCTATTCAGACGAAAGAGCCGTCAGATACAGGTCGAGATTCCACAAAAGAGCGAAGAAAAGTATATTGAAACATCGTTCTGTCTATGCTACAATATATATGTCCTGCAGGGCGGGATTTGCAGCTTTTACGGCTTGTTCCTTCATATTCCCTGCAGCAGCGCAACAATACAAAGGAAAAAGAGGAAAGATCATGTGCGGATTATGCGGATTTACAGGCAAACAGACCGACGGCGAAGCTGTCCTTAAGAACATGACTGACGTTATCACCCACAGAGGCCCCGACAGCGTGGGATATTATACGGACGACAGGATCTCTATGGGCTTCCGGAGACTGAGCATCATCGACCTTGACCAGGGTCACCAGCCTATATTTAACGAGGACAAAAGCCTTGTGCTGATGTTCAACGGCGAGATATACAACTACCGGGAGCTTCGGCAGGAGCTTTCCGACCTCGGCCACAGCTTCTATACAAAGACCGATTCAGAAGTCCTTGTCCACGGCTTTGAGCAGTGGGGAGAGAAAATGCTGGACCGGCTGAGGGGTATGTTCGGCTTTGCCATATACAACAAAAAGGACGGCTCCGTTTTTATTGCAAGGGACTTTTTCGGAATCAAGCCCATGCACTATACGGTGGTTGACGGACGGCTGATCTACGGCTCCGAAATAAAGAGCATACTGCAGCACCCGGAATATCACAAGGAATTCAACGAAAAAGCCCTTGACAACTATCTTTCCTTCCAGTATGTGGTACCCCCCGAGACCTTCTTCAAGGGAATATACTGTCTGCTTCCGGGTCATTATCTGTGGTTCAGGGACGGTCGTGTAAAGACCACCCGCTACTTTGAACCCACCTTTGCGCCGGATAAGCACATGAGCATAAACGAAGCCGTTGATAAAATAGAAGCGGCCTTTGAGGATTCCGTAAACGTCCACAAGATCAGCGATGTTGAAGTGGGATGCTTTCTTTCCAGCGGCGTGGATTCAAGCTATGTTTCCACCTATTTTGCCGACCAGAAAACATTTACCGTGGGCTTTGACTTCGGTGAAAAATATAACGAGATAAGCTGGGCAGAGGGTCTTTCAAAGCACATCGGCGTTGAGCACCACACCCATCTCATCAGCTCCGAGGAATTCTGGGAGGCCGTTCCAAAGGTACAGTACCACATGGACCAGCCTCTTGCGGACCCGTCATGCATCGCTCTGTATTTTGTATCAAAGCTGGCAAGCCAGTATGTAAAGGTCGTACTCTCCGGAGAAGGCGCTGACGAGCTTTTCGGCGGATATACGGTCTATAACGAGCCTCATGTTTTCAGAGCGTATCAGCACATCGTTCCCAAAAAGCTCCGCTACGCCCTGATGCGCAAGGCAAAAAAGTGGCCCCACATCAAGGGCCGGGGTTATATCATAAGGGGCGCCCGGAAGACCGAGGACAAATTCATCGGAAACGCCTTCATGTATGACGACGAAGAAAAGCGTCAGATCCTGAAGGACCCCTCCATCGTCACCCGCCCCCAGGACCTCTGCCGCAAGTACTACGACAGAGTAAAGGGATATGACGAGGTGACCAAAATGCAGTACCTTGACATCAATCTCTGGATGGTAGGCGACATCCTGCTCAAAGCCGACCGGATGAGTATGGCGAACTCTCTGGAGCTGAGGGTACCCTTCCTTGACCGCAAGGTCTTTGAGGTTGCCCGCACCATCCCCACAAAGTACCGCATAGCCCACGGCACAACAAAGTACGCCATGCGTCAGGCGGCTCTGCGCCATCTGCCCAAGGCCACGGCACAGAAGAAGAAGCTGGGATTCCCCGTTCCCACCCGTGTGTGGCTGAAGGACAAAAAATACTATGACATCGTGCGTGAGATGTTTACCTCAGAGACGGCCAAAAAGTTCTTCAACACCGACCTTATAGTTTCGTATCTTGACGACCACTTCAACGGCAAGGACGACAACAGCCGCAAGGTATGGACGATATACGTCTTCCTGCTCTGGTACCGGGTGTATTTCGGAGAGTGATACAGATCTGAGCCGAAAACCGGCAACAGGGATAATAAAATAGAGTCTGATATAAACTGAATATCCGCAAAAAAAACGGCAGGTGAAGCACATATACTCACCTGTCGTTTTTTGACATATTAAAGCGTGTCTGTTTTTGTACTATCGCTGCGGGCGTATACTGTCATGAAAAGCGGCAGTATTCCATAAAGGGCATATCGTAAGCCGCATAGGGGGTTCCTGCTTCACACGACAAGCCGTGCATCTTGTTTTGTTCCACAAAGGGCCTGCTCTTGTTGAACCACTCCCAGTCAGCTATTATCTTGTCATCGTTCCATGTGCAGTCAAACTCATACCATTTTCCGTCAAGACGTATCATGTTCCACATATGTCCGGAGCCCTCGCAGATCCTCACCTCAAGACCCGCATTATTCATGAGATAATTTGCTGTTCTGGCATAGTTGTTGCATACTCCCTTATTTTTTATAAGACCGTGATAGATGATCGGATTGATCCTTTCATACGATTCTTCGGGCTCCTCTGAATATTCAATAAAGTCCTGAACGTACTGGGCTATGCGAACCTGCTTTTCAAGGTCAGTCATATCGTCCGTAATGATCTCATCAAGTATCTGCTTTGCCTTTTCCTCTACAACAAGCCATGTATCATAGTCACTGACAAGCGCCTTTTTCAGAGTTTCATTATCGGAAATGGTTTCCCAGTCATTTATGCAGGTTCCGTCAATATAAAGAAAGGTAATGGTATGATTATCCTTCAGGGGAGCAATACTTTTAACGCGGTTATCAAGCATATAGAGATAATCCAGGTTTTCGATCTTCGTCAGCGGAGCAATATCCGTAATGGATTCGCTGCAGATCTCGACCTTTTTCAGTTTTTTACAGCTGCTCAGATCAGGTATTGTTTCTATCCGGTTGTCTGAAAATCTGATGGATTCCAGCTCGCTCATACCCGCCAGCGCTGAAACGTCGCTGACATAACTGTTGGAAAGATCAAACCACTTCAGGTTTTTGAAATACTCTATTCCGTCAAGATTGATGATGGTTTCCTTGTCTGAATAAGCGATAAGATCTGTTATTTTTTCGCAGTCACCCGCTGTCAGCTCTGCATCCGCAGATATATTCAGGGTTCGTTTTGCCGATTCCGCCAGTCCTGCATCCATTCTGCCGTCGGGACTTTTCGGATCGTGCTTCGCTTCGGGAGTACTCAGGAGCGATGTATCGGGCTTCCGGAAGACATACGTTCCGTTCCTGTTGTCATCGCCATCGTCGCCAAAGTCATTGATAAAAAGAAGCTCTATCGTATCCGGTGCTTTATACGTCAGATTGATCGTTTCTGATTCGCCGGAAAAAACGATAGTATCGCCCTGTGCCTCGCTGACAGGAACAGAGTAATCCATACTGATACTGTTTATATCCGTATCAGGACCCGGTATAAGGTCGTCTTCGCTTCCGTCCGCATCATAATATCCGGAATACAACCTGAAATACAGTCTGTCCTCATAAACGCAAAGCTCAGCTTCGTTTACGGTATGGTCTTCCTTGCTCATATCTTCGGGATATGTCTGATAAAAGATCCCCGAAGTAATGTTTTCTCCGGGATCGGCTTCCTGACCCTGACTATCTTCGCCGGAACTCTCGTCAGATGAATTCTCTGCTGTGCCGGAGCCGGAGTTCTCGTCAGATGAATCGTCGGTTGTGCCGGAGCCGGAGCTGTCGTCTGATGAGCTGTCCGTTATGACGGACTCCGCTGACCCTTGTGAGGAAGATGTATCATTCAGTGATGTTTCGGCGCCGCTTTCCGCAGAAGCCCTGCTTTCAGTATCTGCTGCCGGCGCATTTTCGGAGGAAGCGCAGCCGCACAGCAGAACAAAGCATAACAGGGCTGATAAAAAAAGTGTGACGGTGCTTTTTGAGATTTTCATAATGACCCTCCTGACTTTTTTCTTTGATACTGATACTGAAACCTAATAAAAAACAGACAATCTTTGCGGTCTGATTTCCGCAAATATAAGTCTGTTTTCTATCAGGAATTAGTATGAAACGGCAAAACCGCTTCTGTGATTTTTTGCCGGATCGTTCATAAACGGACGTACTCCATCGGATTTGTCGCCGGTGGAGTGCATAGCTTTTTGCTGTATTACGTCTGTCCCTGTGTTATGCCTTTCCCAGCTCGCTGTGGAGCTTTGCAAATTTTGCGGATTTTTTGTCAAGCATAGAGAAGGAGGACTCGCTGGGGATGTCATTCTTGCCGGACTCAATGTAGTTGCGCAGCACACCGGTAAGAATGAACGGACGGATAAATGTGGAGTGAATGATGGTCCACAGAATCACGCCGAGAACGGCTGCAGCCACGATCATCAGTGTTGTGGGGTTTGTCAGAAAATCGGGGGGAGTTGAATCCATGTCTTTGGAGATCTGAATGATCTCGTTTGAAAGAGCGGCAAATGCTCCGGGGATGAGCATGAATATCAGATAGAATATGCCTGTAAACGCACCGCCGATGACCAGCAGTGAAACAATGCCCATTCCGAAGATCCTGCCCATGTTCTTTGCAAGAGTCTTGCCGTGCTTGAAAAACAGTACTGCGCCCTCGCAGGTAGCTTTTGCGGCGCTTGTTCCCTCACGATAAAATACCCAGCCAAGGCAGCAGTCGCACAGATAAGCGACGACTACCTGAATGACGGTTGAAATAGCCGATCCTACAGTGCTGCCTGCATCGCCGCCGACCATTTCGCCTACCTTGGTGATGCCCCTTCCAAGCTGGTTGAAGATACCCTTGATGACGTTGGTTATGGCATAGTAGGCTGCAACTGTTGTAAAGCGCTTTTTGACAATAGCCTTGCCCTCAGCGTAAACATTCTCGGGCAGCGCTCCTTCGGTTATGCCCTTTGTCATCATGGCTATCTGTCCGGCCTTCAGCGAATAGGAAATGAAGTGCGAGATTATCGCCAGAATGATGATTCCCACTATCAGTCCCACAAAAAAACCGATAAGACCCTGATCTATGGTTTTGTCAAGGATCAGGAAACCCAAGAAGCACATTCCCACCAGCAGTATTACTCCGATAAGATCGACCAGCAGCCTTCTGACCGAGAATACCAGAGTTTTTTTGTAGATCTCTTTGTTTGTCATTGTGACCCTCCTGATTTATTTGTTATCAGGGCATCTCTAAAAACCCCTGTACAAAAGAGTCGTGAAACGGTAAAATAGAGACATGAGAAATATGCAGTTAGGGTTCTTTGATAC
>JBGUWL010000201.1:0-24240 GCA_045221075.1 Acutalibacteraceae bacterium
GGCATAATTATTATATACATTATAACTCGAACCAAGATAGAAATAATTGTTAGTTGCTATAGATGCAGATGTTGTTGTTCCAGTATGACCGGAACCGCCATCATAGAACTGAACATTTGTATACCCATCATCCGGATTAATATTTATATATATAATATAGCTTGTCTTAGGTGCACTAGTATTTGTTAAGGTCAGACTATTTCCACCAATATTACCATCCTGACTTATTTTGACTTTATCAGGTTTCGTAGGCGAGCCTGTAAGTGTAAATTTTGTATTATTCCACTTTTGACTACTGTCATCAGCGGCAGGATTATCCGGAACTGCGAAATAGATACGATTTGCCTTTCCGAGATGTTCAGGGATAAACTTATAGTTCTTGGTACTGAAATCAGTCGGAAGAGTCTTTGTAATAGAACCGCTTCCATTGTTACTGAATGTTACTTGGGTCGCACTGCTATAACTATTATTTATAACAATACTCCAAATACCATCACCTTCATCAGTCATCGGGACACCGGGTGAAGTGGTAATGCCTGCAAAGTGAACATACGGAGCAGCCCATTGCTTATCACTGTTATCAAAGTACAGCCTGATCGGCGGATTCGCTCCATCCGTCCATTCCCTAACAACATTATTTGTTGCTGCGGTCTGGGTATAGGCTTTGTCGGTTCCTGTAACGTTCTGAGTCTGATACAGTACGGGGTAATCCGGATAGGTCGGGTCTGTTGCCGTATTGTTCGGGAGTTTTGCGGCGTCAGACTTCGAGAAGTCACTGACCTGGTCAAGATCGACTCTCTTTGTGCTGTCGTATTCCTGTCCGTTTTCATCGGGAGGAACTTCCGTAAATACGGGATACAGAAGCGTAGGCCTGCTTGTACCGTTGTCCGGCAGTCTGTACTGCATATCACCGAGGGTGTAGTCCTTTTCGTACGGCGATATCGCATCATAACGATCGAAGATATCAGCCTTAACGGTCGTATGGCTGTCTGCGCCGTCCGAAGCCGTTACCGTGAAGGACTTAGCGCCGTCCGGGATAGCGACCTTGTACCAGTAGCCTGCCGCCAAAGGTTCGGATGTGCTTATTCCGTCAACAGGTGCAACAGAGTTATACCCGATATAGTTCAGGTATTCGGGAGCTACAGAAGTAACATCGCCGCTGCCTGTACTGATCGTCATAGTATTGCCGCCTGCATCCTGGAATGTGACTGTCATATTTTGCCAGTCGTTCTTGTCTGTGCATACGAGGTAGAGATCATCCTTGCCGTTGGTGGTGCCGTCACGGGTCGTGTAGTCAAATACCGCGCGGGTCGTCGAGGTGTATGTTCCTGTCAGAAGCGCAAGCTCGTTTCCGCCGCTTTCGGTCTGATAGTACATATCGCCTGTTTCGGTATGATCGCCGCTTGAACCATAGGGGTAGATCTCATAGCCCGGAGTTGTAACAAGTGAGCTGCCGCTGTGGTAAGATACCGTAAACGTCCTGGCGTTTTCGGGGATATCCGCCGAGTACCATACCTTGGAGTTTCCGTCGGGAACGGACTTGATAAGAGTATAAGTACCGTTGCCCTTTGTACTGTCACCTCTGATGAGGCTGCCGGTTGAATCGTAGAACTTGATCTTTCCGTCACCGGCTGCGATATTCCAGCCTGAATCATCACGGATATAAAGCGTATCTGTGCGTGCCGGAGAAGCTGACTCGCCGCGTACGGGATAGTCGATGTAAGAATCCTGCTGTGTGGGAGCCGTTGTCGTGCCGGGATGTTCTACTTCTGTAAATGTAGGTGATGTGCGTGTAAGAGTTGTTCCGCTGAGAGTAAATACCATGCGGTTCTTGGTGTAGTCTGTGGAAGTGTTGTTTCCTACTGTGTCAAGACGCAGGATATCGTACCGTCCGGTCGATCTCTGGTTATCAAGACCGTTGTTGATCGAGAACTGCGTGGCGTTAGTCGGGATAGGCATTCTGAAATAGGTATATGTTGTACCGCCGTCATTCTGTTTGCCGGCATATTCCATTACATAGCCCTTACCGCTCTGGAGTATCTGATTTCCGTTTGCATAGAATACAATATGGAGATCGTCCCAGTTTGCGGTATCGGTGGTCCTGATGTAGATATAATCGTCACCGTTACCGCGCTTGGTGTAGGTATATGTGGACTGGCTGTCACAATGAACGTCTTCACGACCGCTTGCATTGTAGATACATCCGGGATGGTATTTGATATTGCCTGTTTCGTGAGTACCTGTTCCGTTGACCTGTGACTTAAGACCGTCATTAAAGATGACAGTGTCGTAGTTTTTGCGTTCACCCTTCGGTATGCGGAACTTATAGATGACCTTTGTGCCGCTCATGAACGAGGTTTCGGGGTTTGTAATGCTGGTCGCATTAGTGCCGTTGTAGAGCGACTGAGTATACGAATACGAATATACATCGGAATGGTAGGTTCCTGTAGAATCGACATATTCCGTCGAAACAGGAGCGATACCGGGCCATACGGAGTAGCAGGCTCTCTGTCTGTTGTGCTTTCTGAGATCGCCGCCGCCGTAGAAGTAAGCATAAACGTGGCCGTTCCAGTTACTCGGCTTCTCGAAGTAGATGTAATCGTAATCGCTGTTAAGCTCGAGAGTGCTGTAGGTCGCCGTTCTGCTGTCAGCAGAGGGATAAGATGTCCACTCTTCAAGACGGACCGTACGGCTGTGCATATCTCTGTCGCTGCTTACGATCTGGAAGTAGTTTCCATAGTTCTTGCGGCCTTCGATATGCTTAAGAGGTGTTCTTTCTGAGCTGAAAGAGTATATTCCTGAGCTTATGCCGTTGTTGACGCTGAAGGATGCGGCTTCGGCAGGGATAGTCAGCTCATAGGTCAGATAATGATTTATACGGTAGTCGTTTCCTGCATACGCATAAGGCTCCATGAGATAGCCGGGGAACTTCTGGCCTACGATATTTCCGCCTGCATCATAGAAGGTGATATGGATATTATGCCATACAACCTTGCTGTTGCAGTGGAATATTATCTTCTGTTCGGTCGGAGTATAGCGGTCGGCCTGTTCGATGACTGAACCCGACTGGCGCTTATCAAGTCTGCCTGTTGAAGAATTGTTGTTAGCGTCAGCATAAGTAGACCAGATCTTTTCTGCTCTTACCGGAACGTTGAAGTAGCACTTCTTATGGTTCTGTACATCGTAATCTCCGCCCCAGTTGGACTTATGATAGATAGTACCGAGCTTGAACGTAAATTCGTCAGTAGTCCTGATACACTGACCGCTGTCGTCATACAGACAGAAGCGAACCTTAGTGTAGCCGTCGGGAGGCTGTATCTTCCAGATAACGGTATCCGAGGTAAGTCCGCTCCATGTGAATCTGTCTACAAAACGCTCCCAGACCTCATATTCTACCCAGGGCTTTCCGGGTCCGGTGAACTGTGCCTTGAACTTATATCCGTTGTTGTAGTCCAGCTCCTGACTCTGGCCGTGAGTATTTGTAGCTAACCCTGTCCACAGCCATGAGCGTTTTCCGTTCTGAGACCAGGCTCCGTTACCGTTGTTGAAGGACTGCTGATCTTCAAGACCGGGGTCTCCTGTGTTGTAATCACGGAAGTAGATGTAGTCGTTGTCGGTCCTCGGGAGTATCCACTCCGTATCCGTCGCCTGAGGTACGGACTCTTCAACATACTCATAGGTGTATGTCGAGGGAGTTGTTTCCGGTTCATAGGCTTCCGGTTCGGGAGCGGTAAGATCGCTGTCAACGGTCGTTACGATATCCGGAGTCGGAGTTATGAACAGCTCATTGAAGATGAATGTGGATGGTATCTCGACATCCCTGTACCACAGTTCAAACTTCGCATTTTCCGGAATGGGATTGCCTTCTGTATCCGTCTTTTCTACATCGACTTCGGAAGGTGTTCTTCTCTCGTTTACGATCTCGACCTGGTAGGAGTCCTGATAAGGATTGATCGTTATGATCCTGTCAGCCGTAATCGAGTTATCCTTTACGAAGTTAATGTATTCCACACCTTCGCTGATTGCCGGAATACTCACTTCATAGAAGAAGTATCTTTCGTCGTTCTGCAGCACGATATCAGGTTCGGATACAGTGTATACCCCTATTTCACCGAGAGCAGCATCGCTGTTGGTTATAAGGACATTATCAAGCTCTCCTACTGTTTCTCCGATGCCTGTTACCTTTGTGGCATATTCGGGTACGACAGAATCGATATCGTTGGATGCAAAGGCAGCTTTTACTGTCTCATCGGTTATATCCGTATCGGCATTAAGCTTGAGCAGATAGAACTGAACATCGCCTAAGCCTGCAAGGGTTGACGCATCCTGTTTTAAAACGGTAAGCGTCTTGTCGATGTGTGCATAATGGTTAGTGACAGTAACCGTCTGGGACGGAGCTGCTGCGGTTATCGCGGTTGCCGTATCGGGATCGACCTCAACCGAATCCGGTTCGGGTGTTGACGCTTCTTCCGTCACGAGATAAGTTGTTCCTATCGGGATATTATTTATTACAGCGGGATGTTCTTTAGAAACCGTAACCGGGAATGCCGTTCCGCTTGTAACTGTCAGTTCCTCGGAATCAACAAGGACCGTGAAGGTCGAAACACCGGAATTTGTAAGTGTTACATTGAAGGTGAATTCCTTATCGTCTCTTACATTGAAGGGAGGATCATCAAGTTCTTTTACAAGTGTAAGAGTTCCGGGGTAGATATTGGTGATCTCTACGGTATGGACATCTGTGAGTCTTGCAATATGCCCGGATGCCTGATAACCTGTTGTGGGTGAATTATTGTCATGCTTGACGGTAAATGTACATCCATCGGGCCGGTCAGTCTCGGTAACCGTATAATAGGTATTTATCGGAAGATTACCGATCGTTATACCGTCAGGATCTCCGGCGGGTACGTAGTAGGTCTTCGTTAAAGCTACGGGAATAATACCTGTAAGACCTCCGTAGGTTACGTCCCATTCATCACCGTCTTCAAGAAGCGCCCGGAGCAGATCTACGGCTAAGATTCCTGTTGAACCGGTCTGCAGTCTGACTTCAAAGCCGAATACAGTGGCATCAGGAGCGTTTTCATCGCTTGAGTAAGGAACTACTCCCTTTGAAGCGTAGTCGCCCTCCAGCTTCTTTTTCAGGACGATCTGACCCATTGTTGTGTAGCTGTTGATTACTTCAACATCGTTTGAATCGGATATTGTACCGCTTCCCTGATCCTCTACGGGATTAGCATTGTTTACCTTAAATCTTTCGCTTGCACCATTATTATCAGGCTCGGTAACCGTATAAGTCGTTCCGTAAGGAATGCCGGTAATGGAAACAGGAGATTTAGCATCCGTTTCGCTGTCATGGGTCCCGTTATGCGTGAGCGTGATATCATATACTTTTTTTGTATCCGTCTGTGTGCCGTGTGCTGCAGCACCATCGGGCCATACGATAGTATAGCCGGCAAACGAACCGTTTGTCGGAGCATCAAGCCGTACGCGGATCGTGAAGTCTCTGTCTTTTGCTCTGTCGGTACCGCCCTGAACAGTCTTTGTGAGATCAAGAGAACCTACAAGGCTGTTGCTGACAGAGGCGGTGTCGGTTACTCCGTCGATAGTCGGATCATCATTTTCATGACCGACAGCGGCCTGGTCGCCGTATGACGGATCACCCACGGTGATCCATCCGTCTGAGATCTGTGCCTGCGTCAGACTTTCCGATACGGAATAACCCGTACCGTAAGGAAGTCCGGTAATGGTTCGAGGAGTTGCATTTGAAATATGGAGAGTAACGGTCGCCGTCTTCTTGTCCTGGCTTACCTGTACCGAAGCGAATCCGGACACTGTGGTCGTCGATGCGCCGGAGGCAACGGTAATGCTTTCGCCTGTGGTGATCGTATTGCCGTTGACAGAGAGGACGCCGTTTTCATACCTGAACTCCGGATCGACAGTTGTATTATCGCCATCTGTCGGGGCGGTAAGTTCAACCGTATACCCGAATCCCGTTCCCGTTTCCCCCGTGACGCTTCCGGGCAGAAGTGTCTTATTCAGCGTCAGCGTACCCTTCCTTGCATTGGAAATGGCTGCCGTTTCAGTTCCTGTACCGATAGTACCTGTGGTATTGTCAGTATCATCGACCATGATAAAGCCTGAGGGGACAACTTCCTCAGTCACGGCATAGCTTACGCCTTCGGGGATATTTCCTATCGTTACGGGACCGTTTGTCGCATGAGCATTTACGTCCACATAGAAAGTATACGTACTCGGAGTAACGTTGGCGGCGCTGTACTCTGCCTCATACGGAGGATCCGTTCTGAATGCTCTGGTCGTGGTAATGACTGAATCCGAAGCATTGTATGCTTCAAGGTCCAGACCGCTCGGAGCTGTAAGAACGACCTTGTAGAGGAAGTTCGTCGAGGTGTCTGTTGTTCCCGCCGCCATCTTCTTCTTAAGAACAAGACTTCCTGTTCTTGCGTTGTATGCGGTGTAGGAATTTCTTACAACATTCGGGGTATCAGTTTCAGCACCGATAATGTGTACGATGTTGTCGCCGTCGTTCGTGTTTGTACCGTAGTTTTCGGTGACATAATGCCAGCCGTCCGGCATATAGGGAGTTTCGGTATTCGCATAATTGCCGGAGGTTTTTTCGGCCACGGTGAATCTTGTACCGTACGGAAGGTCGCTGATGGTTACAGGATCGTTCCTGGATACCTTTATAAGGTAAGTAAGAGTATCTGTAACGCCGTTTGCAGGACTGCCGGGTGATACGGAGATCACGGTATTGCTGCTGTCTGTAACGGCATACTGCGCGGGAGCAAGCTGAGCATTCGTCGGAGCTGTAAGTGTCACTTCATAGACAAATACCTGATCTTTGTTGCCGCTTATGTCACTGTCATCCGTTCCGGGTGCCAATTCCTTATTAAGTGAAAGATCACCGACAGGACAATTTGTATAATCGTTTGTCAGAGTGACAGTCTCGCCTGTTGAGGGAATACCTGTACCGTGTACGGGGGCTGTTGAGCTGACGGCTGTATTGCCGTTCCTGACTGCCGCGCCGTCCGGAAGAGCCGTAGATTCGTATATATCATATACTGTATCTTCCGGCATACCGGAGACGGTTACTTCCGTACCTGCCGGAACATTGATATCGTACCACTGTCCGCTTACAGGTGCTGCGATCTCGGTGTAACTTGAGGAATTTGTTACGGTCAGAGGATAATTAGCAAGATCCGCGTGAGTCAGCCTGACTTTGAACGTATATTCTTTGCCGGTATATGCGCCGTAGTTGGCAGAATTTCCGGTAAGCGCTTTGTTCAGCTTCAGAACGCCGACCTGGCCGTAATTATTAGTGATCTGAGCGGTGCTGATCGTGGTAGGATCGGTCTCATCATCAGCGTGTTCACCTATGCGGCCTGTAGGTTCATTTGGCGTACCGTTAAGGCCTATAAGCGAACCCACATTGTTCTCTGTAACAGTATATTCAGTGTCAAAAGGAATACCGCTGATGGTAATGCCTGTATTGTTTGTAGTGCTGTAGGGTACCGTGACATTGAATACATACCGGTGATTTGCAGAATCGTAAGAAATGGTCTGATTTGTATCTGTGGCGAATTGTGCCAGAGATACACCGCCTACCGTAATAGCATACTTGTCAAGCTCAATGTAGGTACTGCCCGTTGCGTCCTCAGGAGCTTCAAGGACAACATGGAATGAATAATCATTGCTTGCGCCGCTCGGACGATGACCTGAAACCTGCTTGATAAGATTGAGCGAACCTGTGTTCGGGTAGGTGTTGGTGATAGCTACAGTTGAATTTGAGGTAAGATGTTCAACCGAAGTATCGCCTGCATAACCAACCTCGCTTGTACCCAGCTGGCTTGCGGCTGCTTCTGCTACGGAGTAGGACGTTCCGTAAGGTATGCCGTAGAAGGTCACTGAATCATCTGCTCCGGCCTTTGCCGAAAGCGTTACGGTGTACGAGTTGGTGTTGTTTGTGTGAGAAACCTTTGTGCCGTCGCTGTACGTCAGGCCAGGATCAGTACCGCTGCTGCCGATGGTTACATTTATGGTGTAAGGAGCGACATCACCGGAGACATTTCCGCTGGACGGAATGTCTGTAGGTCTTGTTCCGCCTGCTACCGCCTTGCTGACTGTCAGGCTGCCGGTCTTGCGGTTGGTGATCTTCGCTTCGGAAGCCGCAGAATCGATTGTTCCGCTCGGGTCAGGCGCTGCGCTGACGTTGACCCAGCTTGTCTTTCCGTCGGCAGATGTCCACTTACGGTTTGCGGTATTTGTGGTCCAGCCGGTTTCATTCGGTCCGACTTCCTTTACGGCGTAGGTCGTTCCCTGCGGGATATTGCTGACAGTCACAGCCTCTCCCTTCTTTACCTGTACATAGAAGGTGTATCTGCTGTTGTTTGTTCCGCCGGCAGTTCCGTAAGGTGCGGAGCTGATCGCCTGTCCGCTGCTGTTTACAAATCCCTTGTCGGAAGAAATTGATGAAGCGAAATCAGCGAAGTCGACGGAGGTTCCGCTTTCCTTTGTAAGAACAACCTCGTAGAGGAAGTATGTGCTGTCGGTTCCGTACTCTATATCCTTTTTCAGAACGAGTGTTCCCAGTGAAGGATAGGTGTTTTCGACTTTGACAGCATTCGCAGAACCGATAGTTCCGTCTGCATAGGTCTGATTATTTCCGCCTGTCTGCTCGGTCACGCCGTTTACTTTATAGACAACGCTCTTTGTCTTTGCCATGCTTGCGGAAGTTTCTTCCACCTTGTAAGCCGTTCCGTAAGGCAGGCCGCTGAGGGTCATGCCCGCATTTGAAGCAGCAGCGGAGTTGTATGTGACCTCAAATGTACCGTGGAGGCTGCCGTTTGCGGTATCCTTGAGGAACTGGTTTGTGGAAGGATCGCTGTCAACAACAGTTCCGCTTGCAAAATATCCTGCAAAGTCATCCAGAGACATTGTCACATTGCCTGATGTCGGCGGTGTGAGCGTAATGTCAACATAGAACTTGTTAGTACCCGGATGCAGGTTATCGGGATCGGAAGGAATATCCTTTACGATCGAGAGATCGCCGGTCTGCGTATTTGTGAACGAAGCCGTTACGGGTGAAGCGCCGATAACTGCGCTGTTTCCGGAAACATTGCTCTCGCCCGCCTTTACCCAGGATATGCTTGAATTTGTATTATTTGTCCACTGCTTGTCTGTACCTGAGACAAATGTCCAGTCAGCGCCCGGAAGCGGGGTGATCTCTTCTACAGTATAGGTGGTCTGCTGCGGGATATTGCCGATCGTGACATTATCTCCCTCTTTTACCTTGACGTAGAAGGTGTACTGAGTCTTTGCATTATTGTAGCTCGGAGACTCAGCCGGACTTGCAGTTTCAAAAGTTCTTCCGGAAGGACTCGTCGGTACGATAACAGTGTTATTGTAGTTGTACTTTTCGAGGTCATATCCGCCTGTTCCGGCCGTTGAGGAGTCAAGAACGACTTTGTAGAGGAAATATGTGGAGGTCGCATCCGATCCGGTAACGGTCGCCTTGCTGAGTACAAGACTTCCGACTGTCGGATAGTGGTTGTCGATAGTGACATCGTCTGTTCCGTCTATCTCAGCGTCATTCGCAGTTACTTCGCCCGTTACGCTGTCCGTCCTGATCTTGCTCGCTGCGGACTCGGTCACGGTATACTTTGTGCCGTAAGGCAGGCCTGTGATCGTACCGCTCCATGCTGTGGAGTCTGATGCAAGAGCATAGACGGTATATGTACGGCTGAGATACGTTGTGTTATCGGTATATGACGAGATGTCCGAACCGATGTAGTTTGCTTTGAAGTTCGCCATCGTCATGCCTGTCGGCGGAGTAAGCGTTACCGTAATCTCATACGTTCCGGTGTACAGGCTTGTGTTGCCTGACTTCGTCTTTCTGAAACGCAGGGCGCTTGTCTGCGGATAGGTATTTGTGATGGTCACAGAGTGATCGTCGCTGACGGTTTCTCTGCCTGTCTGACGGGAGTAGGCCGCAGAATTGCTGTCCACACGGACTGTTGCTGTTGAGCCGTCTGCCGAATACTGATCCGCTGCATCTGAAGGATTCAGCGGGGCCGGAGAGGTTTCTGTTACCTGATAAAGTGTACCGATGGGCAGGTGTCTGATCTCGGCACCGTGATCTGTTCCGGTTGTTACGGGAACACTGACGGTCTTGGTGTACTTATCGTAATATACCCCCTCGATATCTACCTGAACCGGTCCGGTCGTGAATGATATCGGGTCTCCGTCCAGAGTGACATTCTGCTTTGTCATGTCTATGTTGGAAGTTTTCGGTATCCAGAGAGTCACGTCAAATGACGCGTCTCCTACGCCGTCGGGCTTGTTGGAAGCGTGCTTTATGAGCTTAAGGCTGCCGGCGTCGGGATAGGTGTTTGTGATGGTTACGTCCGTCGAACCTGTCGAGCCGATAGTACCTTCACGCTTGCTTGTGGGCGTTCCATCCCCTGTTCCGGCGCCTGAAGCCTGTGCGCTTGCACCGGTAGGAAGACCGGAAGTATCTTCATATACTTCGAATCGAGTACCGGAAGGCATTCCTGAGATTGAAACCGGTGATGCGGGCGAACCTTTTTTGACAGTTACAACAATATCGTCCAGCGTGGAACCTGTGATATCTGATACTGCGCCGTTCTGTGCCGCAGCAGCGCTTCCGCTGACTATGATAGCGTCAGGATCAAGCGTCAATGTCGGGTGCGTCAGCTTTACATGATAGGTAAACGGTGTATCAGCGTCAACATCATGATCTGCATAATAGCCGTCAAGCTCCTTGTAAAGTACAAGTCCGCTGTACGCATTTGTGATCGTGACAAGGTTTACATTATCGGGCGACTGCGCCGTACCGATATCTGTCATATTAGTGCCGATGGTCTTGTTGTCTGCGAGTTCAACCTCACCGCCGACGCTGGGATTGCCGCTTGTCCCATTCTCGGTCACTTCATACTTCGTTCCGTAGGGAAGTCCGCTGATACGCACGCTGGTATTGTTGGTCGTGCTGTAGGGTACCGTGACATTCAATACATATTGATGAGTTGAAGTATTGTAGGAAATATTCTGATTTGCGCTGTCATAGGATGTAATAGCTGTTCCGCCTACGGTGATATCGTACTTGTCAAGATCAATGTAGGTCGAGTCGGACGCATCCTTCGCTGCCTGGAGTATTACGTGGAAGCTGTAAGATGTTACTCCGGTCGGCGCTGAACCGACTACGTCTTTCTTCAGTACAAGGTCGCCTGTGTTCGGGTAGGTGTTGGTGATAGTTACCACATCATCAGACGAAGGATCATCCGTTGCAGAGTTACCCGTATTTGTATTGTCTATATCCTTGCTGCTGTCGGTGTCGTCATAATCGATATCAACATCAGAGGTATAGATCATACTGCCGTTTGCTTCGGTTACGGTATAGGTCGTTCCGGCAGGAATACCGCGGATAATGACCTGTCCGGGTGCAGAAGACGTTCCGGGAGGAACAGAAACGGTAAATGAAGAAGCGTTAGCTCCTACGGATACCCATGCCCCGCTTGTACCTGTATTCGCCTCGATCTTGTAGCCCGGAGCGTTATTTGCTGCGCCGCTTCCGAGAAGTGTCGCTCCGCCCGGGGCATTAAGCGTAACATTAAAGGTATAGGACGAAGGAAGATCAGCCGGATATACCGAACCCTCCTTCTCCTTGATCTTCTGAAGCACGAGAGTACCGGTTGAATAGTATGTATTCCTGACTGTAACTGTGGATTCGACTTCGTCAAGTGTTCCGGGAGTTACGGTATTACCTGATACCGTTATCGGAGTAGTGTTATTGTCAATGATCTCAACACTGCTCGTCTGTGAAACAGAAGTGCTGTCCGTCTCGGTAACATTATATCCGGTGTTGTCAGGAATATTGATGATCGTTGCAGTCTGACCGCCCTTAAGGATAATATCAAAACTCGTTTTATTGGCGGGCGTATGAACCGCTGCATCACCGGTAATGGTGTAGGATATCGGATAATTGTTGAAGACGATGTCCGAAGGACTGCTCGGTGCGGTAAGATCAACATGGATAGTATATTCCGTATCGGCATCTATTCCGTTAAGCCCTGTCGGGAGAGTATCCGGATCAACATCCTTAGTGATCTTAAGTGTCCGGACTAACGGATAATTGTTTGTAACGGTAACAGTTTCACTGTTGTCGATAGTACCGGACGCATTTGATGCGCTTGTATTGCCGTTATAAGCAACACTTGTTGTGCCGATTTTGCTGTTTGTGTAGCTTGTATCGGTTGAATCAGTCTCACGGACCGTATACGTCACGTCATAGGGAATACCGGACAGTACAACGTCACCGGATGAACCCGCAGTAAGAGTAACAGCAATAGTGCCGCCGCTTGAAACGGTATGTGTTCCGGGATTATTGACTCCGCCTGTCTGGGTGATCGTATAGTTCGCTATATCTATCGTTCCATATGTTGAATCTGACGGATTGGTAAATGTAACGAGGAAGGTATACTGAGCGTTGGCATTCGGAGTATTGTTCGGACGTGTACCTGTGCCGAGGCGCTTCTGGAGAATAAGAGTTCCCAAGGGAGCATAGTTATTTTCGACTTCTACAGTCGTATCCCCTGAAATGCTTCCCTCTGCATAAGCCGTTGCCTGTTCGACATCGTTGACAGTATAAACAACAGATGTTCTCTTATCGGGATCATGAGCCTGTTCTGTAACTTTATAGCTCGTTCCATAAGGAAGGTTATTTATTCCGACAAAAGGTGATGACGGATCGGAAGTTACAGTAAATGTACGGCTGAATTTTCCTGTCTGAGAATTATAGCTATAGGGGCTGTAGACGCCGTTCGTATAGTTCGCATCGGTTATTCCGAGATAATCAACTGCGAATGTTCTCAGATCCATAGCTGTCGGCTTCGTGAGCTCAACATCGAAATAGAATTCAGTATATGTCTGATTACCATTGACTACAGGATTGATGCCGTTCTGCAGAGCTGCAGCAGCATTACCGATAGCCTTTTCCAGACCAAGCTCTCCGACCTGAACATTCACGAATTTAGCATCCGCGGTCTTTTTGCCTGTTTCTCCATCCGTCGTCAGGGAGCTGTTGATAGTACCCGAAGTACCGCTTGAGGACTTGGTTACCCAGTCAGCGTTTGACGGAGCCGCCTCTGTAACGGAATAAGGAGTACCGAAAGGAATGTTCGTTATTAGCTTGGAGGTACCGTGTGTGACAGGGATAGTAAAGATGATCTTGTTGCTGTCATACTGAGACACAGACGAAACACTGAGGTTGTTGATTTTCGTTCCGCCGTTTGTGGTCCTGACAAGATAATCCCGGAGATCAACTGTATCATTGCTGATACCTGTCCTGTCGAGAGTTACGGTATAGGCAAAGCTTGCAGTATCGTCGCTGCCGGCAACAACTTCCTTTTCAAGCTTAAGGTTGCCGGACTCATATTTATTGACAATAGTGCAGTTAGAATCAACGTTGATAGTATTAAACGAAACCAATTGTCCGGAAGTACCCGTAGTATCGGCTTTACTTGCCGCTGTTTCTACTGCTTTTACTTGTGTTCCGACAGGAAGACCGCTGATCACAACTTCATCGCCGTCAGTAAGCTTTAATGCAAAAGTAGTCTCCCCCGTTATTGCGCTTGGCGAAAGCTGTGTATTGGTAGCAGCACCGTTGGTTACGACCCATAATGGAAGATCTGCATCTACGGGATATGTGGAGAAATCTGCACCTTGAGGCGGTTTAATTGTTACCAATATCGTATACAAACCAGAACCGCCGGCACCGTCACTGTTCGGTACACCTGCGGGAGGATTACCCTGAACATCCTTACCAACCGTGAAAGTTACAACCTCTTCATAGTTGTTGGTAACATTTACAGTGTGAGCACTGTGATCGGCATTGACAGTACCTGACGCACTGTCGTTGGTATTCGGAATGGTGATGTAGTTTACACCGCTCGGAACCGCAAAGCTTACAGTCGAACCGTCGGAACGTGCATCTTCGCTGAAGCTGTAAGTCGTTCCGTAAGGTATGCCGGAAACAGTTACATGACCGTTATATCCCGAAGAAATAGTAATGCTTGCTGTGAAAGGCCAACCGCCAAGGGTTGAATCATAAGCACCTACTGTTGCGCCGGAAATCGTATATTTACTAAGGTCTAAAGAATCGGTTCTTGTAAACAGACCGGTAAATTCATACGTCTTTGTACCTGTCGGGATCCAATCAGGGTCGTCATCATCTGCGGTAAGATACTTATAGATACCAAGAGTACCGGCCAAGGGGTAGGTGTTTGTAACTTCTACCTCTGATTCTGTTCCGGATGAAATAGTACCTGCTGCTTTATGACCGGCAGCATCCTCGTAGTAGTTTACGGAAACTCCGGTATTGGTCGGATGATCATGTTCCGTCGCACCGTTTGTACCGTCGTAATAATGCGCGGTATCCTCGTAGACCTCGTAAGTCACGCCGTCAGGAAGGCCTAATATAGTGACCTTATTGGCTGCGCCGGCTTTGAGCTTCACGTCGAACCATTGTCCGCTTGTAACGGAGGCAGGAGTAGAAACACCGTCGTCAAAATCTATATTACTAAGGTCGCCGGTAAGCTTTACTTTGAACTTGAATACGGTATCCGCATCCATTCCCGTCGGGAGCTGGCCGTTTACGGTCTTTTCGAGAACGAGAGAACCGGGTTCGGTCAAATCATTTTGAAATAATACTTCGCTTCCCGTAACCAAGACGGTCTTTGACGGAATTTCCGTACCGGCTCCGGGCACACTGCCATCTATAACGTAATTGGTTTCCCAATCCGTACCGGGGTCAGTCTCGGTCACCTGATACTGTGTACCAAGGGGAAGTCCTGTAATGGAGAATGACTCGCTGTGTTTCAGCGAAATAACAAGCTCGGTAGGATAATTACTGTCATCGGTAACGTGAGTGCTGCTGTAATTAATATAATAATCAAAGTCATCAAGCGAAACGTAGAGATTTGTAAATCTTACAGTAAACTCAAAGTCGGAGGTATTTGTCGAGGGATTAACTTCCTTTGATATCTCCAGTCTTGTCGTCTTTGCGTTGGTTATAGAAGCTACCATCTGAGTAACGGAGCTGATAGTTCCTTCCAGACCGGAATCGTCAAATTCCACCCAATTATCAGAAGCTATAGCATCTTCATCTTCGGATACTTCATACTGAACTCCGAAGGGGATGTCGTCTATAACAACATACGCATTCTTTGATACATTGATCTTTACCCGTGCCGTTGTGCCTTCCGTTCCGGAAGTACTGTTTTTCGGAACATTAACTGCGCTCGGGGTTGCCGTTACAAGTACATCCTCATTTGTGGTGCTGTCGACATGGTCGAACTTCTTGAAGGATATAGTCTGAGAACCTGTTCCGTCCGTATTACGCAAATAAAGTGTTGTTCCGCTCTTTACGAACTTCTTCCCTGTCGGCGCAGTAAGATCTACAAAATAGGGGAAGTTGGTGGAATCGTATGTTCCGGAAGGAGTACCGGGCGCAAGCTCTTTTTCAAGTCTGAGACTTCCGACGATCTTTGTATCGCTTACGGTTGTTGTGCCGTCAGCGTCAGCCGGTACAAGCGTATTGTCAAGTTCATATCCTGTAGGAGCTTTTGACTCTTCCCAGAAATATTCGCCGGACTTTATAACTCTTACAGTCTTGACGCCGTTATGACTGTCACCTGCGGTGGGGCCGATATCGGAATTTGTATGATTAAGATATACCGGATCAACTATCGTTTCGGGAGTATCAGGATCAAAGTCAGGGTCTTCGGGATCATATGCCGGATTCGGAACCTGTCTGAGCCACTTGATATACTTCTGTGTACCGTTGGTATCAGTTACGACAGTGGCAATATGGACAAGGTTCGTTTTGGGATCCTGAGGTTCATCATCATCGTCAATGATCTCGTTTTCGATACTGAGAAGATAGGTATTTGCGCTCTTGGTGTTGTTTACGGATGTTTCCTGGATATAGGCAGCCGCATTTTCGGGGTTGTCTGTCTCATCAACGAACCTGTAAAGAGCATTTTCGGTAATAGTCTTTATTTCCGAATGACGTTCGTAATCATAAGAGCCGGTACGCTTTCCTACGCCGTTTGTGATCTGGAAAGACACCGCATCGTAGGGAGCGGTGATCCTGTAAACGTCATAGCTTCCGAACTGCTCGCCTATTATTTTGTCGGGCTTATAGCCTGTGGTATTACCGACGGGGGTTCCGGAGGCATCATAGAATACAACGTGCAGTTCGTCAAGCTGGTATCTGCCGTCTTCAACACCGCTGCTGCTTATATTCTGGGTACCGTTGTTTATGAAGTAGAATGTTGTACCTATGCCAAGATCGTAGTCTACGGTAGAAGCTTCGGAATTCTTAGTCAGCGTTGATGATATTGCGAAGACCTTTCCGCTTACAGCAAACGCACCGTAGTACTGACCGTTAGAAGAACCGACAATATAGTTTCCGCCGGGTACTATATCCTGCGCCGCAGTTATCTTTATGTTGGAGTTTGTTGTGTTCCTGTTTCCGTTTGTAAAGATGACCTTGGTGTATTTACCCTCATTCCCCTTGGGTATACGGAACGCATAGACTTTCTTGCCTGCATTGTCCGTATAGGTAGTATCGGCATAGCCGGTATTCGGCGACATAGCCTTCTCACCGGGCCATGAGTGGGTCGCATCGTACATATACTCGCCGTCTACATCGCCGTAGAAGTAAGCGTATACCTGTCCGCTGTTTGCAAAAGTACCGCCATTATCGGTAAAGAAGATATAATCCGCATCGCTTCTGGGGTTAAGCGGGTCTTCCATTTTTTCTATGATCTGGGTATAACCAGAACGGAGGGTCTTTGAAGTGACAGTTCCGCTTGAATCGACAGTAAAAGTCGTACCGGCATGGTGGAAGTCGTCTATTGCGACAAGGTCGCCGGAGCTTGCTATCTGGCCGGTAGAAGCGCTTACGTTAAGGTCTTCATACAGGGGTATAGCCGAACCGAAAGAGCCGTCCTTGCCGTTGGCTATCTCAAACGACTTAGCGTTCTTGGGTATACGTATACGGTATTTGTTCGAACCCATAGAATCGGTCTTTATACCGATAGATACAGAACTTTCGCCCTCTTTTATACCGCCAATCTCGCCTGTTGTACCGGCAGTATCCGTATAGAACTTTACATAGGGTACATAGCTGCTGCCGGGGGCCTGGATGTATATAAAGTTGTTTGTATCGCCTGTACCGTTTATATCGGTTACAAAACCGTAGCGGTCTTCGATCTGGTATGAGGAAGAGTAGTTTGTATTAACTGTAACAATACCTCCGGAGACGCCAGCAGTCCATGAGCCATTAACATACCCAACACTATTTCCTACATTACTATGGGAATAAGACGTAGTACCCAGATAACCACTTGTATACCACTTGTAATCCCTACCTCGCCCATAATTATTTGAAGAATCCAAAGTCAAAGTGTTTGATCGATGAGTTTCAGTTCCATTTTCTTTTCTATAGAATTGAACTCTATTATAACCGGCCGGTATCGTCCACCACTGACCCATAACAGAAGAACTCGATCCGTCTCCGTTTGCATTATGTCCTTCAGGATCTGGTGAGTATACTCCTCCTCCATCCTTCCAGAAATGAGCATACCAGTTACCGTTACCTTGAGCGTTAATGTCAGTAACATCTATACAAATCGGAAGTCCTGCTGTCTGGGTTGGAGTATATTTACTCGTATATCCTATGTTACTGGATGATATCGTATAGGACTGCGTTCTATTGGGTCCACTTGTACTGCTGCCATTTGAGAACCATACCGTAGAAGCAGATGCATCAAACGCACAGCTATATGTGTAAAAACCATTTGAATCAGCAGAAGAGCCCCTGGTCATAGTTACGTTTCCAGTATTAAAATGTGCGACAACTGACGACCAACCAACCGAATTATAGAAATATATGTTTGTGTCACTTGGGAGAGAACCGGTTGTTGTTGTCTCCGTCCACGCCTTTGTAACATTGGTAGTACCAGCGC
The DNA here is from genome assembly GCA_045221075.1 of Acutalibacteraceae bacterium. Taxonomy (GTDB): domain Bacteria; phylum Bacillota; class Clostridia; order Oscillospirales; family Acutalibacteraceae; genus UBA1213. The sequence goes on from JBGUWL010000201.1 coordinate 18,063, forward strand.
TTGCACGCTGATAGTTGCCGGATGTTACCGCTGTGGTGTTGTAGAGGACCGGAGTCGGGAATGATCCGGAATATGTTGCACTGCTTTCTACCGGGGGCGTTGTACCTACCTCTGAGTTAGCGTAGCCCGAAACGGCAGACTCGTCTACCTGATGTACCTTGATACCGGAACTGATCTTTTCGCCGTTTACTTCAAGAGTGTATTCGTCATCTTCCGTGTAGATCGGGTATACAAGCTCGGGAGCGCCTGTTGCCGCAGACGGGAGACGGTACTGCATATCGCCTGTGGTGTAGTCGTTGCGATAGCGGGACTCCTTTGATCTTAACTCGTATATTTCGGCAGTTTCTGTCGATGAACCGTTTACCGCCTTGACCGAGAAGAATGCGGCGGCCTTGGGGATGGATACCTTATACCATGTATCGCTGTCCTTTTCGTTGATGTATTTTGCGGTAACGTCGGTCACTATGGGTGAACCGTCGCCGCCGTAGAATGTGACGCGCATTTTTGTCGGATTCTGCTGACCGGTGGTATCCCATGTGGCTTTCTGGCTTGTTTCGCAGATGAGATAGAGGAAGTCGCCGCGCTTTGAGTAGGTCTCGTCCTTTGCATCGGCTGTGTTGTCAGTGGACTGAATGGTGCTTTCGATGATCGCAAGCGTACCGTCGGACTGGGTATGATAGTACATACCGTCACTTGTCCAGCTTCCGGTCTGACCGACGCCGTTAGTGCTGTAGGGGAAGATCTCATATTCCGATGTAGTACCGTCGGGATAAGTAAGCGTAAAGCTTGCGGCAGCATCGGGAATTTCGACAGTATACCACCTGTCGCCGTTAGCGTCCGGCTTGCTCTGGATAAGAGTATAGGCTTTTCCGCCGATAAGCTGACCGCTTGAATTGTAGAAATTAACTTTTCCCGTACCGATACCGATATCCCACGCCGGATCAGCGTCATCAAGTATTTTGAGACTGTCATTACGGACGGTGTTGGTGAAATCCACGCCGCTTTGCTGGGAGCCTGTAACGTAAGTTGTTCCGCCCGCTACAGTAGTTTCGGTAAAGTTCGGCTCTGTTCTTGTGAGAGAATTGCCTGTAAGCTCATATATAAGTCTGCCTGTGGTGTAGTCCTTGCTTGTAACGGGATTCTGTGCGGCAGCTTTTCTGAGTATGTCGTACATACCGGTTTCTCTCGGTTTGTTTATGCCGTTGTTGAGCTTGAACTTTGTGGCAGCTGTCGGTATCGGGATGCGGAAGTACTTATAATCGCCGCTTGTACCGGAATAGTCCATTACATAGCCGTGGCCGCCCTGTAGTATCTGGTTATTGTTACTGTCGTAGAATGTGATATGAAGGTCGTCCCAGTTATTGTATGTCGACGCATTCATCTTTACATAGATGTAATCGTCATTGCCGCTGCGGGCTGTGTAAGTAACGGTCGGTTTGTTGTCATAGTGCTTGGTTCCGCTTCCGTTGCTCGTATAGAGGTAGCCGGGACTGTAGTCGATAACGCCTGTTTCGTATTTTCCGCCGTTTCCGTTAGAACGCAGACCGTCATTGAAAATGACCTTGCTGTAGTTCTTTCTGTCGCCCTTCGGAACACGGAACTTATAGATCGTCTTTCCGCTGCTGTTCTGGAAGGTCGTTTCGGGGCTGATGTTGGCGGGAGTACCGGAACCGTTGTACTGATTGCCCGAACCGGTGACAGAATACGTGTATGTGGTCGAATAGTACTGCGTACCGTTGTCAATATACTCGGTTCCTGCCGCAGCAACGCCCGGCCATGCGGAATAGCAGGCTCTCTGCCAGTTATCTTTTCTGAGGTCGCCGCCGCCGTAGAAGTAAGCATATACGTGGTTGCTCCAGTTGGAGGGCTTCTCAAAGTAGATGTAATCGTAGTCGCTGTCTACGTCCTGGGTTTTGTAAGAGGCATTCGGCAGACCTTCGGGGCCGTTGCTCCACTCTGTCAGCGTACCTCCGTATTTAGCCGACTGGTTTGACAGCTTATAGTAGTTGGCGTAGTTTTTCTTCTTTGCATAAGCGCCGTTGTTTGAAGTGGCTGTCCTGAGCTGTGTTACTGCCGTATAGTAGCCGTATGTCGAATCCGTTGCCACGCCGTTGGTTATACGGAACGAAACGGCGTTCTTAGGAATAGTAAGCTCATAAGTAAGGTACTTCCCTACTCTGTAGTCGCTGCCGCCGTAAGCGCTAGGCTCCATCATGTAGCCCGGGAAGGACTGTCCGTTTACGCGCTGGGTACCTGCAGCATCGGTAAAGAACTCGATATGAATGTTATGCCAAACGTAGTTGCTGTTGCAGTGGAAGATGACCTTCTGTTCTGTCGGCTCATACTTCCTTGCCTGGTTCATCGTACTATTGTTCGCACGCTTGTCGTAGGGTGATGAATCCTCAGGCGCCCAGTAATTATCAGAACCGCTCTGTTCTATCTCTACAGGTACATCCCAGTAGCAGTGTCTGTTGTTCTGATAGCTGTAATATCTGCCCCAGCTTGTCTTATGATATATCCTTCCGAGTTCAAATGTGAATTCCTCGGTGGTTCTTATACACTGACTGCCGTAGTACAGGCAGAAACGTACTTTGTTGTATCCGTCAGGCGGCTGTATCTTCCAGACAACGGTATCAACGTTTGAATACTTATCTACAAAACGCTCCCATACGGCATACTGGACCATATTGCTGCCGTTCTTTGTGAACTGAGCGGCTACCCATGCACCCTGGTTTTCATCGCCGAAGCCGATCTCAAGATTCTGACTATGGCCGCTGTCAGTTTTCAGCCATGAATATCTCCATGAGCGGTTTCCGCTCTGGGCAGTCTGGGGATTGCTTGAATTACTTCCCTGGAATGACCGCTGATCATGCTCACCAAGAGCACTGCTGTTGACGTTATAATCACGGAAGTAAATATAGTCGCTGTCGTTACGGGGAAGTATCCAGTCCTTATCGGAGGCTGTCGGGTGGGAATCCGTACCGTAAGTGATCTCTGTTGTCTCGACCGGTACCGGAGTAGTTACCGGTTCAGGATCCGGAACAGAGATACCGCTCTTCTGGGGGAGCTTCTTCTCTACCTTCTGATTCGGAACAGTCTCGGGGTCATTCGGAGTGTATGTTACGGGGTTTTCGGTATCCTTATAATAGAGCTTGAACTCCGCTTCCATATCGTCGCCGGACTCACCGGTTTTTTCAACGGTTATATCGGTATGAGTCGGGTAGTTATTTACAAAGGGAAGTGAAACCGCACTCTGGTTAAGCGTTGCGGCTGTAGACATACTTCCGGTATGATCTATCCATTCTGAGGGCAGACCGGACGTGACCTCTGTTACCTTATACTTTGTGCCGTAGGGAATACCGGAGATCGTCAGGGTATCACCGTCCTGCAGGGTAAATGTACCATAGCCGGCACCCTGTGTCAGGTTCATGGTCGTGCCGTTCTTTGAAGCGACAACCGACGAATAAGTCGATACATCCGCCGTTCCGCCGAACACATCTTCAAGAGTAATTCTGAATGTATAGCTTGTATTGCCCGGCGCATTGCCGACTTCGGTATTGGTGATGGTCAGTGTACCCGTTTTAACGGTGTTGGTAAAGGTCTCGGCAGTGCCGGCGGAGTTATAGGTAAAGCTGTTGCTGCCCGAAGCAAGGGTCGTTACCGAACCGCTTCCCGCCTTATACGCCTTTGCGGGTGTATAATAATCCGCCAGTGTACGGGAGGCAGTGAAAGTGGTCTGGTCAAATACGGTACTCGCCGGACGTGCATACAGTGACGCATCCTGCACCACGGTCATTGTAGAACCACCTACAAACTGACTCTCGAAGGTCGCCGATGACTGGACAGTGCTTGTGCCGTGCATGAGGAAAAATGCGCCGCTGCCATTGGTTGAGTTTGACATATAGCCATGACCGTCTCGTGTGGTTGTCAAAGAAGAGTAACCATCGATCCATTTATAGGCGGTGTTCGCTGCATATGAAGTAGTCCCTGCGGTGTTAGTAAACCGGTTAGTGTCATAATGTAATACCTGAGAACTTATATAATATTGGGAGTTTGCGGTTGGTCCGGTAATGCCATTATCCCAACCAGTTACAGTATAAAGACCATTGCCTCCTGGAGTATGACTTAAATTGGAGGTGTGAGCATTCCAATAACCCGAGGGATATGTTGTCGAACCTTCCGCAGGGGCACTACTCGTTCAAAATCTAAAAAATTGAATTCCTGTAATATTACTTGGAATCGTACTAAATCTTATTATACGAGAAGCTGTGTTGCCATTCTGAAGCATAGCATCGGCGGTTCCACGATATACTCGACCACTATTTGAACCGATCCATGCCCAAGCAACAATGGTTGCGGAAGTATTCCAATAGTCTCCGCCTGACAATTGTCTACTACAATCCAAATATATACCGGTTGTATCCAGTGTAGTTGTATTATCATAAGCGAGTTCCCGTCCCGTCAGCGTAGTAGAAAGACCCCGATTTGTTCTTATATATGTATCATAAACAGGGGTCGTTACCGTGCTGCCGGACAGACCTGCGCCGTTGTTAGAAACGGTATACTTGAAAACATCGTTTTCAGCAACGTCCTGCGTCAAAGACAAAAGGCCGCTGTTTACCGATGAAAAATCAGTTACCTCGTTGATGACCATCTGGTTTGAAGAAGCGGTGACAGTAACATTGGCCGCGCTTACCCTTGTGCCGCCCAACCCCACAAAAGCCTCCTGGAACGTGAGCGCAAAAATCAATAACGCCATAAATCCGGCGAGTACTCTTCTCCTTTTGAGTTGATGGGTATTTTTATATTGATTTTCATTATTTACCGCTCCTTTTTTCAAAGTTGGTAACCGAAATGACATATCACGCATATAGAATGCGCATATATAATGTTAGGATTTCAAGATCATGTATGAATCGCAAAGGTAGAACAGGATAACAGCGTGCGCTGCACGATAATAGTCAGTTTCAAAACAGCCTGACAGCTGTATAATAATTTACTCAATGATATATTATCCTTGCGGATATACATTTTTCCTTTTGCACAGAAAAGTAATTCTGACTGCAGCTTATGTTACAGCAAGCAAACGCAGATAAACGACTTTTACTATTTCACGTATGATTGATGAGTTTAATTTCTGAAGTAAGGACTTCAATTATAGAACCCGCCAAATTGAAAATATATTTGTATAATATAAAAAATGACATACCTATACCTATACATAATAATATTATCATTTTCAGTCAAATCGGCCAATACTTTTTGTTTATAATGACACGAGAAAAACAAACACGGAAGAAACGTATCATCTCGCATCCACGTCCTAAACTATGCGATTTGCTTTGTATGCTTTTTTCCTCGTCTATAGTTTTAATCGGGATCTCCGAAAAAGAATATTCCAATAATCAATTACTTCCGTGTACGGCATGGAAATGGGACGACCTTCAACATTATCATAAATATTTACGCAAAAAAGTACCCGCCACATCAAATATTTTGGAATACGAATGAAGCGGAGAGCTCACACATTATTAATTTTCAGTTTTAAGTTTTCAGTATTCATTTAGAAAATCCAGACCCGCAAAGAAGCGGAGAAATATTATATTTTTAAGCATAACAAAAAAGCGAAAATCCCGACAAATCAATGTCAGGATTTTCGCTTTGGCTCCCCCAACCGGGGTGCGTGACCGCACAGGACGTGTTACAACGCAGTCAGTTCTTTCCCCCACGCCCGCGTCGCAAACCTATTCGGTTTGCTTTGGCTGCTGATTTCCACGTCTATAGTTTTAATCGGGATCTCTGAAAAGGAATATTCCAATAATCAATTACTTCCGTATACGGAATAGGAACGGGTGGACCTTCAACATTATCATAAATATATATACGCAAAAAAGCACCCGCCACATCAAGTGTTTTAGAAAACGAATGAAGCGGAGAGCACACACATTATTATTTTTTCTGTTTTAAGTTTTCAGTATTCATTTAGAAATTAAACTGTACCCAAGAAAATGGACACTCAATCTTTAGTAAATTCGTGTAGCGTCCCCAATAATCCTGACCCGGAAAGAAATGGAGAAATATCATATTATTCAGCATAACAAAAAAGCAAAAATCCCGACACCCTAATGTCAGGATTTTCGCTTTGGCTCCCCCAACTGGGCTCGAACCAGTGACATCA
>JBGUWL010000202.1:0-7725 GCA_045221075.1 Acutalibacteraceae bacterium
TATGTGGCCGGCACGGACAACGAGACCCCAACATCGATCTACGATTACCACGGCAAAGAGGCGAAGCCCTTCGCCACCTACGAGGACGAGAGCGATACCAACACCTTCTACAGCTTCGTCAATGACCGAAACGGCCTCAAGGGCGGCCTGATCGCGGGGAAAACCGACAACTTCGTCTACTGGGTCAAGATCTTCTCGCTGGAGCTCAGCCTGCGCATCGAGTCAAGCGTTGAAATCCCCACGGATGAGGAATTCGAGTTCACGGTGGTGCTCGAGGGCGACGCCAACGTATCCGGGCAGGCAAGCGCCAAGGATATTTTCGGCGAATACGGCGATATGACCTTCATCAGCGACGGCGCCAGCAGAACAACCGCTACAGTGACACTGAAGCTGGGAGATGGCGACTCCTGGGAGACGGGCGTGAGCTGCAAAGCCGAAAACCTCTCCGCCGGTCTGGACTATACCGTGACCGTGAAGCCCACCGAGGAGCAGAAAAAGAAGTATGCGGTCATGCCCACAAGCTACAAGGGCAAAGTCGGCGAGAACAACGATGCGAGCGTACAGGTGGAGGAGAGCGAACGCTATATCTCCCGCGCGCCCTTTGTGGCGGTCCTCGCCGTCTGCAAGCTGACCTATGGCGACGGGAATCTGCTGTATTACTATTACACGGACGCGCGAGAAAATAACTGGCACGTTCCCGCAGTATTCAAGGATCTGCCGGACGCAGTCGCCGCGCTGAACGAAACGCTGTACTCCGGCGTAAACCTCACCGATCCGGCGTATAACGCGGCGGAATACGGCGTCTCTCTCGAGATGCTGGTGCAGGACTACACGCTTCCGTCCGCCGTGGCGCTGCCCTCGGATATCCCGCTCACGCTGACGACGGCCTCCGAGTACGCGGAAGCGTATCCGTATCGGGGCGCGACGACCACTGTTTCCAGAATCGCGCGCGGCGCAGGGGTTGACGGCTCCATGTTTGCGGTAAATGACTCCCTGGAGCTCAGAGGCATCACGCTGGACGGCGTCAAGAGCAGCTATACCGCTGCTGCCGACGGCGGCATCGTCCATGTGAATAACGGCGGCAGCCTGACGGTCGGAAACAGCGCCACGCTGCAAAAATCCAAGACCACAGGCAGCGGCGGCGCGGTGTATGTCTCGGATGGCGGCAGCCTTGCCATCACGGGCGGGACAATCACGGAGAACGAAGCCCTGTACGGTGGCGCGGTGTATATCGCGAGCGGCGGCACCGGCGCCATGTCCGGTGGCATGATCGAGAAAAACAGGGCCAGCACCGGCGGAAATGGCGCAGGCATTTACCTTGCGGCCGGGAGTACGTTGGAGCTGTCCGGTTCCCCGGGCTTCGGCAGCGGAACAAGCCATGAGAGCATCGCAGAGACATATGCAAACTACGCCGGAAAACTCACAGCACAGCAAAACGGCGGCAAGCCGTATAAATTCGAGCACCAGGATATCTATCTCGCGGAAACCGGGGCTGAACCCGCGTCCCTTGTCCTTAAGAGCAACCTGACAGGATCTGAAGGCTCCATCTGGATCTGGGCGGATAATACGAACCGCTACGCGATGGCGAATGCTTTCGCAAAGGTTGATTTTGACAAGGATTCCGTGACCGACGAAACCTACCATATCTTCCGCAACGCGCAGACCGACGGACTCACCTTTGTCAGCGACGGGAAATACCTGACAGGCGACAACGAACGGGAGAAGGACGGGTTTATCCACTGGACCGGCGGCTACGACGTACTCTTCCGAAAGACCGACAGCTTTGGGAACGTTCTCAAAGGCGCGACCTTCAAGCTGTTCACGAATGCGGCCTGCACGGCTTCCTACCAGCGAAACGGCGATGTGACCGCGACCGCCTCCGACGGCAACGCCAAAACCGGCAGCGGAACGACCATTCCCGAGGGTACGGTCCTGTTCGAGAAGCTCCCGGCGGGCGTCTACTACATGAAGGAGTCGGCTGCGCCGAGCGGGTATGCCGCGAATGACAACATCTATCTCCTGCTGGTGGGCCAGGCGGAGCTCGGCAAGTATAACACCTACGGGCTGGAGAACGCCGATGTCACGAAGCAGACCGATCAGTACCAGACCGACTATACCGCCTTCAACGTGAAGGGAGACTATGCGCTTTTCCTGTACGAGAACGGCAGCGCGAAGGCTCAGCCGGATATCGCGAAGTACGGTGTCCTGAATCTCTCAAGCGCCGAACGCAAGGTGATCCTGCGGAAGGTCACCGAAGGAACATATGCGGCAATTGAAAATGCAGAGCTCCAGATCGAACGCGTTGACGGGAGCCTGGTTGAGAGCACGGATATCAACGGAACAAACACAACCACCTACACCAGCGGCGCAAACGGCGTGTACTTCATCGACAAGCTGTCGTATGGTGTCTACTATCTGCACGAAATGACGCCGGCTGTTAAATGGTTCTTCCTGGTGGTCAACCAGGATACCGAGAGCGGCAGCAGGGACGGCGTGTATGTGTCCGAGGCTTGCGAGACCCTGGATGCCGCGAAGACAGCCTACGAAGCTTACAAAGCGGCTTCCGACACAACAACCCCATAAGCAAACCCACAGCATAACAACCTGCGCCCCTGACTACCCGTAAACCTGACCGGAGGGTGCAAAACAAGGAGCTCCTCAGATACGAAGCCTGTATCTGAGGAGCTTTTTTTAGGACTTTATACCGACAGAAAAACGCCGTGCAGCGCCTCTTGCCTGTAACAATCAGCTATGATAGAATACGACCATAAGGCGAGAAGCCGCGCAGCGCGAAGGATGATTTCCGTAGATATTGCGCTGACAGATTTAGATAGAATACAGCTATATACGAGAGTTTGAAAAAACTTCTGGAGGAGACACCATGCCAGACATACCGGAATACACCATGCCGGAAGGCATGAGCGCACTGACGAAAAGTGAAATCTCACAGCTGCGGATCAAGATTGGGAAGAGTCACCGGACTGAAAAAGACTGGACATTTATCAAAAATATACTCCGTGAAAAAGCGGTGTTTACCGCAGAGCCGATAGATGAGAAGTACCGTGCTGCGTACAGCGTTGAAGGAATATTGAAAGACAGCGGATATTTGCTGATCTTCACAACGATGGAGGGGTGTAAAGATTTTTTAGACAAACATGGAACCGCGCGTTTTGGCTATCAGCTGACCTTAGGAACCATCCCGTTCACGACGGTGGTAATGATTGCGTATGATTATAAAGAGAAAGTGCTTCTGGATCTGGACATTCCCGAGAACGGGAATATCCTTGGCATTGACGGACGGGACAGATCGCTTCACACGGTCAGGGTGATGGGATGAGCCTCCATACGAAAAAACCGAAGGCTTCAATGGCTCATTGAAATGTCAAAGGAAAAACAAGTTCTTGCACGAGAGAATGGAGTTTTAACATGACAGATGAACAACTGGGTTCTCTTTTCGGAGCCTTTGCAAATTATTACTGGTCGGTGCCGGTAAGCTTCGCGGTCAATAAAATCACGAACTGGCACCCGGAGGTAACAGCCGAACAGGTCGGTCGGGTTTTACAGAAAAGCAAAAAAAGTATCTTTTGGCATCACTTCTGCGTAATCGAGGAAGGGCAGGAAGAGCCGGAGCTTGCCGTGGAGCATCTGGTGGCAATCGATTATGCTGATTATGAACAGTTCATCGCAGCCCGGATATCCGCACCTTATTATGATTGTGATGAAGAAGCGATTCTCAAAACAGATGAGCTCCGGTTTGATATACCGGAAGTAAAAGCAATCTTTGATTTTGGCAAAACAGAATTGGGGCTGGATGATGAGTGGGCAAGGCAGCTTGTCGATGACTGTATATATAATCAGCCGAAAGCTTTGTGTGAGGGAAATTCCTGGGTAATGCATGTCCTTCAACAGGAAAAGTTTGGGAAGATTTGCTTCCGGACGATAGACCAGATCAAGCGTTTCCGAGAGCTGGGAAATGAACTGTATCTGGTTTCACCGAATCCGGTTTTAAGAGGATGGAAGCCAATTGAGATAGAAAACCCGCCTGCTCTGTTGGATGACATCCCGGATAAGAATGAAGATATTCCGGACGAACGAGCGGCGATGGATAAGATTTTCGCGCAATATGGCGGGCGTGAAAGGATGGCAGAAATGCTGATGCAGCGCCTGGGAGAGATGGGGGAGCAGGCAAAGAAACGAAAAGTAGGGAGAAACGAGCCATGCCCTTGCGGAAGCGGGAAAAAGTACAAAAAGTGCTGCGGAAGGTAATCCGTCTGCCGATCAAAGGCCTAATCATTCGGAAAGGACAGATCAATGCAGGGTTTTAGCATCATGGACGATGGAATTGAATTGCGTGCTATTCTCGAGCGCCCGGATCAGGAACGCCGCCCGCTGGTGATCGTGCTGCATGGCTTTACCAGCAGCAAGGACAGAGCGCATACCGTTGCCGCCTGCGAGGCCATGCGGGAGGCGGGCTTTGCCACTATGCGCTTTGATCTGTACGGACACGGCGAAAGCGGCGGAGAATTCAGGAATCACACACTGTACAAGTGGATTTCCAACACGCTGGTCATGATAGATTACGCACGGTCACTGGATTTCGTCACGGATATTTACCTGTCTGGCCATTCCCAGGGCGGCCTGGTGGCGGCACTGGTGGGCGGCATGGCCCCGGAGCTTGTCAGGGGACTGATCCTGCGTGCGCCTGCCTTTATGATTCCCCGTTGTGCTCGGCAGGGCAGCTTGTTGGGGTTTGACTTTGATCCGCTGCACATTCCTAAGGAAGTGCGTGTGATGAAAGGGCTGACCCTGAGCGGAAATTATATGCGCGTAGCTCAGACTATGCATGTTGATGACGCCATCGACCGTTTCCGGGGGCCTGTGCTCCTCCTTCACGGGGATGCGGATGACGTGGTTCCGCTGGAGGATTCGATAGAGGCCGCGCGGCAGCTTTCCAATTGCAGCCTAGTTGTCATTCCCGGCGAAACCCACCACTATGACCGCTTCCCTGAAAAGATGAAAGCGATTATCCGGAAATGGATGACCGAGCAAAGCGAACATTGAGGTGAACCACAAGAACAGTATATGAAGATGACATTGAAAAGTTGGAATCATGGGATGATCTAAAATCACTTAATCAACCTAAGAATGATAGAATGTAATTAAAAAACTCCGCTGCATTGCGGCAATGGAGATGTTTGGAGGCTGACCCATGGACTACATCCACGAATTGCGCAGACTCACCGGCCCGCGCAAGCTTATCCTGAACTGCGCCGGTGCATTGATCATAAAGGATGATAGAATTCTCTTCCAAAGGCGTGCCGACAACGGCAAGTGGGGTCTCATTGGCGGGCTGCTGGAAATGAACGAAACCTATGAGGAAGCGGCGCTCCGGGAAATCCGTGAGGAAACGGGATTGGAAGTAAAACTGGATGCGTTCCTCGGCATATACCATAACCACAACATGGTATGGAGCAACGGCGATTGCGCGCATGTGATCAGTGCCTATTACACGGCCAGCATCGTCAGCGGTGAGCCGAGGATCGACGAGGAATCCTATGAGCTGCGCTTCTTCGGAAAAAATGAAATCCCTGAGCTCTTCGCCGAGGATCATATCGCTGCACTGAATGCCTATTTCAGTGGTGTGCGGTATCCTTTATTGAGGGAGAACGTGTGCAAATGAATGATTCATGTATTCGTCGCCTACGATATGCGGTGATATTGACTGACCACAAGACACAACGGTTTATTATCGCTTTACAGGATTCTGTGGACTATCCGATCGTATTCTTGCGCAAATGGGTGGATGACCCTTTTGCAGAAGGCGACTATTATTCACTCTATGGAAATGCGTTGACCTGTTCTCAGGCGGAAGAGATTTTGGATCAGATGAAAGAGGGCGATACGAGGAGAGCCAGGGTGTTGTTGAGACGCTTTTTCAGGGGTGAAGAACCATATTGTGATGGAGTTGGGCCTGTTGTACTTGACGATATGATTCCTGACGAATGGTATGATACGTGGAAAGAAATGGAAGGAATTATTACCAGCATCCAGCATATTACCGGGTATTGGGAAGCCAATGTTGAAGAGAGAGGTTTTATATGATACCGCAAGTGAATGAATCCGATTGGAAACTTTTTCGTTCCCGCCTCCCTGCCTGGCAGGAAAGGTATATGGGAGTGTTGATCCGCGAATATGCCGTGCTCCTTACCGGTTGCGGTGCGGCATCGGATAAATTCTGGGCACTGGAAAAGCGCATTCGGGAGGATCAGCGGCATGTTGGCGTTGTGGCCCGGATGAGCCGGTCGAATATGTACACAAATCTGCTGGCGCTGCTCGGAGACGGTGTGATCACACTGGCGGATCTGGAAGATTTCAGCGACGACTTGAAGGAACGGTTCGCTTTTGTGATGAGAGAAGGACAGAAGGAAATGCTATGAAAACTGCCATCGTATATTATTCCAAGCATCACGGCAATACAAAGAAGCTGCTGGACGCTATTGCTGCGGCAGACCCGTCTGCCATGCTGATTGATGTGACCGCTTCCCCAGCTGCCGACCTCTCAGAGTATGACCGCATCGGTTTCGCATCCGGAATCTATTTCAGTTCCTTTGCCAAGCAGAATGTTGCTTTTGCCGATGCTTATCTTCCGGGGGGCAAGGATGTGTTCTATATCTATACCCATGGTGCGCCGAAGGGCGATTTTCTGAAAGCAATGCGAGAGATAGCGGCGGAGAAACACTGTAAGGAGCTTGGCGAATACCGCTGCCAGGGCTATGATACCTTTGGCCCGTTTAAGCTGGTCGGCGGCATTGCCAAGGGACATCCGACCGAGGACGAGATCACCGGTGCTGTGAAATTCTACACCGGGCTGTAAAGCGAAGGCTGCTCTTTGGTCGGAAAATACCAAATTCAACCATCACATCTTTGTTGCTATTACACCAGCCGATTCGCGCCTATTCCACTTGACTTATCGCCTCTTGAGAGTGATGTATAGTGTGCTCAACAAGAGCAGACTACATTACAGGAGGAAAGAAAATGAAGGTTATCGTGGAAAGAAAAGCAGTCGCCAGGAGACTGGCCGAGCTCACAGGAGAAGCGGTTGTGTACACAAGGATGCCGCGCTGTGCGTATGAGGTTGGACACTATACCATCGGGCGCGATGGCAGCATCACGGTTGATGAGGGCGTGGATTCTGAGGTGTTGCATGTGCTGGTGCAGGAAGGGCTTGCAGTAGAGGAGTTGCTGCCCGTGCGCAGCGATTCTGAAGTGCCGGATCAAGCCGTGCATAGCGAAGATGCCGAAGAGCAGCGTGAAGAGACACCGGAAAAGCCTGTACGCGAAAAATCTCTGCCCACGGGTAGCGAAGAAACGGATGAACAGTGGGGCGAAGGTGAGAGCCTGCCGATGGTCATTGATTCTCGGGATCAGCCCGTGCGCAGCGAAGAAGCGCATAGCCAAGATGAGAGGCGCGTGGAGCAGCCTGACGCACAGGATCAGCCGGACATGTGTGAAGCAGAGGTTTCCGTTCCTCTCGCCAATCATACCATCGCAAGTCTGAAAAACCTGTTCACGATAGACAAGAGAAAAACTGAGCTGGAGAATCTGGTCAGCGACTATGCCGCCACTGGACATTTGAACCGCCGGGCGCTGTTTGTGTATGCCGAGGATGACGAGGAACCAAGCGAAGAAGCGGCTCTTGAGCGGATCAGCGCGGAGCTTGCCAGG
>JBGUWL010000203.1:0-1752 GCA_045221075.1 Acutalibacteraceae bacterium
TGCTTCCTTAATAATAGATAAATGTTCCTTTGAATAAATAAAATGCTGCTCCATTAATTACAGGAAGTATAAGATATCCTGATTCAATGTTTTTGGCTGCCGCTTTTAAACTGACTTGTTTGTAAACAACAGATCATAGTTACAGCATGCCTCATTATTATACACGACTCGTAAACAAAATGTGTAGTTTGCGTGAATTCTATGTGCGATGGTGCATATTAAAAAGCGTGGAATGTGCCCGGAAATCGGCTGAAAAAGCTGAAAGCACCTGAATTCCCCGAAACTATAATTGACATATACTGGCAGGATTATTACAATAACTAGTAATTGTTCGTTTGTTTTTGTGTATATTTAACAATAGGACGGCCATGTTCCTGCTCCGGCAGCCCGGAGCAAAGGTGATGTACGCATCTCAAACAACATCTTAAACAAGGAGGTAAAAGATGAAAAAGTTAATCGTAGCATTGTTGACAGGAGCCATGGTGCTCAGTCTCGCGGCATGCGGCGGCGGCTCAGGCGCAGCCGGCGGCGCTGCACCTGCTGACAGCGGCGCAGGAAGTACCGATGCGGCTGCTCCCGCGGCAGCAGCATCCGGCGATGTAGTCAGGATCGGTGTCTTTGAGCCCTCTACAGGCGACTCCGCTTCCGGCGGCAAGAAAGAGGCTCTCGGTATGCAGTATGCGAACAAACTGCAGCCCACAGTGGAAGCCGGCGGCAAGACCTATCAGGTAGAGCTGGTATACGCTGACAACGGTTCCTCTTCAGACAAGGCTCCCAGCGCTGCATCCGAGCTGATCGGTAAGGACGTATCCCTGGTACTTGGTTCCTATGGTTCCGGCGTCTCCATGGCCGGCGGCCCCAAGTTTGAAGAGGCAGGCCTGGCAGCCATCGGCGTCACCTGCACCAACCCCAACGTTACGGCAGGAAATGACTACTATTTCCGCATCTGCTTCCTGGACAACTTCCAGGCTGACGTTCTTGCAAACTTCGCAATGGACAAGTTTTCAGCCAAGAAGGCATACTGCCTTGGCGAGAACGGCAACGAGTATGACCAGGGTCTGATCGCATTCTTCAAGCAGGTCTTCGAGGGCGCAGGCGGAACCGTCATCTCTGACTCCTTCCCCACAAACAACTCCGACTTCACTTCCTACCTGAACAAGGCCAAGAGTGAGGGAGTTGACGTCATCTTCACACCCGTCTCTATCGCATATGCAAAGCAGATCATGGAGCAGGCTGCTTCTCTGGATATCCAGATTCCTTTCCTGGGTTCCGATACACTCGATGACAACATGGTTCTCGAGGCTACCAAGGGTACAAACCTGCAGCTCTTTGTTTCCACTTTCTATCAGGAAGGCGGCAACGAGGAATTTGATACCGGCATCAAGGAGTACATCAACGGCGATAATGCTGCTCTGACAGCAAACGGCGGCAACGACACCATTTCCGCAGTTACTGCAATGGGCTATGATGCTTACTTTGTGGCTCTTGAGGCCATCAAGGCAGCCGGCGGCCCCGACAAGGCAGCCATCAAGGGCGCCATCGGCGGCGTGACCTATGAAGGCGTGTCCGGTTCCATCGCGTTTGACCCGGTCGGCGATGCTGTGCGTGATACCGCTTACATCAAGACTGCTGATACAGCCAACGGTGTCTGGGCATTCGAGAAAGTTCAGGAAGGTTCCGGAAACTGATCCCTGTTAAAACAGAACAGGAGAGCATTGCTTTTGAAGAGTATTACCTTTGAATATTAAAAAG
>JBGUWL010000204.1:0-4346 GCA_045221075.1 Acutalibacteraceae bacterium
TTATAATGTATATAATAATTATGCCAATACTGTCTATGGCACTGTAGCAAATGAGACAATTTCCGCTAAATTTGAGGAAGTAACTGTAAGCGGACCGACACCTACAACTTATACAGCCACTTACCAGCCCGAAGACCGCTACGGTTACATTGCCGACCTGAACGCCGCTAACGGTGCTGACGACAACGATGCGAATAACTACATCTACATCGACACCACCGGCGCAGGCACTTCGATTACCACACCGTACGTCAAGTTCTTTACCAACGAAAACGGTACAGGAACTCTGATAGGTGCAGTAGTAACAGCTGTGAACGGTACTGCAACCGGCAATACAAATGCAGCAGCAGGTATCAAGGCTGACCTCGTAAGCGGAAATATCTACCGCGTACGTCTCCCCAGAGGAGCGAAATCGTTCAGTGTCTCAGGCTCTCCCGAGGGTACTTACGGCACAGTCCAGTCACTCTTCGAGGACGACCTCACGACAACCATTACAAGCGGCGCTGAGACCCAGACCGTAACAATACCCTATAAGTATCATCACGCCGGCACGACCTTCTATATCACCTCAAACGGCAGTGTTGATGCGAACAAGGATAACGGCGGCTATACCGACGGCAAGAAGCTTCGTGAAGGCTTCACCGCTACCAGGACTCCGACCCTTGAAGACCCGCTCTATCCCAGAACGGATTCAGACTTCATCTTCTTCACCGATACAAGCGGCAGCTTTGACTACAACAACAGCGGCAAGGTTTACGCTTACTTCTACGGCGCAGAAGACGGCGAATTCAAGGCATGGCCAGGCAGCGAAGCTTCAAAAACAAGCGAAGCTCCCACCACCTATACCGACAATAACGGAAAAACCGTCTATATGTTCCGCGTTCCTCAGGGTACGAACGGAAAGTACAGCAAGGTTATCTTTACCAACGGGCAGACAGCATCCGCAAATATCAGGATAACCAGGGCCGCAGACCTGGAAGCAGGCAAGAACTATGTTCTCGGCGGCGTCGCACAGACCGAAGACACTACACCTGTTAACATCCCGTACGGTGCGTTTGCTCCCGCAGGAAAGGTCTTTGATGTAACTCCCGAAGCCAAAGCCAATGATACTACAAAAACTTATGAAAACGGCGGCGGAAGGTATATTTACATCATCAACAACGGTACAAAGAACCTTGGTACAGGACTGACAGGAAGATTCATTCTCGACGAAATGCATGTTGCATTCTTCGATCAGGATCAGCAGCTTATCGGTACCGATATTTCCGGATACATCCCCGATCTCCTTACAGGCTATACGGATGATTCGGTAAGTCCCGCCGTTCAGGTACTTGCTACCAGTGACGGCACAAGCACCGGTAAACAGATCTATCGTATACTCGTACCGGCTAACGCCAAGTACTTCCAGATCAATAACGGCGTTAACAAGGGTATGACCGGGGTTGAAGGTGTGCCAACGGATACTCAGTTCAGAGAACGCTTCTCGGTCATCGAGGAGATAACCCCGAACGGCTTGTATCAGTTTGTTGAAACGGCCGATTCTGACGCAGGATATCTCAAAGCCGGTGAAACCGTTCCGGCTGACGAGTCCGAAAGACATATCCCGCAGTATCTGCTTAAGCTCGTCAATGAGATTCCCACAGATATCACCATCCCCGAACCTGTCGTTACCGAAGTCAGGCTTGCAGTTGTCGCAACAGGTAACGAGGACACTGACGATCCTTCCGGTATGATCCGGTATATCGAGTGGCTCAAGCCTGAGGACGATGATACGGGTGAGCCGCCGACAACAGTCGACAGAGATTATCTCGACCATGTTATCGGAGATGTTTATCCCGCAAGCTACACCACAGCCGTACGTGTCGTCAAGACCGGAACCTACTACTGGAAGGAAATTGCGGCGCCTGCCGGATACAAGACTAACCCGGATTACCTTAAGTTTGAGGTCAGGGACGACGGCAGTGTTTACTTCTACGATGAGAACAACCTCCTTGTAAAGGCAGACAGCGAGCATAAACTCCGGTTTGAGGATGAACCCGAAGACGAATCCGAAGGCGGAAACATTGTTCTTACAAAGATAGCCAAGGACGCAACGACCCAGGCTCAGGCAGGCGATCCGCTTGGCGCAGGATATGCATTCATGCTTTATCAGGTCGATGAAAACGGCGATGCACAGCTTGTTGAACATATCATCAAGACAAACGGTCCCGGTTCGGTCTATAAGTATTCCGCCTCAGCGGCAGGTACCTGTAATCTGAAGAGCGCTCAGCTTTTTAAGACAAGCTATAACTCATACACGATCGGTGATGATATTCAGGAACAGGAGGATGACACAAATAAGATCATTTCTCCCAAATGGATCAAACCGCTCCTTACGGATTCTGACAGTAAGCTCCGTGTAGAGAACCTTCCTTTGGGTAACTATTATCTTGAAGAAGTCGCCGTTCCGGACGGATCGCTTTACTCGCCGGATCATAACGACGGATGGATAGAGGATACTGAAGGCAATGTATTCTATAAAGAGCGTATCGACAACAACAAGTATTACGATCAGGTCCATAATCGTGTTTACTTTGTTATCGGTGAAAACAATCTTGAAGCCGATCAGGAGCTTGTCTGCAAGGATGAACTGGCTCCGGCTTACATCAGACTGTTTGAACATATCGACGAAAGACGTGCGGAATGGGGCGACCCGACATTCATCTTCAGGATCAAGCAGACTCATACCTACTCCGATACGGACAATGATCCTACTACTGCGGTGTACACGCAGACAGACGACGGAAAGGAATACATTGTAGCTCTTACCGTTGACGATAACGGAAAAATGACGGTAGACAGATTTGGTGAGGTATTCAATAACTGGTATGTCGAAACTACCGCAAAAACTGCAGCAGCGGCCATTGACGGAGGAACGATCACAGGTAACGATGACACCAGATATGCCAATGAAAAACTGTTCGGTCTGAATGCCGATGGTATGCTGCCTGTTGAACCCGGCAAGTATACTATTTCTCGTATCAATCCTTCAAGGTATGAATTTGTTGCGAATTACTGGCATTATGCTACATCCCGTAATGCACCTTTCCATGTGGCTACTTATGATTCTGAATCAGGTTCGTATATCAACGATAATTCAAAATATCGTATGTACTACGGAAGAACAGATGAACCCTACGCTTCCTTCCCTCAAAAGGATCATGTAATGTATCCTGGTGTATATTCATCACCGGATCATTCGGAATCTGAGACGCTTACAGAACTGACGGTCCATCCTTACAGAGTGCTTGATATCCATTACTACGACAAGGTATCTTATTACGATAAGTTTACTCAGGTAGATACGGAAATCAACAAGTTCTATCATACCGAAAACAATGCGGTTACCACCGTTAAGGGTATCCGTGTTGAACTCAGAGGAAAGATCCGGCTTCCCGAAAGCGGCAGCACTGCTTCTGAATTCATGACAGCAACAGCAAACGATGAGGCTCTTGACCGCTTCAGTACAACAGATTCTGTCCTTAACGCATACTTCATCAATGTCGACGGTACTGAACGTGCGATGACTGCGGAAGAAAAAGAAAAACTCGTCCTTAGTTTCCTGACCGATGATGAGGAGGAAACCTTCGATGAGGATTTCGGTTACGACAGCAGTACCCATACGCTCACGATCGAAAACGCTGAAAGCTATGCAAACCACGTCTACAGGCTCACGGCGGTTTATGACGAAAAGTTCTCGTCAGTATTTGACATTGCAATTGCCGCAGCGGATGAGGAAGCTCCCGAGCCGTGACGGAAAACAAACAAAAACGACTGTCTGTCGGATATACTCCGGCAGACAGACGCTTTTTATGGAAAAGAGGAA
Organism: Acutalibacteraceae bacterium; assembly: GCA_045221075.1. GTDB lineage: Bacteria > Bacillota > Clostridia > Oscillospirales > Acutalibacteraceae > UBA1213. Next base: position 3,866 of record JBGUWL010000204.1, read on the forward strand.
TAATAATGAAAAAAACAAGATAATGCTGCTTCTTGCAGTCATCTCGGCTATTGCAGTGATGTGTGTGTTTGCAGGCTGCAATAAAGGCGGTGATTCGGAAGAAAAACCCGAAGACCAGCTTGTGGGAAAATGGCAGTCAGAAAAAAAGCCGGATTATGTATATACCTTCAACAGTGACGGAACGGGTGATTACAATATGGCAGGAGTGGTCGCAGAATATAATTATGAGGTCAAAGACGGAAAGCTGATCTTTAACTTTACCACAGACGGATGGACTTCGGCTACCCGTGATTATGTGATCGAAGGCGATAAACTGAATGTCAAGGATTCCTACGGCGCTGATACTTTCTATAACAAAGTCAAGGAGTAACATATCAAGACCGGAATGATACTAAACTCCCATTAAAAGCAGACAAAGTCTGCTTTTAATAGCGCGTCAGCGCGTCGGAGTTTGCATGAGACGTCATCTGTGCGTATGCAC
>JBGUWL010000205.1:0-12549 GCA_045221075.1 Acutalibacteraceae bacterium
GTGAGCAGTGAGGACTGGAACCAGCCTCTGTACTGATCCGCACCCTCAAGATAGAGGTCTGCGGGCCATCTCAGATAGGGACGCTCCTCGCACACTGCGGCATGGGAAACGCCGGAGTCGAACCATACGTCCATGATATCCTTTTCTTTGTCAAAGTTCTTGCCACCGCACTTGGGACAGGCGATATCTGCGGGAATAATCTCCATTGCGTCCTTTGCATACCAGGCGTCGGAGCCTTCCTTTGCAAAGAGGTCCGCAACGGCATCCATTGCTTTTTTGTCGATGATGGGCTCTCCGCAGTCCTTGCAGAAGAAGATCGGGATGGGTACGCCCCATTTTCTCTGACGGGAGATACACCAGTCTTTTCTTTCACGGACCATGGAGGTGATCCTGTCTTCGCCCCAGCCGGGGATCCACTCAATACCCTTGATGGCTTCGATAGCCTCGTCCTTGAAGTCGTCCACGGAGCAGAACCACTGCTTTGTGGCGCGGAAGAGAACGGGCTTTTTACATCTCCAGCAGTGGGGATACTGATGAATGATCTTCTGAAGGGCAAACAGCGCGCCGGTCTTTTCAAGATATTCGGCGATGGGCTTGTTTGCATCCTCGGTGAGCAGACCGGCAAACATACCGGCCTCTTCGGTAAGACGTCCGTGGGCATCCACCGGGACCACCATAGGCAGCTCCTTATAGTTCCTGCACACCTCATAGTCGTCAACGCCGTGACCGGGAGCGGTATGAACGCATCCGGTACCGCTTTCAAGGGTAACGTGATTACCCACGATAACAAGGGATGTACGGTCAAGGAAGGGATGGGCGGTCTTCATGTATTCCAGCTCGGAGCCCTTTATGGTACCGATGACCTCATAGTTTTCGATACCGGCGGCTTCCATAGCGCTGACATAAAGCTCCTCGGCCATTACATAGTATTCGTTTCCGGTCTTGATAAGGCTGTAGTTGAAGCGGGGACCCACACAGATAGCCACGTTTGCGGGAAGGGTCCATGTGGTGGTGGTCCAGATAACGAAATAGGTATTCTTTACGTCCGCGCCCATTGCGGCCAGCTTGCCCTGGTCGTCGGTCACACGGAATTTTACATAGATGGAATGGCAGGGATCCTCGGCATATTCGATCTCGGCCTCGGCCAGAGCGGTCTCACAGTCGGGACACCAGTAAACGGGCTTGAGTCCTCTGTAGATATAACCCTTGCAGGCCATCTCTGAGAATATCCTGATCTGCTTTGCCTCATATTCATGGTTCAGGGTGATGTAGGGGTTCTCCCACTCGCCGATGGCGCCAAGACGCTTGAACTGATTTCTCTGGTCGTCGATATAGCCCAGGGCAAAGTCACGGCAGATCTTTCTCAGCTCCACAACGGACATGGAAGTGGAGTTGCCCACACCGGCCTTTGCTCTTGCCTTAAGCTCGGTGGGCAGACCGTGGGTATCCCAGCCGGGCACATAGGGAGACTTGAAGCCGGTCATGTTCTTATATTTTACGATAATGTCCTTGAGCACCTTGTTCATTGCGTGTCCGAGGTGGATATTGCCGTTTGCATAGGGAGGTCCGTCGTGCAGCACATAAAGGGGCTTGCCCTCGTTGTGCTTCATCAGCTTGTCATAGATCTTTTCCTCCTCCCAGCGTCTGAGGGTATCCGGCTCAGATTTGGGAAGTCCCGCTCTCATGGGGAAATCCGTCTTGGGCAGATTAAGTGTGCTGTTATAATCCTGGGGCATGGGTTTTCTCTCCTCTTTTGTTTTTTCCTTTCCGACAAAACTGCCGGACTATCGGGACCTCTGAAACCTCCGGACGCGGGTAAATCTGACAGCCTATAGGCCTTCGCCTTACAGCTCCGCTTACGGGGTCGTCACCTGATATGGCTTTTCAGCATACTGTGTGTCATACTTCTATCATATAAACAAGTAGATCATATTGGACTGTCTTTTGCCAAGGACAGATATAAAGTCTTAGAAGTCAGAGGGCTTTGCCCTCCGAACCTCCCACGAAGGGCTCTGGTTCTCGCCTGTCGGCTCGGTCGGCGCTGCTGCTGCGCAGCGGTGTCCACTGGACACCCGCGCCCCCTCGACCCTGCAAGCCTTTGAAAAGGCTTGAGCGAAACTCTTGACTTTTGTCAACATCTTGATCTGATAGCAGTATCAAACCCTGTCTGCAAAAAAAACATATATGTGATCCGTTTCAGAGAACCCCATATATACAAGCCAAAATCCGACACAGTAAAAAACGTGTCGGATCATAGTATATTGGCCGATATTTTGATATCAGTGAGCAGCGTCTCTGAGCAGTGTTCCTCAGCGGCGCTTGCCGGATCTCTTCTTGCGTCCCTGGTGGATAGGCTGGCGGTTGTTCCTTTTTTCCTTCCCAACCTCATTCTGCTGAACGGAGTTGAAGATCACGCCGTCGTTTATCTCGTCAATGCTGGTAGGCTTCGGCTCGTCGTCCCTGATCTTCATGGAATTGTCTTCGTTTGCGGCAGCCTCTATCTCTTCGGCATTGCTGTCGGGAGCTTCTTTTGCTTCGGAGCCCTTTTCTTCGTCAGCATCCGTACCGCCGAATCCGATATCGCCTATGCTGCTGATGTCGATAACCACATGATCGTCACCGGCGTCCTCGGCCTTGTCGGCTGCTCCGGCAGTCTCCTCAGCGTTTGAGGCGGTCTCTTCTTCCTTATCCTCAGCGGGAGCGGAGTCCTCTTCTTCGCTTTTGAGGTCCTTTTCCAGCTCCGCCTGAGCCTTGCTGTTGGTCCTGATCTCTTCGGAGATCTCCCTGACCTTTTCGGCGTCCACCATCTCCACACGGATCTGGGGCTTTTCCTTTCTTGCCTCTTCAACGGCCCTGTCGGCGTCTTCCTTAAGAGCCTGCTCGGCAGACTCGGGAGTTATGGGCTCGGCGGGGGGATAGTTTTCCTCCAGCTTTGTCTGATACTGTTCAAACTCCTCGGCCTTGGGCAGGGAGTTGATGATCTTGAGATGATTCTTGTAGGAATCTATAAGAGCCTCTCTGAACCTTGTGACCTCAGACTGTATCCTGATAATATTTCGCTTCTGCTGTTCTATGATCCTGTTATTCTCGTCAATACTGCTTGCCGATCTGGTAAGAGCGTTGTCAAGAACGGTCTGCGCCCTTACTTCAGCATCGGAAACGGTGGTGAATGACTTTTCTTCCGCCTCGCTCACCATGGCTTCGGACTTTGTCTTTGCGTCCTCCAGCATGGCGGATGACTTCTCTTCGGCCTCGGTAACAATGCGCTTTGCAGTAATCTCGGCGATGATGATAGCGTCCTGAACGCTTGCAGCCCTTGCCTCATAGCGGCTTATCTGCTGGTTGAGCTGTTCAATACGGTTTTCAAACTCCTTTGAGGAGTTTTCAAGGTCACGCACCTTTTCGATAACGTCATCAACAAAGTTGTCAACGTCCTCGATCTTATAGCCGCCGAGTCCTGCCCGGCGAAAGCTTATGTTTTCTATTTCTTCCAAAGTAAGCATACAACTATCCTTTCTTCTCCGGCGGTCCTCAGACGCTGCGGAACCCGCAGGCAAAGTGCGTCACTGCGCACCTGCACGGCGACGGTACCGGATCAAATAAAATCAGAAATAAATATTGTCGCTTTCCACCTCGTCCATAATGTCTTCGCCGGAGAGCTTGACATTGCTGGGCATTACGATATAGGTGTCCTCGGCCACTCTGCTGATCTTGCCGCTGTGAGCGTATGCAACGCCGCTGAGGAAGTCGATGATGCGCTTGCCAACGTCCTTGTTGGTCTGCTCCATGTTGAGGATAACGGTGTTCCTCTTGATGAACTCGTCAGCCATTGCGGTGATGTCCTTGTCAAAGGTCTCGGGCTTGAAGAGTACGAACTGTACCTTGCCGGAATCATGCAGATTGATCACGTTGTCGGATGAATCCGCGCCGCCGTCAGAGTCAAGGTCGTAGTCGTCAGCGGGAGCGGACTGAGCGGGAGCTGCCTGCTCTTCTTCCTCTTCGCTGTAGTAATCTTCGTAGTCCATGTCCTCATCGGGCTGCTTAAGAATGTTTTTGAATTTTCCCATAAATCCTGCCATAATAATTTTCCTCCGTCATCTGTATACTCGTGCGCCGAAAAGCCGGGAACCTATCCTGACCATATTGGCGCCTGAGAGAATTGCTTCCACAAAATCATCGGACATTCCCATTGAGAGAAAGTCCATATTTATATTATCCATTGTTTTGGCTGAAATGTCAATAAATAAATGATACATCTTATCAAAAAATTTACAAACATCCTCTTTTTTGCCGCATATGGGCGGCACGGTCATCAGTCCCCTGACCTTTATGCCCTCAAGCCGGGCGATATTCTCAAGCAGCGGGACCAGATCCTCTTCCATAACGCCGGATTTGTTCTCTTCACGGCCGATATTGACCTCCACAAGAACGTTTGTGGTCACGCCAGCCTTCACGGACTGCTTTGATATCTCCTGAGCCAGCTTAAGGCTGTCAACCGACTGTATCATGGACACCTTTCCCACTATCTGACGCACCTTGTTGGTCTGTAGATGACCTATAAACTGCAGGTCACAGTGTTCAAGATCGTATTCCTCATACTTTGACAAAAGCTCCTGAACACGATTCTCGCCGATGAATTTCAGTCCCAGGGAGACCGCATAGTTGATAAACTCCGGCTCCACGGTCTTTGTTGCGGCAAGCAGGGTGATATCCTCCGGCTTTCGTCCCGACCTTACGGCTGCGTCCGCAATAAGGGCGGTTATCTCTTCAAAGTTCCGCTTTATGTCGTCCCTGCGGTCAGGAACTGCGGTTGATGATCTTTCCGTCATACAGGTTAGCCCCCTCTACAATGATATCGTCATATACCTGAACAGCCCCGGTGTCCTTTGAGAAGACCTTATCCTTGGTGTTGAGGCTGCTGATTATATAATCCTCGCCGGAATATACAGGCACTATCTCACGGAACGCCACCTCGTTGCCCACCTTTACATAGACTCCGGAAACGGTTTTGGTCTCTTTCTTTTCCTTGCCCTTGTCGTCCTTTACCGTACGGGTAAGCTCCATTTCATGAACGGCGGTCTTGGGAACATATATGCCGTCATAGGTGTCAAGTATGATGGAGAACCTGCCCTTCCGCAAGGAAGCCATCTGGTCGTTCATAAAGGTGCCCCTGAGCATCACCACAGCGTCGGAAGACTTGCTCTTCTGGTTGATAGAGAACAGCTCAACGTCGATCTTTTCGCTGCTTACAACGGGAATATCAAGCTGCAGGGTGTCGGCGTTCTTGATCTTCAGGGCGCTTTCGGCACTGACGGGACAGGCCACATACCAGTAAACTCCGTTTACTGTCTTGCCGATCACCTTGTCGGATACCTCGGCAGGCTTTATCTTGTCATCCCCCATGTCATCGGGCATTATGTTTTCAAGCTCCGATACCTTGAAGATGTTTTCGTAGCCGTCGGCGCTGCTGACAAAGTATCCCGTGTTGGGAGCCTTTATCTCCTTGCTCTTTTTGCCCTGGGCCTCGGACTGTTCAAGCTCCTTTAGCTGCTGTTCCAGCTCCGTCTGCTTTGCCTTGTAGTCATTGTTCTTTCCCGTTACAAGCTGTCTTTCGTTGATACAGTACAGAGCATTGTCGGAACAGGAGTCGGCGTCCTGATATCTGCCCTCGCAGGCTGCAAGGTTGGCCTGTATCAGATAGCTGCGGACGCTCCTGTCAAGCTCGTCGGGAGTCTGGGTAATGGCATCGGAATTGGTGTTCAGAAGCTTGAGAGAGTCTATCTTTGACCTCAGCCTGTCCATCTCCCTCTGGGTTCCGGCAGAGATAACACTGTCGAACACACCCGCCACCGTCTCGTTTACGGATACCTTGTCCCCGTCATTAAACATGTAGGATATGACTCCCTCCCCGTCGTAGGTGATGAGGGTCTCGTCATGTATCACAAAGCTGTCACAGGGTATGGCGTTATAGGCTATTGTTTCCTTCGCCGTAATGGTCTTTACCTGGGTAAATCCAGCACGGCACACAACATATATCACATAGGTAATCACAAGCACGGTCAGCACCGCCATGATACCCCTTTTTATAATCGTCGGTTTATCCATTTTTTCCTCCTTCTTCCGCTGTCACGGCTCCGCATTTCCGCGGGAACAGCGATGCGGGAAGAAAATCAGTCCTTTTGCTCCTGCTCATCTGCTGCATGAGCGGTCTTTTCTCCTTCTATGATCTTTACGGCCTCACTGAGCACGTCGTCAACGGCGTCCACGTTTATCCAGTGGATATATTCGTCCCGCTTGAACCAGGTTATCTGGCGCTTTGCATACCGGCGGGATTCCATCTTGAGCTTTTCGGCGGCGGCTTCAAGGGTAATGCGCCCGTCAAGATAGGGCTTGAGCTCCTTGTAGCCGATGGCCGCAGATGATGTCACGCTCTTTTCGGAGGAGTAGAAGTTTTCCGCTTCCTTTATCAGACCCCTGTCAAGCATATCGTCTACTCTGCGGTTGATCCTTTCATAAAGGTTCTGTCTGTCGGCAAAGGTAAGACCGATGGCGGTCACATCGTATGGAGAAGGCTCTAACTTTGAAAGGGAAACGTGCTCGCTCATGGTTATGCCCGTGGTGCGGTATATCTCTATGGCCCTGACAATGCGCTTGCCGTCGTTGGGCGAAAGCTTTCCGGCGGTCTCGGGATCAAACTCCGCAAGCTCTTTCAGCAGAGCCTCTCCTCCTTCTTCTTCATAGCGGGCGTTGAGCCCGGCCCTCAGGGTCTCGTCCGGATCCTCGGGAGCGAAGCTGATGTTGTCGATGAGAGAACGGATATAAAGTCCCGATCCTCCGCAGAGTATAGGGGTCTTTCCCCTTGAAATGATATCGTCAATGGCCTCCCCCGCTAACTTCACATAGTCGGATACGGAAAACGTGGCGCAGGGTGAAACAAAGCTCATCAGGTGATGGGGTATGCCCTGCATTTCTTCCTCGGTGGGCTTTGCGCTGGCGATCTCCATGCCCTTGTATATCTGCATGGAATCGGCGGAGATTATCTCCCCGTCATAGAGCTTCGCAAGCCGTATTGCAAGGTCGGTCTTGCCTGAAGCTGTGGGACCTACAACGGCTATCATTTTTTTCTTGGGCTTCGGCTCATAAACGGGAGTTCTCTTCTTGTCATTGGTGATGACGGTCTTCATGGCCTCCACTGCGGTACGTATGGCGGCGGTCAGGTCAAAGTTGTCGTCGTCCTCATAACCCTTGCTCTTGCGCTCCTGGTTCCACAGGGCATGAAGCACACATCCCACACGCACTCCCCTTACGGCCGCAACGGTAAACAGCGCCGCCGTTTCCATCTCGGAGCCAAGCACGCCCAGACGCTTCCAGGCGCTCCATTTGTTTTTAAGACGGTATTCCACAGGCATGGTCTCGGGAGCGTGCTGTCCGTAGAAGGAATCCTTGCTCTGTACCACGCCGGTATGGACCCGCAGTCCGTTTTTTTCTGCGGCCTCCTCCAGCGCCCGCACAATGCCGAAATCCGCCGTTGCGGGAAACTCGGGAGGAGCGTATTCCTTTGACGTTCCCTCCATCCTGACTGCCGCGGTGGGAACGATAAGATCCCCGGGGATAACTCCCTCGCTTATGCCGCCGCAGGTGCCGGTGCGTATCGCAGCCTTGAGTCCGGCCTTGCACAGCTCTTCAAGAGCAATTGCGGCGGAGGGACCTCCGATGCCGGTGGAGAGCACGATGACTCTCTCTCCGCACAGTGTGCCGCACCAGGAAACAAATTCCCTGTTTGAGGCCAGCTTCTGCGGGTCGTCAAGATATGCGGCTATCAGCTCCACTCTGCCGGGATCTCCCGGAAGAATGGCATAGGCAGCCCCCTGTTCTTTTGTTATGCCGATATGAAACAGCTTTTCTTCATTCACACAAATACACCTCTGTATCGCTGCCGTGTCCACTCAGGAACAACGGCGTATCAGAACATCCCCTTGCGTCTGAGGATGAAATACATTATGAGCATCAGCACACCCGAAAGCAGCACGGGGAACCACCACAGGTTGTCTATGGGCAGTCCCGTCACTATGTTCATTCCGTAGAATCCGGATATCACCGTAGGTACGGATACCAGCAGGGTGAGCGAAGCCTGGATCTTCATTATTACGTTCAGATTGTTTGAAATAATGGATGCAAACACATCCATGGTGCCGGTAAGAATGTTGAGATGGATGGCGGCCATATCCACTGCCTGCTTGATCTCGATAAGCACGTCCTCAAGAAGATCCTGATCTTCATCATAGAGCTTGATGTAGCGTCCCCTCATGATCTTTTCAAGGGTAAGCTCGTCCGCCTTAAGGGAGGATGAAAAGTACACCAGGGACTTCTCAATATCAAGAAGCTGATGGAGCTCCTTGTTCTGGGCGGAACGCCTCAGCTCACGCTCAATGCGGTTGTTGATCTTGTCGATCTGCTTCAGGTACTGCAGGTATTTTGTGGCCATGCGCAGCATGATATGCAGGACAAAATGGGTCTTGTAGCCGGTCATCACGTTCTTGACGACGCCCTCGGAAAACTCGCTTATGACGGTGTTTTCGCTCAGAGCGACGGTGATGACGTTGTTGTCTGTTATCATGATGGCGATAGGCATTGTGGAGTAGGTGATGTTCTGCTTGACCTTTTCTACCACAGGAACGTCAATGATGATAAGGGTGGTGCCGTCCTCGCTGTCGATATGGGATGACTCCTCTTCGTCAAGCGCCGACCGCATAAGCTCGGGAGGTATCTTGAAAAAGTCCAGAAGATACTGCACCTCATCGTCCTCCGGCGAAACGCAGTTCACCCAGCAGCCGGGTTCGTATTTTCTTATCTCTTCAATTCTTCCGTCTATGGTTTTGTAATAGCTTATCATTGCAAGCGCCCCTTTTTATCAGGAACAGACCGGTCAGTCCCAGTGTCCCTTTATTGATGCTGTATGTTATTCGTCGTTTGACATAAGGATCAGGACTCACGGCCGACCACCTCACAATAAAAAATTTCCATAATAAAAAAGCGGATACATAGTTATTATAATATTTTTGTGCCGGATAATCAAGACAAAAACAACTTTCACTGCTATATTTTTATTATTTTTTATTATTCTGACGTACATAGAAAAAGTTTTCTTTTTCAGGGTAAGAAAAGGGTCTATGGCCCTTCTGCCGTATTGAAAATAAAATATCCGGATGTTATAATTCTTTCAGTATAACAAAGGCTTGAATGCCCCTGAACACCGGAGGTTTATATGGAGATCGCGCTGCTTATTATCGGGATAATTATTATAGTCATGCTTGCTGTCGTTCTTTTTACAAATACCGGAGGAGGCCGCAGCGACCGCCGGCTTACAAAGGCTGTCGAGGACCTCTCCCGGCAGTCGGAGTCTGTGCGCAAAGAAACACGGGAGATGATGTCTGAGCTGCGTCAGGAGCTTTCGGCGTCCACGAACGAGAGCATACGAGCTCTGGGCGAGCAGCTCCGGGCAGGTCAGACCAGCTCATCGGAGCAGCAGAAGGAACGGCTTGAACTGATGGGAAAGGCACAGACCGAACGTATCGGCGAGATCAGCCGCAGCACAGAAAAAAGACTTGCCGGCATGGACAAAAGTCTGAACGACCGTCTTATTCAGCTGGAGACCCGCTTCGGCACTCTTGAAACAAGCATTGAAAGCAGACTGCAGCGTATCCGTGAGGACAACAATACCCAGCTTGAAAAGATACGGGGGACCGTTGACGAGAAGCTGCAGAAAACTCTCGAATCAAAGATGAACGAATCCTTCCGCCTTGTCAGCGAGAGGCTGGAACAGGTGTACAAGGGTCTGGGCGAAATGCAGGCGGTGGCCCAGGACGTAGGGGACCTGAAAAAGGTGCTGTCAAACGTCAAATCACGGGGTATTCTGGGAGAGCTGCAGCTTGAGGCCATACTGCAGGAGATACTCACTCCCGACCAGTACGAAAGAGAGATCCCCACCGTTCCCGGCAGCGCAAACAGGGTGGAATTTGCCATCCGTCTCCCCGGCGCAGAGGAGGGCAGCATAGTATATCTGCCCATAGATTCAAAATTCAACGGCGACGCCTTCATGAATCTTCAGGATGCCATTGAAAGCGGCGACAGGGCTCTGATACAGTCACGCAAAAAGGAGCTGACCGACGCCGTGAAGAAGTGCGCAAAGGACATCCGCGACAAGTATATCTCACCGCCCCACACCACATCCTTTGCCATAATGTTCCTGCCGGTGGAGAGCCTTTACGCCGAGGTGGTCAGCACTCCGGGGCTTGTGGAGGAGCTTCAGCGCACATATCATATCAACGCTGCGGGACCCTCTACAATGGCGGCAATGCTTAATTCCCTGCGCATGGGCTTCCGCACTCTTGCAATACAGAAGCGCAGCAGCGAAGTATGGAGTATTCTCGGCGCCGTCAAGACCGAATTCGGGAAATTCGAAGAAGCCCTTACGGACACACAGAAGCGTCTGCGCAGGACCGAAGAAAGCCTCGAACAGCTTGTGGGCGTCCGCACCCGCCGGATAAACCGCCAGCTCAACCGCATTGAGGCGCTTCCGGATGACAAACTGACTCTCACGGAAACAAGTGATAAACCCCCATCTCAGTCATAAAGTCTGGTATTTAGTCGTCACTTACTCCATTCTTCACTTACCTATGTCCTGACTTTACATTTCCAAATTCCACATTTATAACTCCTCACTCATAACTCCTCACTCTTTCCGCTTTCCCCTTTTTTCTATATCATCGACCCAAAAGCAAAGCGCCGTCCGGAAACCATCGGACAGCGCTCTGCTTTTTTTGCTGTTTTATAATCATTTATTTCAGTCAAGTATCTCCCGTATCTCGGGAAAGGGCGCAAGACTGCGTTTGAGTATGCCGTTCATATAAGCGATGGCGGTGCCGTAGTTTGTTATCGGCACTCCCTCGTCAACGGCGCACTGCAGACGGTAGTGCATTTCCCTTTCGTTCAGCATACAGCCTCCGCAGTGTATCACCATCCGGTATTTGCTCAGATCCTCGGAAAATTCCGTTCCGGAGGTCCATGAGAAATCAATATTCTGTACACCCGTATATTTTCTGATAAGAGCCGGCAGCTTCACCGTACCGATGTCCCCGCACTGGCGGTGATGGGTACAGCCCTCGGAAATGAGTATCCTGTCACCTTCTCTTACACCGTCAAGAGCTCTTACACCCTCAACGGCAAGGCGCAGATTGCCCTTGTAGTTTGCGAAGAGTATAGAAAAGGAGGTCAGCATTACGTCATCGGGGACCATTCTGCTCACGGGGGCAAAGGCCTGACTGTCGGTTATTACCAGCTTCGGTTTCTGAGAAAGCATACCAAGGGTCGCAGTAAGCTCCTCCGGCTGTGTCACCGCGCACATTGCGTGACTGTCTATGATATCCCTTATCGTCTGCTGCTGTGGAAGAATGAGCCTTCCTTTTGGCGCAGAACCGTCAATGGGCACCACCAGCACCACCATGTCGCCTTTTTGGAGCCTGTCGGAAATAATGCGCTTGTCGCTGTGCAGGTTTTTGGCACAGGCGGCGATCATCTCCTTGAGGGCGTTTATGTTCTTGCCGGTCACAGCGCTGACGCTTATCTCGTTGTTTCCGTTTTTGTCAAGGCTGCTGTTTTCGGTCTTGTTGTAGGCAACGATATACGGGATATTCTTTTTTTGTATCCGCAGGAGAAGAGCCCTGTCCTCCTCGGTCATACCGACACCGTCATCCACCACAAGCACGGCGATATCGGTCTTGTTGAGCATCTGATAGCTCCTTTTGACCCTGAGCGCGCCCAGCTCTCCTTCGTCGTCGATGCCGGGGGTATCTATTATCACCACAGGACCCAGCGGAAGAAGCTCCATGGCCTTGAGTACAGGGTCGGTGGTGGTGCCGAGAACGTCGGAAACTATTGCAAGCTGCTGACCCGTTACGGCGTTGACAACGCTTGACTTTCCGGCGTTTCTCCTTCCGAAGAAGGCGATATGCACCCTGTCGGATGACGGGGTCGAATTAAGGCTCATTCTGATCTGTCCTCTCGCAATAAATTAATTTGGAATGTGGAATGTGGAAAGTGGAATTAAGCGCTTCGTAAACTGAAAACTTAGGACTTAAAAAATAATAATATTTGAGAAATTAAGCGTTATAAGATAAAGGCGGGAACGCGGAAACGCGGAAACGCTCGCTTTGCTCGCTCAATGAATAATGAATAATGAATAACGAATAGTGAATAATATTTTCCGGCAGTCAAGTCCACAATTAACAGGCACGTCAAATCATAAACAGCATGGAAACTTTGAAATCCGGATGACAGCAGCCGGAAAGTGCCGCTATGTGCGGCATTTAACTCCCTCCGGCGCTGCGCGCCGAACACCTCATCCGTCACGGCAGTGCCGTGCCACCTTCTCCTGGAAGGAGAAGGCTATCAGGCTCCCTCCCAGAGGGGCGCGGGTCTCCGGTGGAGACCTCTCAGCCGCAGGCTGAGAAGCGCCGACCGAGCCGACAGGCGAGACTGCGCGGGTCTCCG
>JBGUWL010000206.1:0-16032 GCA_045221075.1 Acutalibacteraceae bacterium
TACAGGTAGAAGAGGTTGGAGGTTCCGCGTCTGCTTCCGCACCCGCTGCCGCTCCTGCTGCACCCGCCGCAGCTCCCGCACCGGCTCCCAAGGCTGCCGCTGCCGGTGAGCCCGTCAAGTCTCCCATGCCCGGTACCATTCTTGACGTACCCGTTAAGGTAGGTCAGAGCGTAAAGGCCGGCGATGTGCTGGTGGTTCTTGAGGCAATGAAGATGGAGAACGAAATAAAGGCCTCAAAGGATGCCGTTGTGGCTTCTGTTGCTGTAAGCAAGGGCGAATCCGTGGATACCGGCGCCGTTCTTGTAACACTGAGCTGACATATCCGAATCGAAAGTGCCGGCAGGGATACAGCGTATGTTCTGTGCTGTCCTGCCCGCATACCCGGCCGGACCGTCCGCTATGACCCTCCGGCCAGAACCACGAAAGGGGAAACCACAATGGCAAAAAAAATACAGATCACCGAGACCATCCTGCGTGACGCTCACCAGTCGCTGATCGCCACCAGAATGCCGCTTTCGGATATGCTGCCCATCCTCCCTCAGCTGGATGAGGTAGGCTTCTATTCGCTGGAATGCTGGGGCGGAGCTACATTTGACTCCTGCATCCGTTTTCTGAACGAGGACCCGTGGGAAAGACTCCGGGTCATCCGCAAAAACTGTCCCAAGACAAGACTGCAGATGCTTTTCAGAGGTCAGAATATGCTGGGCTACCGTCACTATGCCGATGACGTTCTTGAGTATTTTGTACAGCGCTCCGTTGCAAACGGTATTGACGTTATCCGTATCTTTGACGCCCTCAACGACATCAAGAACCTGCAGACTGCAATAAACGCCGCAAAGGCCGCAAAGAAGGAAAATCCCAACGTAGAGGCTCAGGTTGCTATCAGCTACACCACAGGACCTATCTTTACCACCGACTATTATGTTGACTATGCAAAGCGCATAGAGGCCGCCGGAGCGGATTCCCTGTGCATAAAGGACATGGCGGCTCTGCTCACTCCCTACTATACCGAGGAGCTTGTAAAGGCCATCAAAAAGGCCGTAAAGATCCCCGTTCAGCTTCACACCCACTATACCTCCGGACTTGCTTCAATGTGTCTGATGAAGGCCATCGAGGCAGGCTGCGACCGCATAGATACGGCAATGTCCCCCCTTGCAAACGGCACCTCTCACGCTCCCACCGAGTCAATGGTCGCTGCACTGCAGGGCTCGCAGTACGACACGGGGCTTGACCTTATAAAGCTTGCGGAGATCAGGGAATACTTCATGACCCTGCGTGAAAAGTACATCAAGAGCGGTCTGCTTGATCCCAAGATGCTGGCTACCGACGCAAAGGCCCTGATATATCAGGTCCCCGGCGGAATGCTCTCAAACCTGCTCAAGCAGCTTAAGGACGCCGGAAAGGCCGACAAGCTCACCGAGGTGCTTGAAGAGGTGCCCAAGGTAAGAAAGGATGCGGGTTATCCACCGCTGGTTACTCCCACCTCACAGATCGTGGGAACACAGGCAGTGTTCAATGTGCTGTTCGGCCGCTACAAAAACTGCAGCGGTCAGTTCAAGGATCTGGTTGCCGGCAAGTACGGCACCACCCCCGTCAGCATAGACCCCGAGTTCCGCAAGAGTATTATCGGCGACGAAAAGCCGGTCACCTGCCGTCCGGCAGATCTGCTGGAGCCGGAGCTTGAGAAGCTGAGAGCAGAGATACCCCAGTGGATCGAGCAGGAGGAGGACGTTCTTACCTACGCTCAGTTCCCCCAGGTCGCACCCAAGTTCTTCAAGGCCCGCCGTGACGCCCGAATCGGCATTAATCCCGACGCCGATCTCAAGAACAAGATCCATCCCGTCTGAACACAAAACTGCTGAATACTTATACTGATATCAAACATACCAGAAGACAAGCTTTGACGTGAGATTCCGCGTGATCTTTGCCGCACCTTCTGCTGGATATCAGTATTGCCGGCTGTCATCACAGCATGACGCAGCCGGATAGCAACAAAAATATTACCCGCCGCTGACTGAACCTGTCAACGGCGGGTGTTTTGTCTGTCGGGAATTTTTTGTATGATACTCCTGTTTCTGTCCGGCGGCAGCAAAAAACAGTATTAAAATCCCCCACCGACGTCCGCAGGAGCTAAAGCTCCACGACGTCTGCCCCAGGCGTCGCTCGCTCCAATCAAGCAAGCTTGTTGGAGCTTTGCTCCTTGTTTAAAAAATTTAAAAAAACATCAAAATAAACATATATGGGTATCGGCAATATAGATCCGATACCCATAAACTATTATATCATGCCGCTTTTGATGAGGTGACAGCAGGGGATGAGGCGGTCCCGCTTGCCTGAGAAACGGTATTTACGGAGCTTTCGGGAGCGCTTGTCTTATTTTCTTTCTGACCGGAGATTTCCGATGAGCCGTCTGTCTTTGAAATGTCTGTGCTGCTTTCGGGAGCGTTTGTCTTACTGTCATTCTGACCGGAGACTTCCGATGGAACGTTTGTCTTTGAAGAATCTGCGCTGCTTTCGGGAGCGCTTGTCTTACTGTCATTCTGACCGGAGACTTCCGATGAGCCGTCAGTCTTTGAAATGTCTGCGCTGCTTTCGGGAGCACTTGTCTTATTGTCCTTCTGACCGGAGACTTCCGATGAACCGTCCCGTTCTGAAGAACCGCTGCCGCCGTTATAGGAGACTTCGCTGTCACGGATGGTGACGTCGCCTATGCCGGTATCGATGTCCGTGTGCTTGCCCCGGGGTGCGGTAACACTGCCGATTCCGGTGTGTATATCAAGCTCGCCGTCCGGGGGGGATGAGGGGTTTTCATATACATTTACTTCTCCGATGCCTGCGTCAACCTTGCTCTTGCTGCTCGTCGGCATACTGATGCTGCCTATACCGGTCTTTGTACTGATCTCATCGGCCACAATATCTCTGTGGATATCAATGCTGCCTATTCCGGTTTCGACGTCAATGCTCTTGTAGGGTCCTGTGGGAATGAGCAGTCTGACCTCATGACCCGAAAAGCCGCTGATGTTGATATACTCGTACCATCTTTTGCTGTGCCTGGGGCGTATGGTGAGCACTCTGTCTTTGACCTTCAGGTCATATCCCGACCGGTCGGAGCTGTAATACTCCACTACCGATGTAGAATCCTCTGAGGGGACGATCTCAACGCTGTCAAGCTCGGTTTCGATCACTATACTGTCAAAGGACTGACTGATCTCCGTGATGACCCGATCTCTATCATCAGAAAAAATGGTTTTCCAGTCGGAACCCGCGGATGCCACGGCTATAACCATCAGCAGCAGTCCTACCCCAATAAGGGAAAGAGAGATTATCAGACCGACTTTTTTTGTCTTCTTCATGACTTCGCCCTCCTCTCTCTGATCTTGGACGAGATGCTGTTAACGCCCTTCTTTATTGCTGACACGATCAGCTCCACAAGGCTGATGGCCGCTCTCCACAGCAGAGAGGCGATGCCCGTCATGAACAGTCCGGCTCCCAGCATGAAAAGTCCCTTGAACACAAGTCCGTCCGCCATCAGGAATATTGATGTCACGCATAGTCCCACACCGGCGGCCATGATGCCAAGAAGTGCGGCAAATATTGCGATCAGCACTCCGAATACAGCGGCGGCCACTGCGAATATTACTGAAATTCCTGCAAATCCGACCCCGATAACCGGCACGCCCACGGGCACTATGAATACAATTATAAGTATTATTACAAGAATATGCCAGGGCTCCAGCTTTCCCTTGTATCCCACGGCGTTTTTGAGCTTGTCGGCAAATCGCTGTACCTCGCCTGTGACGGTGGCGCCTACTCCGCGTTCCTTGCGGATCTGTGCGGCAATATCCTCAGGATTGCCCACTGCCTGCACAGCCTCTTCTTCCGTCATGCCCTCGTCGATCCTGTCGTTTATCATTTCAAGATAGTATTCAACATATCGGTCGATCTCGCTCTGTGGCAGACCCGTCAGACCCGACCGCAGTATATCTGCAAACCGTTCTTTATTCATCTGTGTCTTCCTCCCTTGTAACATATCTGTAGATAGCGTCGATCTCTTTCCATTCGTCGGAAAAATCCTGCAGCCGTTTCCGGCCCTGTTCCGTTATGTGGTAGTATTTTCGCAGCCGCCCGTTGAATTCCTCCGACCGCACCGTAAGCAGGGAGGCGTTTTCAAGCCTGCGCAGGATAGGATACAGTGTGGATTCCGACACCTCGATGTACGGCTTCATCTTTTTGATTATCTGATAGCCGTATGAATCGTGAAAGGAAATTGAAGACAGCACGCAAACGTCAAGAAGCCCTCGCTTCATCTGGTTATCCATTGAGCATACCCCCTTTTGCATAATACTATATCACACATAGTACTATGTGTCAAGATGGATATTGGATTTTTTTTAGATTTTTTAGTGAAGAGTTATTTCAGTTAGGAGTGAGGAGTTTTTAATGTGGAATTTGGAAAGTGGAATGGAAACGCTCACTTCGTTCGCTCAATGACCGGCGAGCCGCCGGTGGTGATTTCGCGGCGGCAAGCTGCCGCACCCGACTTCACGCTCCGATTCAGTGTCGTACGTTGGTTTTGTGCTGCGATTACGGCTTTATCAGCGTCGGCATATTTTTTGTGATTGCCGCGGGAGTAAAAGTATTCTGCCCGAGCCCAGAGCGGAGCGTCAGCGTAGCGACTGCCGCGACCGGCGAGCCGCCGGTGGTGATTTCGCGGCGGCAAGCTGCCGCACCCGACTTCAAGCTCCGATTCAGTGACGTACGTTGGTTTTGTGCTGTGATTACGGCTTTATCAGCGTCGGCATATTTCTTGTGATTGCCGCGGGAGTAAAAGTATTCTGCCCGAGCCCAGAGCGGAGTGCTAACGGAGCGACCGCCGCGAATCGGGATCGCAGGCTTTGCGCTTCCAGAAAAAATCAATTGCAATTATGAGAGGGATCTAATAGTATATATTATAGAACAGAATGCCGCACTGCAGAAGTGCGGAACCCACACCGGACGGAGTGATGATAATGAATATCGAACAGCTTGACGCCTCACGCATCCTTATATCTCTCAGCGACAGTGACCTGGAGAGAATGTCCCTCAGTTTTGAAAAAATGAGCCTGCATGAAAATAACTCCCGGCGTGTCCTCAGGGCGCTGCTTGAAAGCGCATCAGAAACAACGGGAGTCAGCTTTGAAAATAAAAGGGTATTTATTGAGGCTATGAGATATGACCGGGGCTGTCTGCTTCTGCTGACGGTCTCTGACAGAAAGGGGAGAAGAAAGATCTACAGAATCAGCAGGAGCGCATATTCATATCTTTTTGTATTTTCCGACACCGACAGCTTTTTTGACTGTATGGCTGCCCTTTACAGAATGAATGGACGCAGGTACCTGAGCACTGCACTGCAATACAAAAAACGCACTCTCCTGGTGATCCGTTCAATGGCCGCACTGAAAAAATCTACCCTTGCCGCCATTATGGAGTTTGCTTCACATCAGTATCGGGGCAGTGTCAGCGTCGCCTCGGCGGAGGAACACGGGGTCCTGCTTGCTGCACATAACGCAGTTGATATCATCGGCTCTGCTTTCTCGGAAGTGAAGACTATTGAGTGAACAGTCATCGGATACGGGTCGGAAATGTACTGATGAACGATCAATTACGAATGGCAATACGAAAACTGATGAAATGATCCTGTCGAATGATCTGTTGCGGAATTGCCATAACAGCGATTCATACAGCGGTCGGTGTGAAAAGTGCAAAAAATAATCCTGCCGTCTTATCGGATGATGAAACATCTATTAACTGCCGCCAGAGGAAAATCATACGCATAGCAAAAAAGACGCAAAAAAACGCCCCGGCACATCGTCCGGGACGTTTTGTTTCATGCATCGGATGACCGACAGGTCACATTACTCCTGAGGCTGTTCTCTTCTTTTATCGAAGCACTCGCGGCAGTATACAGGGCGACCTTCGCTTGGCTTAAAGCGGACAGTATCTGTCTTACCGCAATCAGCGCACACGATATTGTAGGTTTCACGCTCAGGCTTCTGGGCATTCTTTCTTGCATCACGGCAGGGCTTGCATCTCTGCGGCTCATTCTCGAAGCCCTTAGAAGCATAGAATTCCTGTTCGCCGGCTGTGAAAACGAATTCAGCGCCGCATTCCTTGCAGATGAGAGTCTTATCCTCGTACATTTGTTTTACCTCGCTTTGGTATTTAATAAATTTCGCCCTCGGACGGAATTGCACCGCCACCTTTGATTCTTTATAAAAGTCAACGCTCTCCTGAAATAAGCTACACGGGCATATATGAACGCTGGATTCAGCGTCTGTTTCTGATCTTTTTTCTGACACGCTGAATTGCGTTGTCGGCGGATTTGCGGCTGATACCCAGTCTTTCGGCGATCTGTTCGTAGGTCATACCCTCAAGATACAGCCGGAGCACAGCGCTTTCGGTCTGGGAAAGGCTGTTTCTGAGATGATCCTGCAGAGCCTTCAGCTCCTCGGCAATGATAACGGCGTTCTGAGGGTCGTTCTCCGGCGGAGAGGGAAGAAGATCGGCCTCTTCGATGGAAGCCGCCTCATCGTTGATCCTGTTCCTGCGGGCATTGATACGGCGCAGAGCGGATATCATCCTGTTGCGTATGCAGACGTCGGCATAGGTGCGGAAAGAAGCTCCTCTGTCTTCACGATAGCCGGAAACGGCTTCGTGCAGTGCGATGAGACCCTCCTGTACCAGATCATCGGTCTCGGCGCCCCGGCGGGAATAATCCACAGCCTTTTTGCTGAGAGTGAGGAAGAACCGGGCCGCAAGCAGACGGAAGGCGGCATCGTCACCCTCACGACAAAGCAGTACAAGCTGTTCGTCGCTGAGGCTCTCTGCCTGACCGTTTGTTATCCCTTGCTGCATCCTTCCACCCCATTGTTCACTGCTCTATCAATCATACACTATTTCTTAAAAATAGTCAATATAAATTTATCGCAGGCATACGATTTTTTTTTACAATTTTTATCAAAATTACCGATTTTGTCCATTTAATCTAACCATAGTGAGCGGCAGGAGAAAACCGCTCCCCACATAAATGTTCTTTTCCGGAATTTCCGCTGAGGAAAATTAAGCACCACCGACGCAGAGCCTGCACTCCAAATTCGTGACCGACTTCTTCCGAATCGGAAACCTTATCGCCGCGATATAACACTTTCGCATATTTCAGAACTTGAGCGCGAACACGGGGTGAGGGTCTCCGGTGGAGACCTCTCAGCCGCAGGCTGACACTTAATTCGCATTAAAAGCAGACATAGTCTGCCTTTAATAGAGCGTCAGCGCGTCGGAGTTTGCGCGAGACGTCATCTGTGCGTATGCACAGATGGGCGCAGCCTTGGGCGGCGCCTTTTCCGATTAAAAGTGTCAGCTTTTAATCGGAAAACAGTATGAGAAGCAACGGCCGAGCCGACAGGCGAGACACCAGCGTCACGCTGCCAGCCGCCGATAGGGGGAGAAGCACCGGCTGAGCCAAGTGAAATGAGTCTCTTGTGGTGCCGAAAGGCGAGAGCGGGGAAATGGACGTTTGTTATAATAACAGAAAAAAATATCGTTTATTTGTAAATAACTACAGAATACCGGAGAAAACTCCGCCGGTCATTGCCAAAGCACCATCAGTGTAATATAATGAGAACAGTAAAAGATATCGCAATATCCTCCGGCGCAGAAAAAACGTGAGCCTGAGGGACTGGAAAGAGGTTTTTGATATGGTGGTAAAGATAAAAAGCATGGGACTGATGGGTCTGGATTCCTTTGATGTCAGTGTTGAGACAGACATCTCAAGGGGACTTCCTATGTTTGATATTGTAGGACTCCCCGATGCATCGGTCAGGGAGTCCCGTGACAGGGTGCGCTCCGCCATACGCAACAGCGGATTTGAATTCCCTCTGGGCAGGATAATCGTAAACCTTGCTCCCGCCAATATAAAAAAGTCCGGCGCAATGTATGATCTTCCCATTCTTATCTCCATACTTTCCGCAGTCAATGCGTTAAACAGCAATTTTTCCGACTCGGCGTTTATCGGGGAGCTTTCTCTTGACGGACAGCTCAGACCTGTCAACGGAATACTGCCCATGGTGATACAGGCAAAGGACAACGGCATAAAGCGCTTCTATGTACCCGCCGAAAACGCCGCCGAGGGCGCGATAGTAAAGGGTATAGAGATAATTCCGGTAACAAACGTCCTCGGTCTTGTTTATCACCTGAGAGGCAGCAGACCTATCGAGCCGGCGGTATTCACTCCCCCCGACAGCGAAGAGCTGAAATACCCTACCGACTTTTCGGAGGTAAAGGGGCAGTATACCGCCAAGCGTGCCCTTGAGATAGCCGCCTCAGGAGGTCATAACGTGCTTTTCCTGGGAAGTCCCGGCGCCGGAAAAAGTATGCTTGCCAACCGTCTTCCCACCATCATGCCCGAAATGACCTTTGACGAGATGATAGAGACCACAAAGATACACTCCGTTGCCGGCGCTCTTTCCCGGGATGTTCCTCTCATGACTCACCGGCCTTTCAGGGCGCCCCATCACACCGTATCACCGGCAGGTCTTTCCGGCGGAGGGTCCGTTCCCCGTCCGGGAGAGATCTCTCTTGCACATAACGGCGTATTGTTTCTGGACGAATTGCCGGAGTTCAGCCGCACGGCCATGGAGATCCTGCGTCAGCCCATCGAAGACGGCAGTGTCACCATCTCGCGGGCTCAGTCCACAGTCACATATCCATGTTCAATAATGCTGATCGCCGCCATGAATCCCTGTCCCTGCGGCTATTTCGGACATCCCACCCGCCCCTGCACCTGCAGCGGTCAGGCGGTTTCACGTTATCTTTCAAAGGTGAGCGGCCCTCTGCTTGACAGGCTTGACCTGCACGTTGAAGTCTCACCCGTTGACTATGATTCCCTTTCCTCGGACATTCAGGAGGAAAGCTCCCATGACATAAGGCTCCGGGTAGACCGGGTACGGGCAATACAGAGCGAACGGTTCAAAGGCACGGGCGTGACCTGCAACGCAAGGATGACCCCCGCAATGGTCAAGGAGCACTGCCGCCTGGATGATGATGCAAATAAGACCATGAAGGCATCTTTTGAGCAGCTGGGATTATCCGCAAGGGCCTACAGCCGCATCGTCAAGGTGGCCCGCACCATTGCTGATATGGACGGTTCCGAGGTCATAAAGCGTTCCCATATATTTGAGGCCATACAGTACCGCTCCCTTGACCGCAAGTACTGGAACAGGAATCATGGATGATTATGATTCCAGATGCCTGCGAAAACAGTTTTTTCATTTTTCTTCATAGAAATATGATAACGGTAATTATTATTGTTGACAAATTGCGTGTTGTGATTTATACTTAATTTATAAGATTTTTCCACAATGCGCATTGTACAAGGATAAAATATAATATAGCAAAGCGATGCTATACGCTTATCTCATGCACAGTGCGCACCTTAATGCAGCGTGCTGTGTTTTATTTTGGGAAAAATATTATCCCGAAAAAGATATTATTCAGGAGGAATGTAAAATGAAAAAAAGTATCAGAAGTATCCTTTCGGCTGCGCTTTGTACTGTACTTATCGGAGGCACCGCCCTTGCAATGCCGGCGGTAATGACCGGTGACGACACTTCCGGCATCAGCGTATATGCGGCAGCCGCTGAAACACCTGTCAGCAGTTTCACTTATACAGTAAACGCTGACGGCGGTATGACAATTACCGGATTTACAGGCAGCCAGACGGATGTTGTCGTTCCCTCAAAGATAAACAACATACCCGTTAATACTATAGGCACTAATGCATTTAACAAAAAGAATAAAATAACAAGCATAACTTTACCAAATACACTTAAATACATCGGCGACGTGGCGTTCTCTGAATGTGAAAACCTGAAAAAAGTCAACATTCCCGACAGTGTGACAGCGATTGATCGGTATGCGTTTTACTGGTGCCCCAATCTGAAAAGCGTCACCGTTCCTGCAAGCGTCAAAACAATCGGTATGTATGCTTTCGGTTATTACAAAGTCGGCTACCCCTCCCATGTGTGGGTGGATGATTTTACACTTTACTGTACCAAGGGTTCTGCTGCGGAAAACTACGCAAAAGAGTACAGTGTCCATTACTCATATATTTCCGCAGTTCTGCCGAAATCGGTTTCCCTCAGCGCTTCCCAGATGTCCCTGGGCAAGGGAGAGACAACAAAGCTGACAGCCACGGTTTCACCTTCTAACGCAACAGACAAGAGCGTAAAGTGGCGCACTTCTGATTCAAAGGTCCTCACCGTTGACCAGAGCGGAAACGTAAAGGCTGTGAATAACGGTACCGCATGGATAACCGTAAGAACATCCAACGGACTTGAAAAGTCCTGCAAGATAATAGTGAAGAATGCACCTTCAAAGATAACCCTCACCAAGGGCATCCTGACCATTGGTGTCGGCGAAAGCTATACAATAGGCTCTGGAATAAATGACGGCGCCGCCTGTGCAAAGAGGACCTACAGAACCAGCAACAGTCAGATTGTAAAGATGACCCGTACCGACTGGAACGGTGTGTTTGTAGGCGTAAAGCCGGGAGTTGCTTATGTTACCGTCAGAACCTACAACGGCAAAGAAAGCACCTGCAAGGTCACCGTAAAGGCCGCACCTGCAAAGGTAAGCCTGAACAAGACTGCCCTCACTCTGAAAGTCGGTCAGAGCGCAAGCCTGAGCGCAATCATACCCGATAACGCCGGCTGCGCAGAACGCACCTTCCGCACCAGTGACAGCAGCGTTGTCAAGATGACAAAGACCAACTGGACAGGCGAATTCAAAGCTCTGAAAAAAGGCGTAGCTTATGTGACCGTCCGTACCTACAACGGCAAGGAAGCAAGCTGTAAGGTCACTGTAACAGACAACGCATCACAGGGCTCCACATTTATCCTTAATACCAGCACAAAATGCTACCATACCAATCCGGATTGCCGTGCGGCTAAGGCTATCCTGTCAAAAAACAAAGAGGTAAAAGTTACCACAGCAGCCGAATTGATCAGCGAGGGTTATTCTCCCTGCGGTATCTGTGCAAAGCGCTGAGGTCCTTTCCGCTCTGACAGATAAGGTTTATTCCGGATCACTGTACCCGGATCAGGACAAAAGCAGTCATTTCACCATGTTCGTTAACTGAACCGTTTTTTCTTCAAGCAATTATTTACCTGATCATTCCGCAAAAAAGCTGCGCAGGCTTCATTGTCCTCCGCAGCTTTTTTATGTTCTTTTCTGTTTTTACAACATCCCGTTATTTGCTCTTCTTTCTGGTAATTACAATTCCGATAGCGTAGAATATGATCGCCGACAGAAGAATATATCCGATGCTTTCAAGGGTGGTGAAGGTGTGACCGAAGGCTTTGAACTCAACGCCCATGTCAAGCATGAATTCCGTTTTTGCACTTTCGGGTGCGCCCTTGAAGCTGACCGCCATGGGGTCGGCCATCATGATCTTTCTGAACAGGGACGCAGCGTGGGATATTGGGAAGAATTCAATAACATACTGTACCGACTGGTCAGTGCTGCCGATGGGCAGGTATATGCCGGTGATGAAGCCGATGAGAGTTCCGACTATGGTGCTTGCCGTTGCAAAGGCGTTCTGGCTGGTGAACAGGGAAACAACAAGATACATCATAGAGGAGCTTACAAGGACAGACAAGAGTATGGTACCGACTGTCTGGAGCATCTGATATGCAGAGAGGAGTCCGTATCCCTTGATGCCGAAATAGACTTCAATTACAGCAAAGGCAAACAAGGACATAATGGTACCTATGCAGAATGAGCTGAGTATGTATCCTCCCGCAAGGGAACGGGACTTTATGGGGGATGAGCGGAAATCCTTGTATATCTTTTTTGTCTTGTCGTTTACTATTGCGCCGAAGGAACCCAGGGTGGTAGTGACGGGTGTTACGGCAAGTATACCCGCCATTATCCAGCTGTCCATCAGTCTCTGGGCGTCCGGGACCTTATCCTTGAAGGAGCTTACAAGCTGGTCTCCAAGAAATATAACATAAAGTCCAAGGACCACAAGCACCCCAAGCAGTGAAAAAAACACCGATGACTTGTCACGAAAGTATAACCTGAGGTTTCTTTTCATCATCTGGATCATGAGCGTATCTCCTTTCCGGTAATTGCAATAAAAGCGTCGTCCATAGTGCCGCTGAGAATTTCAAGACCCGCAAGGTCATCCCGGCATTTGTCTATCACAGGCAGAGCGGCCAGTGTATTTGGCAGATTCACCTTAAGGGTGTCGGCGTTGAGGGAATATTCAAGGCCCTCTGCCTTCAGCAGGTCGCTCACCTTCTGCATACATTCCTTTTTTGGCACCAACTTGAGGAAGTCTCCTGCATATTTTTCCTTGAGTTGAGCGGGAGTGCCTCTTGCGGATATCATACCGTCGTCTATTACCACAACATAATCGGCTTCCGCCGCCTCTTCCATATAGTGGGTGGTAAGGAATACCGTCATACCAGTTTCCATCTGCAGTTTTCTGATAGTTTCCCACACGCTCTTTCTCGTCTGAGGGTCAAGTCCGGTGGTGGGTTCATCCAGGAAGAGTATCTTCGGTGTGTTTACAAGGGCTCTTGCAATGTCAGCACGGCGTCGCTGACCGCCGGAAAGCTTTCCGTATCTGCGGGAGGCAAAGTCTCCTACTTCTGCGGAGGCGATGGCCTTTTCTGCGGCTTCCTTAAGTGCTGCGCCTCTCAGCCCGTAAAGAGAACCTCTCATCAGGATGTTTTCTCTTACAGTAAGCAGGTCGTCGAGCATATTGTCCTGGAAGACTGCGCCGATGATCCGGCGTATTTCATCGTCGTTCTTTCCCAGGGTGAAGCCGTCGATGGTCACCGTGCCGTTGTCCTTTTGAAGGAAGGTGGTGATGATATTGATGGTGGTGGATTTTCCCGCGCCGTTGGGACCAAGAAATGCAAAAAGCTTGCCGGGTTCAACATAAAAGCTGAGTCCCTTTACCGCCTGTACGTCTCCGTAGGATTTCCTGAGATCATTGACTTCAATTATTTTTTTCATGACTTGACCTTTCCTTTCTGTCGTTTATAATACGATTCAGTTCCCTTTCTGTCTTTTTGCCGTTGATATAGAACATTGCAAAAATCGCAATATAGACCACCAGCAGAATACATATGGGATAAAGCACCTGTGTGCTGAACACGTCGAACCATCCGTACAAAAAGCCTCCCATTCCCAGCACCGGTATCGCAACGTCAAGCAGACCCACAAGAATATATCCCGGAGTCGCCTCTGTTGTTGCCGTCTCGGGATCTTTTATGGTATCGGTTATCAGCATCAGTACCGATATCACCAGACACACCGAAAAAAGCTGTACATTTGCGACCCAAGTATTGCCGGTAACAAGTTCGGATCCGATATTCAGTACCGAGAGGATCATACTCACCAGGGTGTAGGATATGCAGGTGCATATACCGTAAAGCTTGAGTCTTTTGAGAAATATTTTCTTTTTCATAAACGCCCTCCTCAAAGTCCGAATTTCTTTTTGAATGACGGAACATAATGCCGGTTGACTACCAGTTTTTCACCGTTCTGCAGGGTAACCTCCATTTTTCCGTTCATCAGTACACGAACGCTGTCGAGATGATCTATATTCAGTATGCAGGACTTGCTTATCCTTACAAAGCTGTGTTCACAGAACATCTTTTCCAGCTCATACAGCTTCATATCACAGGAATAGACTTCGCTGCTGTCATATACAAAGGTCTTGTCGTCAACGCTTTCAAAGTACAATATTTCATCCGATCTTATCCGGCGGGTACTGTTTTCCTGCCGCACCGTTACAGCTTTGGTATCCTCCTGCAGCAATTCTATTGCCTTGCGGAGCTGCGGGTCCATTTCGGTGTACCGGATATCCACCTCGGGTTCATCCAGCCCGGACACCTGTGTTATTTTCAGCTTCACCCTGCCGCCTCCTTTCTGTCTTTCCCGACCCTTCGGGAAACGTCAGCTTCTTGTCTGACTCTCCCCTCACTGCGGGAGAGTCCGCATATTATTTTACACTCCCGGACTCTCAGGGGTGTTTTGCTTCGTTGAGATAATTGTATCACAGCTTTTTTAAAAAATAAATATCAAAACCGTAAGATGCATTTTTCCCCCGGTAACCTGCTGACGGTCAGCGTACTTGTGGCTTTGTCGCGCCCGAAAACTCCCGGGGGAACGGAAAGGCTCCCTGCGGTCGCTCAATGACCGGCGAGCCGGCAGGTAGCGTGACGCTGCACCAGACTTCGAGGCGGCAAGCGCAGTGAAACAAGTGCCCTTGGGGTACTGCCGCTTCCTATTTCGCACTTACATTCAATAGCATACGACAGTTAAATGCCGCGGTTGCAGCTTTTATCGGGTAGCGCAATATCAGAAATAACAGGCACGTTAAACCATGAACAGCGCATGAAATACAAAATCCCGATGACCGCAGCCGGAAAGTGCCGCTATGTGCGGCACGTCGGCGGATGGGTACGGTATTTGACGTGCCGTCCGCCGCGGGAGTAAAGTATCCCGTCCGAGTTCAGAGCGCAGCGCAGCGGAGCGATAACGCGAATCGTCCGGTGCGGTCACGCACCGAAACGGCAGTTGAGCTACAGCGCGCCCGGCGGCTCGCCGGGCGCCTCTGCGCTGTCACCATTGAATATGTGGAGGAAATGTGGTAGAATGGAGTAAGAAGTACAAAAGGACGTGAAGGAAATGGATGACAGGAATTTGTCCGGAAAGAAGAAAACACTTTCCGAAAAGCTTAAGAGTATCTGCGCCGAGGGTCTTTCACTGCTGAAAAGGGCGGTCAGGACGGTTTGGTTCTGGCTGCTGATGCTGTTTCCCGTGTCGCTTATCATAATGGAGCTTGCAAAGAATGTTCCGGGGCTGGCTGACGGATACTGCGGCAGCGTGTACAAGGTGGTATCCGTTTTCTGGAACAATGTGACGGGTGTGCTGCCGTTTTCCTTGGGAGAGATACTGGTAATTCTTGTAATACCGGCGGTGCTGACATATTTTACGATCGTTACCGTGAGGATCATCCGGAAAAAGAATGACCGGATACACAGGGCGCTGTTGGGACTTGTCCGTCCCGTGGCCTGCTGTTCTCTTGCGTTTTTTCTATACGTGACAAACTGCGGCATAAACTATTACTGCTCCGGTTTTCTTGCAAAGAGCGGATGGGAGATAAAGGCAGTGTCAAAAGAGGAGCTGTATGAGGTCTGTGTGTGGCTGGCAGATACGGCATCGGACAGCCGTTCAAGACTGCCCGAAAACCCTGACGGTACAGTGAACTTTGATCTTGACACCGCTCCCCGGAGGGCCAGGGACGCAATAAACGGACTTCACAGCCGGTATGATTTTGTTGCGGAGGGGTACAGTGTGCCGAAGAAGGTCATGCTATCACGGGGGATGTCATACCTTAACATCACCGGCATATATTTCCCGTTCACCTTTGAGGCCAATGTGAATGTTGACATTCCGGAGTGGCCGATACCCTATAATATGTGTCATGAGATGGCTCATGTAAGGGGATGGATGAACGAGGGCGACGCAAACTTCATTGCATATCTTTCCTGTCTGTATTCGGGAGATGATGAGCTTGTATATTCCGCCTGCTATATGGCTCTGAGGAATGTGTCGGGTCATCTGTACAGCGCCGACCGGGAGCTGTATGCAAAGTTCGTGTCCCATCTTTCAGAGGGCTATTTCCGTGACAGCGCTGCCCACAGCGAATACTGGAAGCAGTTTGAAACTCCCGTAGCAACCGCCGCCACCGCAATAAACGACCATTACCTGAAGCAGCATTCACAGTCTGACGGTGTGAGGACATACGGCAAGGCTGCGGATCTTGTGATAACCCATTATTTTCTTGAAGTGGCTCCATCAGGCGGGAAACTGGATTGATTCTTAACTCCCATTAAAAGCAGACACAGTCTGCTTTTAATAGCGCGTCAGCGCGTCGGAGTTTGCATGAGACGTCATCTGTGCGTATGCACAGATGGG
>JBGUWL010000207.1:0-3026 GCA_045221075.1 Acutalibacteraceae bacterium
ATTTCTGAGCGGGAGAATAACGCGCTCCCTCTTCGTCCCTGACAAGAGCGGTCATCTTGACGTTCACGTCCTGCAGCCGTTTTTTGACGGCCTCGCTGCGGCATATTATGCCTTTTTTTGACATCCTCACAAGCAGAGAGTCATCACTGAGTCCCAGGGTCTTTACAAGTCTGTCCTGGCGCACAGGAACTCTTCTACCCCTTAAAACCACAATGACCTGCTTTTCCTCTTCGGAAAGCCCCTCATCAAAAAGCGGGTCGGAAGCGCAGTTGGGCAGAAAGTAGTTATACATTATCCTGACGGAAAGTCCTGTGGGCAGCATGGCGCGGCAGGCGTCAAACAGGGTGCAGAAGCACCGCTCACTCATAGCCGACGCAAGCTCCAGCATTTCCTTTGAAAGCACCGGTTCTTTGTCAAGGACATCAATAATGCTCTTAAGACCCTCCGGACTTTCGGCGGTGTGCAGCTCCATTACCATCCCCTGACGCAGGGAACCCCTGCCGAAGCTTATCATGACCCGGCAGCCCTCCTTCACGGAGGACTGAAGCTCAGGCGGAACGGCATAGTCATAGAGCTTGTCAAAATGATAGGCAGTATGCTCAACGGCAACTCCCGCGGCAAGTATCGGTTCAGTCATCTATTTCCGGCTCAAGGATCGCAAACTTGTGGTCCTGGAATTCGTCAACGGCAACAAGCACGGGCTTGTCGCAGACCTTGCCCTTATCATTCTGCATATCGTCGGTGAGCTGTCTTGCTCTCTTTGCAACGGCGATGGCAAGGGCATATTTGCTCATCTTTCCGGCAAAGATATCGTCAACGGACGGTCTTGTATACTTTTCGTACATAAAAACATCTCCTTTTTCTCTCGGGTACTCCCTGTCTTCCTCAATAAACCGACCTTTTCAGGCTCTCTTTTTTCTTTCTTCGCTCAGGATATCAAATATCCTTGCGGCGCAGTCCTCCACCACGTCGTTTACCACAACATGGTCATAATCCGAGGCGGCTGCCATCTCTTCATCAGCTCTTGCAAGTCTTTTGAGGATGACCTCCTCCGTTTCGGTGCCCCGTCCCCTCAGGCGGTTTTCAAGCTCCTCCTTTGAGGGGGGCATGATAAAGATACTGACGCAGCCGGGATTCTTTTCCTTGATCTTCCGGCAGCCCTGGACCTCTATTTCAAGAATGACGTCCTTGCCCTGGTCCATCCATTCCTCGGCCTGACGGCGGGGAGAACCGTAGTAGTTTCCCACATAGCAGGCGTATTCAAGAAATCCGTCCTCCTTTATCATCCGTTCAAACTGCTCGCCGGACAGAAAGTGGTAATGCACTCCGTCCGTCTCGCCCTCTCTGGGGGCTCTTGTGGTCGCCGATACAGACACCCGTATGCTGTCGTCCTTCTGAAGCTCCCTGACGACGGTACCCTTTCCGGTACCTGCGGGGCCCGATATCACCACCAGCAGTCCCTCATTTTTCATTTGTTCCTTCCTCCTCGCTTCTTTCGTTGACACGATGAGCCACAGTTTCCGGCTGTACCGCCGACAGGACAACGTGGTCGCTGTCGGTAACTATTACGGCCTTTGTTTTTCTGCCGCAGGACGCGTCAATAAGCATTCCCTTATCCCTGGCATTCTGTACCATTCTTTTTACGGGGGCGGCGTCCGGACTTACTATCGCCACTATCCTTGATGACGAAAGCATATTTCCGTATCCGATGTTTATCATTTTCATTGTTCTCGCCCCATCATTCTATATTCTGTATCTGTTCCCTTATCTTTTCGATCTCCGCCTTTATCTCCACCACCTTGTGGGCAAGCTGCGCGTCACAGACCTTAGAGCCTGTGGTGTTGGCCTCACGGTTCATTTCCTGAACAATAAAGTCCAGCTTTCTTCCTACGGGCACGGACTGGGCAAGCATTGCTTCAAGCTGGGAGTAATGGCTCCTGAGTCTTACGGTCTCTTCGCTGACGGCTGTTTTGTCGGCAAAGATAGCGGCCTCCGTCAGTATCCTCTGGGGATCTATGCTGCTGTCCTGCAGAACGTCACGCAGGCGGTCATAGAGCTTTGTACGGTATTCCTCAACGGTAACGGGAGAACGCTCTTCGATCTCACCCACCAGCTCCAGTATCCTTTTGCCGTGGCTTATAACGTCGTGGGCAAGCTTTTCGCCCTCACGCTCACGCATCAGCATAAAGTCAGAGATGGCCTTTTTTCCGGCCTCCGTCACGATCTCCTTCAGGGCGTCCTCGTTTTCGGGAGCCTTGCTGACCGTAAATATGTCGGAGTACCTTGAAAGCAGCGAAACAGAGATGTCATCCTTTAGTCCGTATTCCTCGCAAAGTTCCCTCAGTGCCTTGAGATATCCCGACGCAAGAGAGCGGTTGATCTTTACGTCCGCTTCAAGGCTGTCATCCGCCTCAACGGAAACAAAGACATCTATCTTGCCTCTTGATACATACTGTGACACCAGCTCCTTTATGGTCTCCTCCAGAAAACCGCAGCCCCTGGGGACACGGCACTGAAGCTCAAAGAAGCGGTGGTTCACGGCCTTGATCTCAAAAACGGTCTGGCGGCCGTTGACTGCGCCCTCAAACCTGCCGTAACCGGTCATACTTCTTATCATCGTATCACTTCTTTTCCTGTTTGATTTTGTTAAGGTCATGGGTGTTTTTTCTTACGTTAACATACACCCTTCAACAATTTATTTTACCAGTATTTCCTTTGCCTTGTCAACACACTTACAAAAATTTCATCTAAACTTTGTGAAATCTGCCCAAGGATACTTTCCATATCATCTGCCATGTTTGAAGCGCAGGAAAACGCGGAACAATATAAATGACAGACATTTTTATGGGTTCTCTAAAAACCGGGACTCGAGCGAGTTTGCGTATATGGAATATTTCGCAGACAAGGCGCACCTTCGCAGTATGTGGAAAAAGATATAGGGCAACACCGCACAAAGACCGCCGGCAAGCGCAGTGAAACAAGTGCCCTTGGGGTACTGCCGGTCCCATGTTCTTTTTGGTAACTCA
>JBGUWL010000208.1:0-1650 GCA_045221075.1 Acutalibacteraceae bacterium
ATATGAACTATTTTGGTTAGTTTGTACTAAAAATAAGCAACAGGCACCACTTGGGAAGGATAAGGTTCGGTTGGTAAGGATGAGGTCGGCAGTTCGAATCTGCCCAGCAGCTCCAAAAAGTCCCGAAATCACCCGATTTCGGGACTTTTTTATAACTTTTTGGAGCAATTTGCATGGAAGAAAATGGATGTGAAAACATTTGAAAAAACAGGTAGTGTCAAGCTTTATGCGCAAATTGATTTGCAGTCTCTTTGAGTGAAGTCAGCCAGCAAGAGAGGCCTCCAGTGCCTCCAGGTGCTTCATGTTCATGTACTTCTTGTTTCCCCACTGCGTGCCAGCCACGTGCCTCAGTCTGGCGCAGACCAGCATCAGGGCCGAGTGACCATCCGGGAAGCATCCCACCACACGCGTCCTGCGCCGGATCTCTCGATTCAGACGCTCAATCACATTGTTGGTGCGGATCCTGGTCCAATGCTCTGAAGGGAAATCGCAATATGTCAGGGTCTCTTCTATCCCGTCTTCCACTTTCTTTGCAGCTTCCTTGAGCTTCATTCCATTCAATTCTTCAATAACCGCCCTGGCCTTTTCCCTGGCCGCCTTCTTGCTCTCCTGGGCGTGGATCGCCTTAAGCATCTTGGCAACGTATTTCACCTTTGACCTGGGTACTACACTGAACACATTGCGGTAAAAGTGGACGACACAGCGCTGGTACTTGGCCTCAGGGAACACCTCTCTAACCGCCTCCAGCATACCGAGGCACTTATCGCCGACAATGAGTTTGACTCCCTCCAGGCCGCGGCCTCTCAGCCACTGGAAGAAGTTCACCCAACTGTCTTTATCTTCTTTCATCCCCTCAGCCGCACCTAGAACCTCACGATATCCGTCCTCATTGACCGCGATTGCCACTAAAATCGCTACATTTTCAAACTCTCCGCCCCAATTCCGGCGAAGATAGATCCCATCCACATAGACATACGGATACTTGCCGCCCTGCAGCGGACGATTCCTCCAGTCCTCAATATGGACATATGCCTTCTTGTTCAGCTCACTGATGGTGGAAGGAGATACCTTGCTTCCCCACAGGGCTTCGGTTATGTCCTCCACCCGGCGAACCGATACGCCGGCCAGGTACATCTCAATCAGCGCTTCCTCCACACTGCTTTCCCTCCGGCGATACCGTTCGATGATCGCGGTCTCAAAGGATACTCCCTTGAGACGAGGAACGTGCAGTGTGACGTCCCCGGAAGTGGTTGTAAGGTGCCGGTCATAGTGACCGCTGCGGTAACCCTGCCGGGCTTCGCTGCGCTCGTAACGGGCAGCCTGGGTCAGCTGTTCGGCCTCTTTCTCCAGCAGTTCGTTCAGCGTTTCTTCTACGCTGCCCCGGACCAGTTCTTTCAGTTGACCCTTGATTACCTCCTCGTTTAACTGTACAATCTTCTCGGACATGGTTTGCTGTCTCCTTTCAGAATGGTTTGTCGCTACTTCATTCTAGCAGAGACTGCAAACCTTGTCCTTTTGTTTTTGCGCAACTTATTATACGTTATCGTTTTCAATGCGGTCATCATAGGAGCTTCCTGTATACTCCAAAGCAGGTAGTTGACGAAAACAGATACCTCAAGTAGATTTGAATCCATACTGACTGTGCCCGGT
>JBGUWL010000209.1:0-1510 GCA_045221075.1 Acutalibacteraceae bacterium
TATATTTCCTCTATAAATCCAATTATCGTACAGCCCAGACGTTCCCGGCGAGAGATGAGCCTACGCCATACTCAATGAAGACCTTCCCCGCGATGTTTTTCGCAGGAGGCTATGAGATAATATTACAATTTCCTCTTCGGGCTCTTATGGCCACACACTGGCGTCCTAAGCCGCATATAGCGTGAGTCAGTTTACAAAGCGGGGTATAACCACCATAAATATAGTGACCTTACAGTATGCGGTATATATTGGACCGACCGATTACTCGGAAGGGACAATATCAGGCGTAAAGTCCCTGTACGGGACATTATCATGAAGTATATGCCATGCTGCGGTAAGTATCTTGCGGGCAATGGCGACTTGCACCTTCATCCTGTTCTTATGCCGGACGGTGCATTGTATGTAACTGAACCGATTGTAGTAGCACCCCTGGGTCCGACTGGCCGCCCATGAGCATTCAACAAGAGTTTTCCTCAGATATTTGTTGCCGTGAGTTACTTTCCGAGACTTTATCTTTCCGGCACTCTCTTCATTACGCGGCTTAAGGCCGGCCCAGGAAACGAGGTGTGACGCTGTTTGAAAGGCCTCCATATTGGTGCCTACTTCTGCAATTATAGCAGTAGCGGAACGAGCTTGTACGCCAGGAATGGTTTGCAAGTTCTTGTATTGTTCCGGGAAGTACTGTCTGCAGATCTCATCCATCCTGGCCTGACACTCGTCCTTATGCCGCCGCGCAAGCTCAACCTCCTCGCGAAGTTGTCTTATGGTGTCAATGTCGGCGACTGTGATAACCCCGGAAAGAGCGTTGAAAATGACGTCTTTCCCCACTCGATTAACTGTCCGGCCATGCACACTCTTAATAAGCTCTTCAGCGGCCGTAACGCCTTCGCTGATTAGGCGGACTATACCCTGATAGGCCTTCCCTTGGGTGGTGGACACATAGTTGCTGATACGTATATTGCATCGCTGAAGCGCCGCGTCCAGCTTGGTGAGCTTGTATGCAATGTCTTTTGACAAATCGAAGATACGACGGTCGTATTGTCGCAATTGCTGAATAAGCTCATCAGGGACATAACTCCCTTTGATGAGTTCTTTCTGAAGGCATGTGGCTATCCACTCCGCATCCTTAACGTCACTTTTCTTCCCGGGCAGCTGTTTGATGAAAAAGGGGTTCACAAGCCGGAGTGAAAAGTAGGGTTCAAGAACCCGCCACACCGGCATCCAATAGATACTGGTGCTTTCCATGGCAGCCTCTTCCACGCCATACTCCACCATCACTCCGGCCATCTGCTCCAGTTCGGGGGTCAGAACACCGTACTTTGATCGAAAAACAACACCGTCATCGTCCACAATACAAAGAAATACAGTATCTTTGTGGACGTCAAGACCGCTAACACGTCTCATAGGGCACAAAAATATTGAGGCATAGACCTCGTTACACATAGAAATCATTGTGGCGTATCTATCCGTGAGGAATAAAACGGCCACTCGCCCACAAAAATAACGTGTT
>JBGUWL010000210.1:0-2278 GCA_045221075.1 Acutalibacteraceae bacterium
AAAACGGCCCCCAGCGTGGACGGTCCCCGGTTCAAGATGACGACTGTCCGGGAAAACAGGTCCCAGTGTGGATGGTGGGTGGTTTCAAGTGGGGGACTATCCATATAGGAGCCCCAGATCCCGGAAGTCGGTGGTCTGGGTGTTAGTAGTCTCCCCTTTTTGACCGAGACTACTATCAAAAATGGCCGATTTTGTACGTAGTCTCCCTTTTTTAAGAGGGCACTGAAAAACCCTTCTGACCGTCATGTAGGACATATGAAAAAAGTTTGTCAGACCATCAAATAGATTTGGTAGTCTGACATATTTTTTGTAACTTTATCATACTGATTAATAGACGTTTATATGCTTCCGATACAGGGCAAACTACGATTTTCAGATTACTCTTCCTTGTACGATATCGTCGTACGGAAAGACAACAAATGGCGCCGACTGAGTGAACTGACCGACTTTTCCTTCGTTTACGACGAACTGAAAGACAAATACTGCCCGGACAATGGCCGTATGGCAGAGGATCCAGTCCGTATGTTCAAGTATCTGATGCTGAAGAGTGTATTGGGGTTGTCCGATGTTGACCTTGTGGAGCGCTGCATGAGCGACATGGCCTGCAAGTTCTTTCTGGGCCTTGCACCCGAAGACAATGTCATAGACTCCAGCACGCTTAGCAAGTTCCGCCGCCAGCGATTGAAGGATGTGGAACTGCTGGACATGCTCATCGGGAAGTCATTAACGATTGCCCGTGAAAAAGGGATTGAACTTAGCCGGACGATAATCGTGGACTCGACGCACACGTTGTCCCGTTCCAACCCTACCATGCCGGCAATCGCTCTTCAGAAGCAGTCAAAGATACTGCGGAAGACCGTCTATGAGATGGACGCGTCGCTCAAGGACCATATGCCGGAGAAGTATGAGGGTGATAACCTTGAGAAGGAGATGGACTATATTGCCAAGTTGCTTACGTTCCTGAAAGAGCAAAAAGTATCGCTGCTTCCCAATGTTACGGAGAAGATGAACCTGCTGTCCGAGATGATGGAGGATATCACCGACCACTACACCGTGTCTGTTGATCCGGATGCCAGGACAGGGCACAAAGCGGAAGACTCGGAGTTCTTCGGTTACAAAGGGCATCTGGCTGTAACGCCGGACCGTTTGGTCGTGGCAGCAACGATGACCTCCGGTGAAAAGGGTGATGGGCCGGAACTTCCGGAACTTATCAGGAAAGCGAAGATCCACATTCCCGACCTTGAGGAGGTCATAGGCGACGGAGCGTACTGTGGTCAGAAGAATCTGGAGAATGCCGAAAAAGAAAAAGTATCCCTGATATCAAAACTTAAACCCCTGGTCGCAAATGAAGGCAACTATGCACGGGATGGCTTCAGCTACAATAAAGATGCGGAGATGATGGTCTGCCCGGCCGGGCATATGGCAATATCCAAGAAGATCGTAAACTACAAGGAGGAAGCCAGAAAGTATCAAAATGAGGTAATGGCGTTCTCTTTCTCTGCGACTAAATGCAGAGTCTGTGCCCATGCTGAGAAGTGCGGGTACAAGCGGACTAAGACAATGCGTTCCGGAAAGATCTACTACGTGTCAATCCCTACGCAGGAACAGATACGCCACCGGAAAGAACAGGAAACCGAGGAGTTCAAGCAGAAATACCGAGAGCGATACATCGTGGAGGCGAAAAACTCAGAGCTGAAACACTCCTATCACCTGGACAGAGCCATCAGTTACGGCCTTGATGCATATACGATGCAGGGGGCAGTGGCTCTATTCTCATCGAATATGGTGAGAATATTGCGGATATTGGATGAAAAAAGCGGGAAATAGAGGGGAAAACCGCTTTTTACATCAAAACAACCCCATGAGAATCGAAAATCTGAAGGAAAGTCGAACTTCTCACAAAGTTGCTTGAATACGCCACTCTCAGAGGCCTTATAAACTGCCCCCTTTTTCAGTGCCCTCTCAAAAAGGGGAGACTACTATCACCCAGACCACCGACCTTCCGGGATTGAGGGCTCCTACGTGGATAGTCCCCCACTTGAAACCACCCACCATCCACGCCAGAGGCCGTTTTCCCGGACGGTCGCCTTTCTAAAGTAGGGACCGTCCACGCTGGGACCCGTTTTCCCGGATGGTCGCCTTTCAAAACCGGGGACCGTCCACGTCAGTGGCCGTTTTCCCGGACGGTCAACGTTTGGAGCGGGGCGGGACGGTGCAAGGCGACATGCCACCCCCGGCTAGGGGGTGCCTGCGAAGCAAATGGAAAAAAGAAACTCCC
>JBGUWL010000211.1:0-3390 GCA_045221075.1 Acutalibacteraceae bacterium
GCAAGCCTTGCCTGCGTCCCTTTCACCTTGTCCGGGCGCTTGATGGCATAGCAGTCCCAGAGCCGCTGCACCGTCACATGCTGTGCGCTCAGTTTTTCATACAGGGCGCGCAGCCTCTCAAGAACAAGCGGGCGATCTTTGTAACGTGCGTCGTAGAGAATATTCAAGGCAATGATCTCGTCTTTGTTTTCCTCAATAAAGGCCCGGAATGTGTCGATGACCCGATCCGCGTTTGCCTGCTTGTCTTCGGCAAAGCCGGAATAGAGCACGGTGTCCAGATTGACGCTGTCGATAACCTGCTCATGGCTGCGGCGTACCGCTTCAATGTAATCGCGGGCATCCGGGTCAAAGAAGGGCTTGACTGCCTTGCCGATCAGATTCTTTTTTGCAATATCAAGCCGTTCCTGCTCCTCCGGTGTCAGCTCATGCTCATCGTCCAGCGGCACACCGGCACTGGCAGCAATCACGTCCTCATCAAAGGCATCAAGCAGATTCTGCCCCAGCGCGCTGGCCGGTGTGCCCAGCTTATCCTTGAATGCCTTGTGCTCCTGCGGCGTCATTTTGCTGGACAGCCGGATGATGCGGTTTGCCAGTGACGTGAGCGTGTCCGCATCCCGTGAGCCTGTCGCCACGTTCAGCATCAGCTCTTTCATACTGACGGTCGGCTTGCGCTCCAGCGGGCGGGTATCGGTCTTTTTCGAGCTTGTGACACCGACAGCGTCCACGATCACAAAATGATCTTTGTTTTCCGTGGCGTCCGGGGTAACAGTCTGAAGTTCATCCTTGCTGAGCGCGCGGGTCCCGCGGCCTTTCATCTGCTCAAAATAGTTCCGGCTGCGCACATCGCGCATGAAAATCAGGCACTCAATGGGCTTAACGTCTGTTCCGGTGGCGATCATGTCCACCGTGACAGCAATGCGGGGATAGTAGCTGTTGCGGAAAGCGTTCAGCGTATCCTGCGGGTCGATATCTCCGCCTTTTTCATCGCGCTCATGATGATAAGTAACTTTACGGCAGAACTCGTTGCCCTCACCAAATTCCTCCCGCACGATCTGAATGATGTCGTCCGCGTGGCTGTCTGTCTTGGCAAAGATCAGTGTTTTTGGTACGACCGTGCGATAGGGGAACAGCTCTGTGAACAGGCTGTCGCGGAAACGGCAGATCACAGCGCGTATCTGGCTCGGATTCACTACGTCCCGATCCAGGTTGCGGGAGGCATAGGTCAGATCATCATCCATCTGCTTCCATCGTTTGGCACGGGAAAGACGGTCCCGACACTCAATCTGCTGCTTGAGAATCGTCGCTCCGTTCTTCGTGATATCGGTTTCGATGAGGTAGATATCCTCACCCACGTTGACGCCGTCAACAATGGCTTGCTCTCGGGAATAATTGCTGACCATGTTCTGATTGAAATAGCCGATGGTGCGTGTGTCCGGCGTAGCGGTCAGGCCAATGATAAAAGCGTCAAAATATTCCAGCACCTGACTCCACACGTTGTATATCGAGCGGTGGCATTCGTCCACGATGATACAATCAAAAAACTCCGGCGGCACCTTCGCGTTGTATACGACCTCTTTGTGAGGCTGGCTGTCGGCACCGGTCTGCTCAAACATGGATTGCTCCTCGGCGGATTCATCCAGTTCCTCGCCTTTAAGGATGGAATACATGCGCTGGATCGTGCTGATATAAACCTGCACATCCGGCAGCCGGGAAGACTTCAGGCGGCTGACCGGGTGGATTTCGGGAAAGGTGCGGGGATCGTCGTTCGGGTGATAGGCACGAAACTCACGTTCTGCCTGTTCACCGAGGTTCTTGGTGTCCACAAGGAACAGGATCCGCTTCATACCGCCGAATTTTAACAGGCGGTATGCGGCGGTAATCGCGGTAAAGGTCTTCCCCGCGCCAGTTGCCATCTGCACCAAAGCCTTAGGGCGGTTCTCCGCAAAGGATATATCCAGATTCTCGATTGCTTTGATCTGACACTTGCGAAAACCGCGGCTGTCCAGCGCAGGGAGCTGCTTGAGCCGATTTCGGACGGTTTCATCATCGCCCAGCCAGCGCCTCAGCGTTTCCGGTCGGTGGAAAGAGAATACCCGGCGGGAGCGGCATTTGATATCGTTATAATCGGTGAAGCGGGTCAGCTCTCCTGTAGCCTCATAGGCAAAACGGATGCGGTAGTCAATGTTGATATATCTAAAATGGCTGTTCGCATAGCGCCCGCTTTGGGTTTCAACATCGGTGATGCTCTCACCGAGGGCGTCCTTTTTGGCTTCTACCACGCCAACAGGCGTTCCGTCCACGAAAAGGGCATAGTCCACCGGCCCGGTGCTGGTCGGATATTCCCGAACCGCCACACCGGGCGCAGCCATTGGATTGAAGTGCTTCATGTCCTGAATGACCCAACCGGCCTGCTCCAGCCGTTTGTCGATCAACACACGCGCTTTTTCCTCCGGTGTCATGGCGTCCACCCCTTTCAGCATACTTAAATTATCTCTATGTTATAATATACCAAAATCCCGCTGTTTACAAGCATTATAGACTTTTCGTGTCAATTATTAGGATAAAGTGCGGCTGATGCAACCCACGATCGTATCGGGACAACAAGAATGCCGCCTTTCTTGCCTTTCTGCTTTATCAGTAAACACTGGATTACAGATCCTAAACTGCTGCATAAGTGGTAGTTTCCTTCGATATAGCTGCGGTCAGCGAGCATATCGGTGCTGAAATTTGTATAATCTATACCGCTTAGCTGTATGGTTTTTACGATATGAAAAGGCCGTTCAGCTTCAACACGGTGCGGCTGCATCAGATCGTCAATGGTTCGTGGCTTGTCTACGAAATACGCATATCCCTGCTGCATGTGTTCTCCTCCTCGCGAAACTATGTGTGAAAAACAGTATATGCGAATTATCGTACATATTCAAGATGAAACCCACAAACTATACTTATTGTAGTTTGTGAGGTGGTGTAGGATGATTAGCTATGAGCCGCTTTTCCGAACGATGAAGGAGAAAGGCATCACATCCTATCAGTTGGCAAAAATGGGCTTTCCCATTTCAAACTATCATGCTCTGCGCCGCGGAAAAAATGTATCGACGCACACGATTGACACGCTATGCGATATTTTGGATTGCAGTGTGTCCGATGTGATGGAGTTTAGGCGAGAAACCCAGCCGGAGCAGATAATCAAGGAAAAATGAAAGAACAGTTTATCATCGCATACTTTGATGCAACAGATAGACTGTTCTTTTGCTTTATATGTTGTTTTATCTGTTGTTTTATCGCTTTATGTTTTATCCATGAAATAAACCCAGTGGGGTTGCATTTTTATTTCAATATCGTGAATGAATGCAACATCTGAAGACACAGGCTTACAGATTTCAGGATCGA
>JBGUWL010000212.1:0-2043 GCA_045221075.1 Acutalibacteraceae bacterium
AGGCTGGCCAAGACCCGTCAGCTACTGGATCGCATCAACGATTCCCTGACTTCTCTGAAGCGCAAGCCGGATAACGGTCCCCTGCTCTATGAGCTTATATATCTGACTTATATCGGAGAAGAAAAGCTTGTTCTGAACGACATTCTCTATCAACTGAACATATCCCGTCGGCATTATTATCGACTTAAAGAGCAAGCCGTGTCTGCTATTTCTCTTCGCTTATGGGCTGCCCCAACAACCGATCTGGAAATTTGGCTGAGTCTTGTTGCAATGCTTACCGACGGACAGTAAAATGCAACGGAGGAGGATTATTCGCCCTCCTCCCCTGTTATGGTTATCTGTTATGCGCTCCAAATAAAACCTCTTTGCGTTCTGTTGATGCGGTCGGCAAACCAACATCACGCTATACTTGGAGGGGTTATTTGCCAAAGCTTTTTATCGGCTGTATGAACTGCGTCAATCGCTGCCCTATGGATGTGTTCTATTTCGACTATAACACGCGTAAATCCGTGATCGCATATCCGGAGAACTGCCAAAGCTGTGGTCAGTGCTACCTTGCCTGCTTGGGCGACTCTCTGATGATGGTCGATACGATGTTTGAGTATTCTCCTGTTCCCGCCCGCGGCCTGCGAACCTTCAGTTCAGTCATCCCTCCAAAAGAAGAAGAGAAGTCGTATGGAAAATAATTGTCAAGTATGTTAAAATACTTGACGGCCAGATATGCACTTTTATTTTTACAGGAGGTCATAACGATGAAAAAAGCAATTTTTGTTCTGTCTCTGCTCCTTGCTTTCGCTCTGCTTGGCAGCGCGGCCTGGGCGTCCGATATGCAGCCCGGTGGCCCTCTGATGGGTCAGGGTGACCACGGCGGCATGCGTGGGGGTCCGGGCGGCGGCATGATGAGCGCATCCACTGATCCGGAGATTCAGGCTGTGCTGGATGAAAACGCAGACAAGTTTGAGCAGCATGTCTTTGACGATCCGGCCACCGGCATCTCTCTGGAATACAGTCTCTATATTCCGGAAGGCTATGACGAAAGCGCTTCCTATCCCCTGCTCATGTTTATCCCTGATGCCACCGGCGCGGGCAAGACGGCCCGGCAGATCGTTGAACAGTATTACGGCGCTGCCGTGTGGGTGACGGACGAGGATCAGGCTAAGCATGCCTCTTTTGTTCTGGTTCCCGCCTTTTCCGAGACGGTAGTCAATGACGATTGGTCGGTTTCCGAACAGGTGGAGACGGCGGTGAACCTGATTGCTCAACTGCAGAAGGACTATTCCATCGACGCGAACAGGCTCTACACAACCGGGCAGTCCATGGGCTGCATGACCTCGCTCTATCTCAACAGCAAGTACCCCGATCTATTTGCGGCCAGCATGTTTGTCTCCGGCCAGTGGGACATTTCCGTCCTTAAGCCGCTGGAGGAAAAGACCTTCTTCTACATCACCGCTGGCGGAGATGTGAAGGCCTCCGGCGGTCAGGACGAGGTCATGGCCATGCTGGATGCTGACGGTGTCCCCTACAGCTTTGGCACATGGAGCGCCCAGAATAGCAGTGAAGAACAGGTCGAGGCAGTGAATGTGCTGCTTGCGGAAGGCAATCCCATCAACATGGTTCGCTTTGAGACAGGAACCGTCTTCAAAGAGGGCGAAAGCGGCATGGAGCACATGGCCTCCTTCAACTACGGCTACCGTCTCTCCGCTGTACGCGACTGGCTGTTTGCCCAGTCCAAATAATACACTGTCATGCCAAAACAAGGGCAGGAGCTGCGGCTCCTGCCCTTGTGTGTTCTGGTTTCCCTATTCCCTGCTTATGGTAAAAAAGAGGAAGCCCGTTGGACGATACTGACGGGCTCTTGTCAGTTGCCTGCCCGATTCATTTCTCCGAATTCATTTTTCCTGCTCAGACGCCTGCTTGCCCTTGAACTTGCGGGCAACCTGGAGGCCGTCCTTCATAACCGTGCCGCGCTGGATGATGTCGGCGCCGAATTTGCTCCGCAAAGCGTCCACCGCCTTATCCAGCTTCACATCGCGTGCCCGCCTT
>JBGUWL010000213.1:0-8498 GCA_045221075.1 Acutalibacteraceae bacterium
GCCAACCCTTGATGGTTTCATAAGACACATCCATCTTCTCCGAAGTTTCCCAAAGCGTCATTCCGTTTATGTACACATCCGTCAGCAAATCAATGAACTTCTGATAATACACCCTCGAAATCTTTTCTCTCGCTTCTTCCTTCAGCTCCACAAGAGCGTCGATTTCTGCGGCGATCTCCCGCTGCAGAACGTCTATCCTGTCGATCACAGCCGTCGGATCTGAGTGACCGCTGCTCTGTAATCTTGCGCCGTCATAGCATACGGACCTCAGCCTGCCCTTGTCCAGTTCAAGTCCCAGGAGCTCCCTCTGCTTTGTGCCGATGCTTTTGTCCAGCTGA
Organism: Acutalibacteraceae bacterium; assembly: GCA_045221075.1. Taxonomy (GTDB): domain Bacteria; phylum Bacillota; class Clostridia; order Oscillospirales; family Acutalibacteraceae; genus UBA1213. The sequence goes on from JBGUWL010000213.1 coordinate 339, forward strand.
CCGATGCTTCTCAGATATTCCTTTGCCGTCACTCTCATTCCCCGCTTTCGTTTTCTTAGGTGTTCGGGATTATCGAACGTATTATGTTCTATTCCTCTGTTTCCATCTTTGCGCCGCAGTTTGGGCAATATTTTGACGGTTCATACGCCATCCTTGCGCATTGGTCACACATAAACCTGCGCTTAGGGTCATATCCGATAGCTATTTCCCACTGCCCCATTTTCTGCTCAAACTGAACGATTGGTATTTCATTTAAAGCCTGTTCAATTCCAGTAAGTGTCATCCCTCGCTCAATGCTGGTTCTATCATAGCATACAGGATATGAATGAACTTTTATAAAATCAATCGCTGCCTGCCTGCTTATCAGGTCATCCATTGTTTACACCTCCTAACAGCTCCGGATTGTCGTAGATGTTGCCGATGACTTCAACATCAAAGTCATTCATAACAAGGCTAACAAGGCTAATTGAGCGGCCATTAAATCCATGCTTCACGCAATAGCCACCACAGTCATCATGCCAGACAACCACCCCATTCCTTTTAGACGCTGACAAAATATCCCCCTCAAAAATCTTCACGCCGTTCTTGTCCGTCAGACCGGTGTACTGTCCGACAGTTTCAGGGACTACCTCGAAAGATGTGCCGGCACAACACCGGACCATAATTCCAACATAGCCGGCATACCCTTGTGTTAAGTCCCCCTCTACCCACCTTTTGTCTCCCTTTTTTCGTCTTCCCCTGAAAAGTATTTCACGCATTGTTTTCCCTCCCGTCAAATATTCTGACCAGCTTTTTGCAGACCGGGCAGCCGGTCTTTTCGGCTTCGGTAAGCACCTCGCTGTACCCGTTCCTGATGCCGGCGTGATAGGCTATCAGCTTTTCGTTGAAGGCGTTGCTTCTGTAAGCCGCAAGTATGTCCTGCTTCATGTTCTTTGCCTGTGCTTTGCCGTATGTGTGGTTCCTGTACAGTTCATACAGCCTCACCATTGACAGGTAGAAAAGCTGTTCCGACTGTGTAAGCTTTTGCGGCATTTCTTCATTGTGCATTGCCGCTCTTTCTAACCAAGATAATCTGTCAGGCACTTCACCGCCTCCTTCCAGCCGTAACAGACAACGGCATAGTATTTCTGATGGTTAAGCTCCTTTATCCACCACTTCTGATTTTCGGACACTCTGCCGGTTTCGGTTTTCATCTCGATGTACAGCCCGTGATAGTCGCCTCTTGCAACAGGAAGGCACAGATCCGATACTCCTGATTTAACCCCCTGCTCCTTCAGATGCCTGGCTTCGATCGGATCACGCCGGCCGCCGTTGGGGATATGATGCAGCAATTTCAGTCCCGGATATTTCTGCCGGATATGCGGCTGCTGTGACCATCTTATCAAAGCCGCCTGATGCTGTGCTTCTGTCATATTGATACACCCTTTTGTTGTGAAAATGTTCGCTGTAATATCTGACTGGCCTGCCATTTGGTAAGCTCGCTGCAGTCAAAGGACGGGTATCTTTTGCTGATAAGCTCGATCTGCCTGTCGGATGCGGGCTGGAACCCCCAGCGCCTGACTGCCTTTTTATCCCACAGGGACCGGCTGTCCTTATGGTTCCGGCAAAGATAGGAATAAGTCTTGTCAAAGATCTCCTGTGCAGGCTGTCCTTTGATATTTCCAAGCCGGTCCTGACAGGGGATGCGGAGGATCCTGTCGGGCAGGGACAATGTAAGAGAACCGTCCGGCATTTTGAAGAAGTTTATATCATGCAGGTCGTATTCCTGCTCCTGCGCCCACAGATCAACTATTTCGGTATTCCTTATCCAGCTTTCAGGGGTATCCATTGCAAGAGTCACCTTATCGGGCAGATCAAACAGATCCCCCTGGATCCTATCACGCCGGCTTTCCGGTACTTCGGACATATCTATTCCGAGGAGTGACGGCGCCGTACACAGACTGGCACTTTTCGTTATGCCAACGCAGTCTATCAGAGTGAGTCTTTCCTTCTCCGGATGGAGCCGCAGACCCCGGCCCACCATCTGGGCATAAAGGCTGTCTGACTGTGTGGGACGGGCAATTATAACGGTCTCTACAAGAGGGATGTCGGTACCCTCGGTAAACACCATACAGTTGACAATACAGGGTATCTTTCTTTCCGAAAAGGCCTTTATGATCTCGGCTCGGTTCTGTGTTTCGCCTGTGACAACAACAGCACCGTCAATTCTTTCGGCAATGGACTTTGCGTGACTGACCGACACAGCAAAGATAAGGGTAGCGCCCTTTGCGTATTTCCTGTAGGCTTCGGCTACCCCATCGGAGGTATCCGCCATTGCCCTTTCAAGTTCGCCGGGCGCATAGTCTCCCATGCGCGTATGCACGTTTGTAAGGTCATAGCCTATATCTACCCTGCGGCAGAATATATCCGACAGATAGCCGTTTTTGATGCCCCATCTCAGGTCACGGCTGAATATAATATCCGAAAACACATCATTCAGCCTTACTCCGTCAGAGCGGTTGGGTGTTGCCGTAAAGCCCAGCAGGAGCCTTGGTCTGAAGTAACCGAATATCTTACGGTAAGTATTGGCGGAAGCGTGATGCGCCTCGTCGCATATAATTGTGTCAAAATCTTCGGGAGCGAAACGGTCAAGGCGTCTGACAATAGTCTGGACCGACGCGCTTACCACCTCCTCGCCGCTGCTGTGATGCTTTCCCTGCTCGATACCAAAGGTGCAGCCGTAGTATTTTGCAGGCTGACTGACAAGCTCTTCCCTGTGGGACAGGATCAGCACCCGGCCTTTTCTTTTTATGTTGGCAAAGGTAACGGTCTTTCCGAGACCCGTAGCCATCTGTACAAGGTAGCTTCCGCCTTCAAGACGGTTGATCTTGTCTATACATTCTTTCTGATAGTCTCTTAACTCCATAATTCTCCTTTCGTGCGGAATCTGAGTAACAGTGCGGAACATAAGGTTCCGACACAAAAAGCCTGTATTTATCAATATTTCAACGATGCGCGGAAGTGCGGAACCTTTTTTTATATTCTATATAGGACAAAATTATATATAATCCTATATATCAACCATTAATATAAAGGGTATATATCGCGTCCCGCAGGTTCCGCAGTTCCGCACCCCTGTATTCATGCGGTTTTTGACACTTTTATGGTTCCGCGTCTTTCCGCATTATATAAATTCATCATCAGAGCAGTCCTCATCGTCTTCACACTCGCTCTTTGGCAGTTCAAGTGCAACACACTCTGTTTGATGACCGTTTATTCTTTTGCACTTTGTCATTGCCTTTCCCCTTGTAGCAATAAGACCGTTTTCCTTCAGGTAACTCAACAGCGCCTTTGGGTTATAGCCCTCCTGCTCGGTGACACGCATGAACACGCTGCGGATGATATACACATATCCGTCGTTTCCGAAAATGCCGTATATATCTCCGTTTTCCGGAGACGACTGAGACGTCACAAAGCGGTTCTGGCCGGAGCCTACCCAGTCACACAAAAACTCATATCCGCGCTGGCCTACAGAGACCTCCTGCTTTGTGGCAAGGTGTCTGGCAATGTCCTCAACCGTGAGACAGTCGTCGGCATGAAGGATGATCCTGCAGAAAAACTCGTCTGCCGTAAGCACCAGGGCCGCCGCCATGGCTTGCTTTTCCGTTGTGTCGCTCCTGCACAGCTCGCGGTAGTACTCTCCGAAGCGTTTCCGTATCAGCTCACGGGCGCCCGCCGCGCCATAAAGGAAGTTTACAAACTCACGGCCCGCAAAGCCGTAGTTGTTTTTGATTATGGCTGCAGTCCTCTGACCGTCCTCAATGACCTTTTCGGAGCTTTTGCACTCGATGTCAAGGGTACGGTTATAGGCTCCTGCGCCGTCAGACTGCCTTATCAGCGGGGTCTCACCGGTAGTAATAACGGAATTTGCCCAGGTGGGAGTGCGGTCGATGCCGCCGGTTTTGTTTCCTCTGGTACGGCCTACGCCCTCGGAAAGCTGATATACGGAGAATTTCCCGTTGTCAAGCTGGGCCTCGTCTATCATCAGCGGCAGATGGTTCAGAAACGCCGCATAGCGTTCAAGACCTACCTGGGTGGAGTTGAAGGTCTGTATGTACTTGCCAAGCTCCGGGTTACCCCATATGCTTGCCGCACACATGAGAGCAACGGTCTTTCCTGTGCCCGATACGGACGACCAAAGGTGCGTAAAAAAGACCTGGGCATTGCACACCGGCACCAGCAGGCTTGCCAGACTTGCGGCTATGGCTATCTTTGCAACGGTGCTGTAGCGTCTTACCCTGATGATCTCATCAAGCCAGACAGAGCGCTCTCCCTGTTCCCTTATGGAATTGTAAACGGTCCGGAAGTTAAGATCACCGTCAAAGATCAGGTCGTCAACAAAGGGTACAAAGCCCTCGTTTTCAAAATATCCCAGACGGGAGAAGCTGTTCGCTTCCGGAATAAAGTCATAGTTTGCGCTGTCCACCTCGGACAGAAAACGCACAAGGGCCTTGGAGTTTTCAGAGGTGACGCTGACACCGTTGTCCGAAAGAGCGACTATCTTCTGAGCAGAGGAGACAACGCTTTTGTCAACTATCAGTTCCCGCCAGCGGTCGCCCTTGCGAAAGGCTATCTTGATTTTTTCTATGCCGGTGTCAATGTTTATGAGCCTCTGGACCGGCATGATCGGATGAGGACAGGCTATTTCCGTGTTCTGCATAAAGCCTTCACGGTACACCCCCATATCGTTTGCAGTCCATTCGCCGCACTGCAGCTCAAAGGGCTGATTTTCAAACTGTGTATAATTCACCGTAGGCTCGTGGAGCTGTTTAAGTTCCTTCAGATAATCGGTGTACATCGCCTTGAAGCCCCTCAGTCCTACCTTTACGGCGATGGCTGCCATCTTTTCTATGGCCTGCCGCTCTGTAAATCTGTTGCCGTGGAACTGATAGACATACTCAAAGGGCGCCGTTCCATCCGTAAAATCTTCTTTTGTGTATTCCACAATTTCATTATCCAGCTCACTCACCTCGATTCATTCTGACTGAACCAGTAGTCAAGATATTCCAGCCTTGACTGCATCTCAGCCTTTTTCCACGGGTCGCTTTCGGTCCTGACAGCATAAAACAGCGTCCTGAACTCGTCGGACTTTTCATCGTATTCTCTGCGGTACTCTTCAAGCCTGCGCTTTTTCTCAGCCTGCTCCCTGAGGTATTCACTGCCGGCCCGGGGTGCATACACTCCGCCGCCGAGTCCCAAGCGGAAATCGGCGTTGATCTTCATGGCAGCCTGGGAATTTTTCAGATGAAAAAGCCGGGCGGTAAAGCTCACCGCATCACCGCCGGCTCCGCACCCGAAGCAGTAGTACGAATCATTATAGACCTTCATGCTTGCCGTATCCTCGTCGTGAAAGGGACATATCAGAAAGCCCGAAGGGTTTATCTCAAATCCGTAATGCTCCAGCAGCCCTCTCATAGGCACAAGCCTTTTTATTTCATCGTATATGTTCATAAAAAAGACCTCCTTCACCCTACAGCCGGAAACAAGAAATTTCGACCCGAAAAGGTCGAATTATCATAAAGTTATGATAAAATATTTATTCCTCGCTGTTGTGATTTCAGGTCAGAAGGGCAGATCCTCGTCGTCAGGCAACTCAACCTCCACGTCGGGAGTGCTGTTTGTACGCCCGGATCCCGAACCGCCCTGCTTTGAGTCGCAGAACTCCACGTTCTCAGCAAGCACGTCAAAGGTGTAGCGCTTTGAACCATCGGTCGCAGTATAGCTGCCGGTCTGTATGCGTCCAGTCAGTGCGATCCTCTGTCCCTTCGTGAAGTACCGGCAGATAAACTCTGCGGTCTGTCGCCATGCAACTATGCCGATGAAGTCAGCCTGACGTTCCTCGCCCTGCTTCTGGTACTGACGGTCAACCGCTATGTTGAATCTGACCGTTGCAATACCGGACTGTGTGTGCTTCAGCTCCGGATCGGCAGTGAGCCGCCCGATGAGCGATACGTTATTCATATCATTTCCTCCATATCCTCTTTGGATCTCTGTTCCTGTCTGAATTTTTCGCCGCACTGCTTACACAGGGCCCTGCCGTATTTCTGTTCGCTGATATGATAGGCCTGTCCGGCATTATAATACCTGCCCGTTGACTTTGCCGTGAACGGCTCAAAGGGTTTACCGCATTCCGTGCAGCAGTATTGCTTTTCGCCGGTCCTTTGGGCGTCGGAATATTTTGTCTTGTCGCTTTCCCAGTAAATATCGGCGGCAAAGCCCAGAGCCTTGCACGCAACGCTTATGGCATCGGTGAGCGCCATTTTAAAGCACTCGTCAGAAACATACAAGCCGCTTTTCTCCTTGGCAATAAAGGAGCTGCCACCTGTGCCCTGTATCGGTTTGCTCCACTCCTCTCCGGATCTGACATACAGATCTATATTACAAAACGCAGCCACCTCTCCGTTGGCGCCCTGCTCAAGCCACTGCCTGGTAATGCTGTAATACCAGCCTACGCCCGCAGGACCGTACAGCTCCGTCAGCTTCTTTATTCTCCACATCGGGTTGATGTCAGACTTGCCCTTCAGCCTTCCCGCCGTGATCGACCTCACAGCCTCTTTTGGGCAGCTTCTCACCTGGTCATAAATTATCAGATTATCCGTTGCCATATTTCCACCTACTTTATCTGTATATTTCTATTTGCTCTGAGCACGCATCCGGCCACCTTTTCACCGGACTTAAGTGCCGCTTTTATCAAAATTTTATCCGGTGTCACCTTAGTGCTGACCTTGATAAAATCCTCCGGTATCAGGCTTTCGTCTATGACCTCAACGGCTTCCGATCTGCGATAACTCACCGTGAAAAGGGCAGTATGTATCTTCGGCTTTCCGGTGGCCGTTACAAACCCGTCAAGAGCCTGTTTCATGCGTTCGATGTTCCTTTTTGCTTTCTCGTTGAGGATTTTCAGGCGCTCTGCCAGAGCGTCTCTTGTTGCGATCTCGTCCTCAAGCTCCCTGATGATCATGCAGTAGCTGTCAACCTTGTCATCGGCGCCTATGCTTTCAAGTGTATCCGAAAATGTCTGCTCGTCTATCTCATCGGCATCAAGCAGCTCCTTCAGCTGCAGCGCATGGCCCGTCAGATCGTAAATGGTCATTCTTCATCCTCCTTCGCACTCTGCCGCTGAATGAAGTCAATGAAGTCCGCAACACTTACAGCGGTCTCGCCAACGGTGCTTATATCTGCACGGTCTTTGATAAAACCGATATAATCCGCGAGACGGACCTTAAGAGCGTCAATGTCATAAAAATCTTTCATAGTGTTTCCTCCTCAATGATGCGTAAGGTATCTGCTGACATCGTATATTGCGGCCATACCGCTGTCGCAGCCGATGTCGATGTTTACGGAGTGACCGCCGCAAAATGTCACCCGTGCGATCTCTTTTGTATAGCCCTCCGGCGTTCTGACGGTCACAGGGATGATACTCTCCACATTATCGTATCCCCGGCAGATCCGGACAGCTTCGGTAAGTGCCGAAAGGACTTTATCCATGTTTTTATCCATTGCCGTCCCTCCCTACACACTGTGCCTCAGCAGCCACGAAACAACTTTGACCGTATCGCCGTCACTTATGTCAAAGAGCCTGTACAAGCCCCTGTTTACAATGAGGACGATTCCTCTGTAAGGAGTTCCGGCGTATGCTATGTTCATCCGTTCGAGGCTTTTGGGGTCATATACAAGTATGAATCTGTCAAGGCGCTCGCACCGGAGCTTCCTGCTGAGAAACTCCGGCGGAATATCATAAGCACTTATGGTCCGGGGCTTTTCGCCGACTCTTTTAATCACGACCTTGACTTCTCCACCCTTTTTGAGTATACTGTTGATAGAAAGTATTTTTCTGCTTTTCGTCTCGGGAGTTGCCGCTCTCGGGGCGATTTTCTTTTGCTCGGGTTTCATTCTCATTCCTCCACATTCACGACCATGCCCACAGGAGCTACCGGTCTTATTGTTATTTCTACCTCCGCATAAAACTGCGCAAGTCCCTTTTCTTTTATCTTCTGCCGGAGAAGCGTTGTTATCGGTTCCTCGTCCAATTTGATGCCGCTGTATGCCGAAGAGCACATAGAAGGCTATGTATATACCGAACTGAACGGCGGGAATGAATACTTCGGGCTGCGTGTTGTC
>JBGUWL010000214.1:0-2178 GCA_045221075.1 Acutalibacteraceae bacterium
CGGAGAGCCTCCGCACCCAACATTGTTTTGGAAACACATTTACTGCCAATACTATATTGAGTTACCAAAAAGAACATGGGACCGGCAGCTTGCCGGCGATCTTTGTGCGGTGTCGCCTTAAGCAGACATAGCCTGCATTTGACAGCGCGTCAGCGCCTCGGAGCTTGCAAGAGACGTCATCTGTGCGTATGCACAGGTGGGCGCAGCCTTGGGCGGTGCCTTTTCCGATCAAAAGTGTCAGCCTCTGATCGGAAAACAGTATCAAAACAGGCTGCCGATGTCCGTGGACGATTTTGCATATCGAACAAATAACACTCGTTTTTTTGAGTATTGTTACTATTGTAATTGACGGATACAAGATGATAAAATAATAGTATACAATAGGGGCTTTGTCGGGTGCTGCAGGCAAGGTACGGGATCGGGTCCAGAAAATGCAGGTCCTGCTCTCCGGAACGGTCCGCTCAGGTCCTTCGGTCTTATCCGGTTGCCCCACAGAAAAAGGAGGAATATAAACCATGACAAGAAGAAGTTCACGTTTAAGACGGGTATTTGCGGTTGTATTTTCTTCCGCTCTGCTTCTTACAATGGTACCCTTTCAGCAGGCAGGCCTTAAAACCGGTCTTTCTCTGAACGTAAACGCCTACGAGGACGACGAGCTTCCGCTTATGCCCCCGAATACCCCGACTCTGCCAGAAACACCCGACCCGGCAACGGACTATTCCGGTGAGACAGACAGGTCGGTTTATGTAAAAGGCAATAATGACCTGCCCTTTGTGCCCTCCGGTACTGTGGTGGGGACGCTTTCAAACGGTACCAAGTGGAGCTACTATGACAGCGCCAATAAGTATCTGTATTTTTCAAAAACCTCCGGCGATGCGGTGCTGTGCAGCGGCGCAATATCAGAGGTCAGCCAGAAGAGCAGCTCTGCCGTGCGCTACAGTGCCAGACTTGATCTTAATAATGTTGCCTCTGTAGAAGACAATGCGTGGGATCTTGGCTTGCTGAACGTATCCTGGACACCTGCGCTTACAAGTCTCGATTTTATCGACAGCTTGTGCAAAACCACGTCAATAGGTTCAAGGGCGTTTGCCGGATTCAGCGGCATCACGGATCTCAGACTTCCCGAGGCCCTTGTTTCCGTGGGCAGCGAGGCCTTCCGGGATATCAACACAAGCGTGGAATTCGCCGGCACAAAGTCCATAACCTTCGGCAAGGACGCTTTTTCTTCCCTTGGCAGTGACGTTACCGTTGTGATCCCCTACGGCTCCACCTATGACGACGGAGAGGGAAGCGTTACCGCCATCGTTCCCGAAAACGGATCATTTATCAGCGTATTCGGGCAGGCCACCGTAGTGGTAAACGACGAGTACAAAAAATTTGACGCCGTTCCCGCCACCTGCACAGAAAACGGCAATATTGAATATTACCGTGACAGCAACGGGGACTATTTTACAAAGAACGGCGATACCTACACTAAGGTCACAAAAGCCGATACTGTTATAAAGGCCGCCGGACATACGCAGGGCAGCGATGTTGATATCGAGTGGGTCGCCAGATACGTAGAGAAAAGCGGCGGCACATATCCTGACCTTCCCAATGAGCTGTACTGCTACACCAATTATAACTGTACGGTCTGTCACGAGGACGTAAGCGAATACACCTCCCCCAAAAAGCTGAGCGTTGCCAGGAGCTGCACCTTGCCCCAGAAGACGATCTATTGGGTAGACTATCAGGTTGACGGCGAAAATGTAAGAGAAGTACGTCAGATAAAATACATGGATCCCCTGGGTCATTCATACGGCACTCCATCTTATGACTGGTCATCGGATAATTCCTCCGTTACCGCATCGGTCAAGTGCGGAAGATGTGAGGACGAGGTGACTGAGACCGTAAATACCCAGTCAAATGTAAATACGCAGACAGGCGTTACAACCTATGAAGCCGCATTTGAAAATGAACTGTTTACAAATCAGACAAAAGAAGTTCCTCCCGATGAGCTTGTAAACAGCATGACCGTTTCCGACGAAGATGTTGCGGTGGGCACGGCAGTGACGATCACCGGCGCAGCGGAAGGCGGCTATGGCGAATATAAGTATGCGGTGGATTACAAGAAGGGCGCAGACACCGAATGGACAAGCGCTGTGGCATACACGACAGACACTGAACTGACCTTTACTC
>JBGUWL010000215.1:0-2386 GCA_045221075.1 Acutalibacteraceae bacterium
CGCGCGCATGGGCAGCACCGCTGTGATTTTCGGCAGGCTGTACGGCGAGCTCAACCACCTTGACTTGGGGAAAACGCTTGTTCTTGACAATGCCCAGGCACATTTTATTTTTACCGAATTTTAAAATATTTGCCGTAAACAATCGAGTAGGAGGGGGATTTGAATAATCCCCCGACCTCTCACACCACCGTGCGTACGGTTCCGTACACGGCGGTTCCTTAGTTTTCACATACTTGCAGATAATAGCCGGTCAAGGATATATATCCGAGATTGGCTATTTCTTTGTTGGTAAGTGCTTGGTTCAGTACTGCTGAGGAACGCCATATTCCTTTACGGCTGTTCGCTATCTCCAAGACCAACCATTCGGGCAGGTTAAGATTTCTGAGCTTTCGTATTCTCGTTCGTACTTTCTTCCACTGTTTCCAGTAGATAGCCCTAATTCTGTGTCTCAACCATTTATCCGTTTCCTTTAACAGTTGTTTCATATCTGCCAGCTTAAAGTAATTTACCCACCCCTTAATAAACTGTTTCAGTTTAAGTATTCGGTTTTCGTTACTCCAAGCATTGCTTCTATCCGTTAGCTCCCTAAGTTTCTTCTTCATCTTTTCCACCGACTTCGGGTGTACTCTGAATCGAAATCCCTTATAGCTGTAGAACGTATAGCCCAAATACTTTACCTTGCTGATGTGTGCCACACAGGTTTTCTCCCTGTTTACCTTGAGGAATAATTTCCCCTCAATATACGGCAGGATATTTCTTAGTGTGCGTTCGGCGCTTTTCCTGCTCTTGCAGAAAATCATACAATCATCTGCATAGCGCACAAAGCGGTGTCCTCTGCGCTCCAATTCCTTATCCAACTCATTCAGCATAATGTTGCTCAGAAGCGGACTCAACGGTCCTCCTTGGGGCACGCCGACCTCTGTCTTTTCAAACAATCCCTTGGTCACTACTCCCGCGTTCATATACTTGTGAATAAGCGAGATTACTCTGCCGTCCTTTATGGTTCTTGACATCACTTCGATTAGTTTGCTCTGACATACGTTGTCAAAGAACTTTTCCAAATCCATATCCACCACATAGACGTAACCTTCATTTGCGTTCCTTTGGCATTGTTTCAATGCGTCGTGCGCACTCCTTTTCGGGCGAAAGCCGTAACTGTTTTCCGAAAACTGTTTCTCGAAAATCGGTGTTAATACCTGTGTGATTGCCTGTTGATATACACGGTCAACTACTGTCGGTATTCCCAGCTTTCTATACTTCCCCTTTTCTTCCTTGGGTATCTCTACCCTTCTGACAGGATTGGGCTTGTATTTACCCTCTAATATCTGTTGGTTAAGGTCTTTGCCGTGTTCTCGCAAGTACGTTAGAAGTTCTTCCACGCACATTCCGTCTACACCGCCCGAGCCTTTGTTGGATTTTACTTTCTTGTACGCCTTGTTAAGGTTATCTCTGTGTAAAATCTTCTCCAACAGCCCTGCCGTCTGCAAGTCTGTGATGATGTCGGTGTTTTCAGCAATCTTCCAACAAGCGGACGCCTCTGCATATTCTCTCTGTTCCGCAGTTACCTTTTGCAGTTGACCTTCTCTTTGAAGTTGTCTGTCCTTAAATTTGCCTTCGGTTACTTTCATTTCCTGACATCTCCTAAAGTTCAGCCCTTCCCGTGACGTTTGCAACCGTCTCGGTACTATGGCTTCTGCTGACTTCTCGTCATTCGTTGTTACTACGGCTTCTTACTCTGTTTCCGCCGCTGACGAGACCTCCCCGAGTATCACACGTTTCTTTCCCTGCATATATCCGCCACATTTACTATGCACAGTTCCGTACAGCTTTTGGGCTTCGGTCTGTCTAGCGACCTTACCCCCATACATAGCCTGATGTGATTTCTGTTCGTCAGACCACAGGTTTGCCTACACCTTCCTTCAGATTCCGCCTCACGGCGGACACCCTTGGTGTTCGGCTGTATCCTTCCCGCTGTCGGGCGGATTTGGGACTTTCACCCTTTAGAAACGTGCGCCGTCGGGCGCACTAAAAAAATGACCGGCTCATAAGAACCGGTCAAAATTACTGTTATTCGCCTTTGCTTACTATTGTAATAATAATAGCGTACTCGCCGCCACCGAGAGATTCTGCGGAGCAGTTGAAGGTATAGCGGCTCCATGAGCCGTTTGTCACAAGCGCCGCCTCGTATTCAGCCTGAGATACAAATGACTTGCGGGCGGAGTTAAAGGACATATCGCTCTTGTCCGAATCCGTGCGAAGGGAGATCCCGCCGCCGCGCAGGCTTGTGTCGCGCGTCATGCCCTTGCTTTCAAGGTGAGACGCGACCGCTTCCGCCCAGCGTGATGCGTTTGCCGCGGTACAGAGCTCGCCGTGAGGCAGAACCGTG
>JBGUWL010000216.1:0-6416 GCA_045221075.1 Acutalibacteraceae bacterium
TCGGAGAGAGTGAAAAAGCACTCTCCGATTTTCATGTTTGCACATTTGTGTTTCTGTGAAGATGCTGATATGCTGAAAGCAGAAAAACACAAAGGAGGTGTGAAACATGGAAAAGTACATTGTGGATGAGCAGAACGGATTGGAGTATGAATTGGTCGGGGATTATTACATCGTCGCCGGTGAGGACGAACCGCCGGCGAGACCGATCGGCGTATGGGGCACTATGCGGCGCGACTATCTGAAACGGTACCGGCAATCGCTGTATTATCAACTGTTGCTTTCGGGCAAACTGAACGATCACCTTGCCGACATGGAAGAACAGGCGCAGGATTTGATGTGGACGCTGACAAAGCAGATGGCAAAAGCTGAAGGCGTGACTGAGGAATTGAAACGCAAAGATCAGATGGCGTGGGTAGGCGCGATGAACAGCATTCAATCTCGCGTGAGAGAAATAGTTAATCATGAATTGATTTTCTCATAACAGCCGTATGAGAATGCTCGTCGGATTCGTACCCGGCGAGCATTTTTCACAGATTCGGTCAGGATTGCAGAGCTTTCAATACCTCTCCACTGTCGCCGTCGATACAGATGGAGTACGGCTTGATCTGCTTCGGGCAGATCGCTTCGTTATAGTTTAGACAGGCGTAGACCGCATTCGGGTTCTCCACGGTCAGCGCCCAGAAGGGGTATTTGATGATGATCGGCGTATTGGCGCCCACGCCGATCTCTAAGTACAGAACGTGCTTTTCCTTGCACGATTCCAAAAAGGCGGCGTAGCGAGCCGACGCTTCGCGCCAACCGGCGTCTTCCACGAAGGTATCGTCGGCGCGCAGATTCATCGTGACCGCGCTCCCGTCGTCGGGGCAGCGCGGGATCAGTTCGTGGGGAAGACGCATGGAGATCAGCCGATCCCTCGGAATCTGAAAGACACCGTTCCCGTCCGGAATAAAGCGCTGGGCAGCCATTGCTTTGATTACCCAGTCCCGATTGTCGTACGTCTTGCCGTTTTTTCCGCTGATCGTCTGGAACAGCCCGTAATCCCCCTGCGTATAGAACAGGCGTTTTTTTTCGAAGCCCGCACGCTGAAACTGATGATCCACGTTGGTGGTGATCACGAAATAGTTTTTATCCTTGACCAACGCAAGCAGATTCTTATAAACCGGCTTCGGCGCGTCGATATAGCGGTTATAGTAGATATGCCGCGCCCACCATGCCCAGCGTGTTTCCTCGTCCGGGAACGGATAAAAACCACCGGAATACATATCCGTAATCCCAAACTGCTTTTTGAAATCGAAGAAAAACCGCTCGAAGCGTTCGCCGGAATAGGTCAGTCCCGCGGCAGTGGACAGGCCCGCGCCCGCGCCGATCACGATCGCGTCGGCCGTCTCCAATTCGTGTTTCAGCAGGGCGATGTTCTCCTCACGGCTGCCTGTTCCGTAGGAAAGTCCGGCGCGGAACGACCGCACTGCGGCAAGCCCCTTTTCGATTGTTTCAAGATACCCATTGGGCTGTTCATGATAAGAGCGCTTCATAGTATCTTCTGTCCTCATCCTTGAATACGTTAAAGATCACGCGGTCGATCTGCCCTTCGTGCGTTTGCATCCAATCCTCAACCGCTTGAACCGCGATCTCGGCGGCACGCTGCTGTGGAAAGCCGAACACACCCGTGGAGATACAGCAGAACGCGACAGAGCGCAGCCCTTTTTCGGCGCACAGATTGAGCGTGTTGGTGTAGCAATCCGCTAAGTCTTGTTCCAACGCAGGGGTGAGCCGACCGGACACGATGGGGCCGACGATGTGGATCACTTTCTTGGCGGGCAGGTTATAGGCGTCCGTCAGCATGGGCACGGCGGTCGGCTGCTCGTAGCTGCTGCCGTATCTTGCCCGCAGCCGATTCATCTGCCGATTGCACTCCGCGCGAAGTTGGACACCTGCAAATGTATGAATACAGTTGTCGATGCAGGTGTGCATGGGCACAAAGCAGCCCAGCATCTGCGAGTTGGCGGCATTCACAATGGCGTCTACAGAAAGGCGCGTGATGTCGCCCTGCCAGATGGAAAGATAATCCCGAATAACGGGAATCTCCTTGACCGTTACGATCCCTTTTTCGGCATTCCGTTCGATCAGATATTCGTCTTGGATCGCAAGCACCTCGTCCGGCAGCGCCTTCGGCAGACGAATGTTCATCAGAGAGCGAAGAATCCTTCGCTTTCCTTCCGAATCGGAAGGCGTCTGCAGGTCTCGGTATGTACCGGAATCTTCTTTGAAAGCCTCCACCAGATAGTCGAGGCGCTGATCGTTTGTCATTTTCTCATTCATGTGCGTTACCTCTTTTCCACAGCGCTAACAGGACAGACCTCCATACAGTTTCCGCAATGCAGGCAGTGCGCCTGATCGATCACCAACGGTACGCTATCCACACAAATGCACTGCTGCGGACAGACCGGTACACAGGATCGACACCCGATGCAGGCGTCCGTGATGAAATATCCCTCAGTTTTTCTCTCTGCGCCGCCGAAGGTGAAGGACGCCCGCTCAATCGGCTTCTTGGAAAGATCGAACCATTCACCGCTGCCCTCATAGATGTGGAAAACGGTCAGCGCGTGCATGGACTCCTCTGTGGGATAGATCTCCCGCATATACGGGTTCTTTTCAAAAAGCATCGATATCGCTTCGTAACCGAGTTCTCTGACCTTTCCTCGAATGGAAACCGCAACAGAGGTCATAGTCGTTTCGCCCTTTATTGCGGTCAAAGCAAGAAAGCCACGCTTCTTGAGACGGTCATAGAAGCCCTTGCCTTTTGCTGTGAGGAAATATAATCCGTTTCCATCGCTGTCCATCATGTCGATGGCGGCGGTCACAGGCAGGCCTTCGTCATCTACCGTTGCGACAACAGCCGTATGGATTTCATTTACCAAGTAGGCGAGATAATCTTTCGTATTCATATCCATGACTTTCGTGCAAAGAACGCCGGACGACGCTTTTGAAGTCCCTCGTTCTCATTCTCCATTTGCGATCCTTTCCAACGCGCCGTTTTTCAAGTCCTCGATGGTATATCGCTTCATCTCGTCCTCCATCGCGCATTGGATCGCTTTCAGCTTGTCATCCAAAAGCGCATGAATGTTACGTCCCACGGGACAATCCGGGTTAGGACTTTCATGGAAATGGAACAGATCGCCGTTTTCTACCGGCTCAATCGCTTCGTATACATCATAAAATGTGATATCGGCAAGCGGTTTTGTGATGATTATGCCGCCGGTGCCTCGCAGAACTTCGATCAATCCCGCACTTTTCAACTGCGTCAGAATCTTGCGGATGATCACGGGATTGGTGTTGATCGACCCTGCAAGAAAGTCACTTGTAACCTTATATTCATCCTTAAAGACTTCCACACAAGTGAAGATATGCAGCGCCACCGTGAATCTGCTTGAAATCTGCATGAATACCGCCTCCTCTTAAAAGCATCTCTGCTTACGTTCGCTCTTGCAGCGCTCGATGTTCCCGCAACGATAGCAAAGCTCGTTGTCGCACATACCGCCGTTTTCAAAGTACGACAGGATGTTGTTCACGGTCGTCTCAGCGATGTTGTTCAGCGCTTCCTCGGTCAGAAACGCCTGATGCGACGTCACGATCACGTTCGGCATGGAGATCAGCCGGGACAGCAAATCGTCATTCAGAATATGTCCGGAGCGATCTTCGAAGAAAATATCCGCTTCCTCCTCATATACATCGAGACACGCCGCACCGATCTTGCGTGCCTTGATGCCGTCCAACAGCGCTTCCGCGTCGATCAGCCCGCCGCGGGAGGTGTTGAGGATTACGACACCCTTTTTCATCTTCGCGATTGCATCAGCATCGATCATGTGCCGCGTTTCGTCTGTCAGCGGACAGTGCAGGGAGATCACGTCGCTCTTTGCAAACAGCTCGTCGAGCGTAACATATTCGATCCCGCTGTCTGCTGCCGGAAATCGGTCGTAGGCGATCACATGCATTCCAAAGCCGCGGCAGATATCAATGAAGATGCGGCCGATCTTGCCCGTACCGATCACGCCGATCGTCTTACCATGAAGATCGAAGCCGGTCAACCCTTTTAGTGAGAAATTGAACTCCCGCGTACGGTTGTACGCCTTATGGATGCGGCGAACGGAAGTTAACAGAAGCGCCATCGCGTGCTCCGCAACCGCATAGGGCGAATAGGC
Organism: Acutalibacteraceae bacterium; assembly: GCA_045221075.1. Classification (GTDB taxonomy): domain Bacteria; phylum Bacillota; class Clostridia; order Oscillospirales; family Acutalibacteraceae; genus UBA1213. Next base: position 4,200 of record JBGUWL010000216.1, read on the forward strand.
GGGTACGTGAACGACGTGCACCTTGCCGAATGCGGCGCGGACATCCACGTTGTTATACCCCGCCGAACGCAGCGCGATCAGCTTGACCCCGTTTTTATAGAGCTTGTCGATCACGGCGGCGTTTGCCGTGTCGTTGACGAAGATGCAGACAGCGTCGCAGCCCGCCGAGAGCGCGGCGGTATCCCCGTTCAATTTGGTTTCAAGAAAGCGGAACTGCATGTCATGCAGTTTTCCATATTTCTCGAATGACGGCTTGTCATATGGCTTTGCATCATAGAATGCAACTTTGATCATGCACATCCCTCCGATTTGCTTTACATATACGATTTCGCCGGACATATGCGGGCATACGTCCGGCGCTTCCTAATTGTATTCTACCGCAATTTGGCTGTAATTACAAGTATTACATCAAAACTTGCCATTCTGGTTCTGCCACGTATCCTTGTCCGCGATTGTCTCCATGACGTCCCAGTGCTCAGCGATCTTGCCGTTCTCTACTCTCCACAGATCATAGTAAGAAGTAGGCACTCCGCCGAAGGTTCCTTCGGAAACCGCAAGAACATAATCGCCCTGTGCCAGCACCTGATGCACGGTGGTATAGATCATCTGGATGCCTGCTTCGGCAAGAGATGCCAGAGCTGCGCCGAGACCGGAGAGCCCATCAGCAATGCCGGTATTGTGCTGGATATACTTGTCGTCGTCGAAGTATTCAGGCGTTTTCTGCGGGTTATTTCCCTGCATCACGTCATACAGGAAGTTCTTGACCAACTCGCGGTTTGCTTCGGTCTTGTCAAGATCCTTCACGGAAGCGACATTATCGATCTGCGTATGACCGGAGGGGTTCGGTTCAGCTTTGGCAGCGAGGTTATCCCAATGCTCGGCGATCTTCCCATCTGCATCGAAGCGGAAGATGTCGAACGCAACCTGCTCACCCATACCTGCGAAGTTGTAAACGGTCTGCAGGAATACCTTGTCGCCGTCCTCGTAGGCGCGGATGTTGTTAACTGTGGTCTTCACAGGAGCGGAGCCAAGATAGGCAACGCTGCCGACAAATGCATCCGCACCGGTGCCGTAGGCTAGGTTGTGCTGGATATAGCCGGGAGCCAGAAGTTCCTTCGCGGTCTCGGTGTCGCCGGTAACGAAGCAGTTGATCAGAGTAAGGGCTTTTTCGATGTTTGTCATGGTAGTGACCTCCTGAAAGATATTTGATGTAACCGTCGTGATTTCATCTGGATGCAATATAGCACATCCTTGTTGTAATGTCAATAGTTACATCTAAAATTTTTTGGTTTTTTGTTCTGTGTTGCTTCAAGCTATTTTTGAGGATTGTCTAAATGAAAAAGGAGAGCGGCATTGCAACACTCATTGTCGAATCCTGCAAAGGAGTTATATCGGGGTTTAAGGGGACACCCTTACGAACGGATTTTGCGGCAAATGCCAGCAAAATCCAATGCTGCGTCATTTGTCAAGGTGCAAATGAAGATTTTATTGCTTAATTTGTTTATAAGCATTATTACCTTTCCATGCAAATTGCAATAGATATGTATGGGATCAAACTAGTGTAAAATATATTTTTTCACCGAAGGGAAAAACTGTGTCCTGAGGTGTCTTTAATAATGTCACAACAAAAGCCAACGATTCGTCTATTATTGATAAAAGCAAAGACTAAGAATTCACATGTGAAAGAATTGAATTTTCATAGAATTATGATATAATTCCTCGAAGAAAGGATCATAAATGCTGCTACTTCTACTCCAGACAATTGAATCCGAAGATGATCGTGCATTTTTAGTGGACGTTTACCAGCAACACTATCATAAGCTCTATAAAGAGGCTGATAGTATTGTGCACAATGCGCACGATGCAGAAGATATCGTTCAAGAATTCATGATATACATTTGTGATCATATCAATAAATTTCGCGCACTGGAATGTTGCGTTTTGCCCTCCTATCTTGTTATGTGCATTAGAAGGAGATGTATTAACTTCCTGAAACGGAGGGAAACTCAAAAAAAGCATACGATCGGTAGTATTGATAATGAACAATATTTTTTCGATTATCCGGATACGGAGATTTCAGTTGAAGAAAAAGTCTTGTTGAACTTGAAATATGAACAGGTGCAGGAAGCTTTTTCACAGTTGCCGCAAAGTACAAGAGACATTCTTCAGTATAAGTATTTTTTGGAATTAACGGATGCTGAAATAGCTGATTTATTG
>JBGUWL010000217.1:0-20079 GCA_045221075.1 Acutalibacteraceae bacterium
AATGCAGCGGCGCCAAGTTTGGGGTTGTTGTCTACCGTCATCATATTTGCCAGCACCAGACAGATATTTAGCGCCGGTATAAAGCAAATGAAGATGAACAGGTAGGGTTCCAGCAGCGCCTGAAGTTCAGGAGTGGAGGCAAGGAACATGGTCAGCGGCTTTGTTATGAAGAAGGAGAGGGCGGTGAACAGCAGGGATACTGCTGCTACCGCTATAACACACACGGAGAATACCCCGGATGCCTCCTTGATCTGACGCTTGCCCAGTTTGACGGAAATGGTTATCGCGCCGCCTACGCCTATCATAAACCCGAACATCTGCATAAAGCACAGGGCGGGCATACTCAGGGAGATGGCGGTCAGACCGTCAATGTCAATGAACATACTGACAAGTATACTGTCCACTATATTGCCAAGCTGCATGGCTATGGTCATCAGTACACCGGGTATCAGATAGCTGTTGAATTTGCGTTTTATCAGATAGTCGTTCCGAACCATTTATCAATCCTCCGTAAAGAACCCAAAGCCCTCAAGAGCCATGAAGGCGTTGGCAAGGTAATCCTCGTTGATGATAGGCCACTTGAAGCCCAGCTGATAGAGCATCTTTGTGGTGAAGGTGTTGTCATGTCCGATGAAGTACTGCGCCGCTTCACCCTCAGAGGCCCTGTAGGAAATGAGGGGAGACATGATCTCGTTCATCTTTTCATCGGAGAGAGCCGCATTGAATGCTTCCTGGAATTCCCTGGTGCTGACGGTCCTGACAGGTACGCCTATCCTGTTCATCGCCTCAATGACATCACCCATCTGAACACGATGACCGTTGGTCGCATGGAACACCGTGAATTTCTTTTCGGTGGTGGAAAGGGTGACTACCGCCTGTGCGGTACAGTCGATGGGGGAGAATTCAACAGGTCTGTCAAGGGCGGCAACGGGTATCATTCCCAGTCTTGCATAGGCCCTCATGCTGCGCATGAAATTGTTGGTGACGAAGTTGATCTGGAATTCGCCGTCGCTGTAGCGGCTCATAAGGTTTCCTACCCTGACTATCATACCGTCCAGTCCGTCGTCCTCAACGGCCTTGAGCAGTACCTGCTCCGCCTTGAATTTCGTGTTGGCGTATTTGTTGTCAAGATTCTGACCGAAGTACAGCTCGTTCTCATATATCTTTCTGTCCGTGCCGAACTGCTCCGCGGTTCCTGTTCCGGCAATGCTTACCGTGGAGACCTGAACAAGACGGCGCTTTGTTTTAGTGCAGAGGGCGATAAGATTTTCAACGCCGTGCCAGTTGATGCGGTCAAGGGTGTCGTCCTGTACAAAATGCTTTACGCAGGCGGCGCAGTTGATGACCGTGCAAAAGTCGTATTCGCCGAGAGTCATGATAAGCTCTCTGTCGGTAATGTCACCCTTGATGACCTGTATACGGCTGCCGAACAGCTTCTCCATGGGGTCGTCAAAATAATACATGAGTATATTCTTGAGCCTGTTTTCCGCAGTGTCGCTGTTTGCCCGCAGCAGGCAGTATATGGTCTTGTCGGTGGTGTCAAGCAGGCATTTGAGAACATGGATGCCGAGGAAGCCGGTAGCTCCCGTGAGCAGGATGTCTCCGGTGTCAACAGTGTTTTCCCTGACTTCATCGGTAATATACTGAGGCGTATTATTTGAGAGTGCATTGCTCTCGGTGAGCTTCAGCTCCTTCTTTGCTTCGGGGGTGGTCTGAAGCTTGCCGTTTATGAACTTCTCCATCATTTCCACTGTGGGATAGTCGAAAATATCCTTGAAGACTATGGGCAGCTTTTCCATCATGGCCTTCATGGCGATCTTTGAAGCCGTGAGGGATGTTCCGCCTATCTCAAAGAAGTTGTCGGTAATGCTTACCCTGTCCGTTCCGAGAGCGTATGCAAAGATAGAACAGAGCTTTTTCTGGAGGTCCGTTACGGGAGCCACATAGCCACGCTCTTCGGCTTCTACAACAGGCTCCGGCAGAGCCTTTTTGTCTACCTTGCCGTTTGCGGTGAGGGGGATAGCGTCAAGCTGTACGAATACTGAGGGTATCATATACTTTGCAAGGCTCTTGCCCATGTGGGAGGCAAGGTCGTTGGTATCGACCCTGACGCCGGCGGCAAAGTATGCGCAGAGATACTGACCTGTCTGCTCGCTGTCCTTGACGATAACGACAGAGCGTGTTACGGCGGGATAGGAGTTCATCACGTTTTCTATCTCGTCCAGCTCGATGCGCAGACCTCTCAGCTTTACCTGATTGTCCATTCTGCCCATGAAGTATATCTTTCCGTCCTTGCCCCAGCGCGCCAGGTCGCCGCTGCGGTAGGCGGGCAGTCCCTTGTAGGTTATGAATTTCTCGCTGTTCAGCTTCTCGTTGGCAACGTATCCTCTGCCCACACATTCGCCCAGGATAGTCAGCTCGCCGGGTACATCAGCCGGCAGCTCATGGTCAAACTTGTCGAGCATTACGACCTTTGTGTTGCACAGCGGCTTGCCTATGGTTATCTTGTTTGAGGTAAGATAATCTATGGATGTGGTGATGGTGGCTTCCGTGGGACCGTAGCCGTTGTGTATCTTTGCGGTGATGCCTGCCCGGCGCATCTTGTCATAGAGCGGGGCAGGGAAGGCCTCTGCGCCGATGTCGATGGCCTTCATCTGACAGAGCACCTTTGCCACCTGGGGAACATCCAGCATATTGTTCATATAGGAGGGTGTGCACTTCATAACGTCAACGCCGTTTTTCTTCATCATTTCCGCAAGGAGAACGGGGTTGTTTATCTCGTCATCGGTTGCCATTGCCACGGTTCCGCCGTGATACAGACCCAGGCTTTCTTCAAGCACCGATACGTCAAAGGTCAGGGCGGCAAGGGCAAGGGATACGGTCATATTATCCACGAACTCGCAGGACTGGACGTTGATGGGGTCATGATGGATGAAGTTGACCAGGGAATGGTGCTCGATCATAACGCCCTTGGGCTTTCCTGTGGAGCCTGAGGTGTAAATACAGTAGCACAGGTTCTCGGGTTTTACTCCGGTGTCCGGATCCTCCGTCTTTTCGCTGCCGAGCATATCCTCCATAACGTGTACGGTAACTCCGGCAGCATCAAAGAGAGTCTTTCTTTCCTTAGCAAGAGCCGCAGTGGTCACAAGGTTCTTTGCGCCGGAGTTTTCGATGATATATGAAACACGGTCGTCGGGATAGTCGGGTGCCAGGGGCATGAAGGCTCCGCCGGCTTTCAGGATGCCTTCACGGGCGGCGTAGGCCCATACCGTTCTCGGCATCATTACGCCCACCATCTCGTCCACCTGTACTCCGCCGTCTATCAGGCTGTGGGCAACACGGTTTGCGTTTTCGTTGAGCTGGGTATAGGTGAGTTTTTCGCCGCCTGAAATAACGGCGGTCTTGTCGGGATGTTTCTTTACCTGAGCTTCAAAGAGCTTGTTGCAGGTGGTATAGGGGATCTTTACCTCGGTAGCGTTAAAGCCGTCAATGAGCTTTGCGGCGTTCTTTGTCATGACGGATACTTCTCTGAGCTTATCCTTTGTGACAAACTGCTCCGCCGTCTTTTCCATGCAGGCCACAAATCCCCGCATGAAGGCTTCGGAATAACGGTCCGAACGGTAATCGCAAGCAAAGAGCAACTTGCCCTTTCTTATCGCAATATTGATATTAAGGGGAGCTTTTGCGTCGCTGAGGGCCAGAGGTATCATTTCCGCCCGGGCGTTTCCTATCTTTGTAAAGGAGAAGCCCTCGCCCTGATAAGCGAACATCACGTCTGCGGGAATGTCATAGGCCCGGGAAATCTCGGCAAAGGAATATATGTCGTTTTCCATGCTGCCTATGAGCTGTTCGCCGGTCTCTTTTACCAGGTCGGCGATCCTTACGTCACCGTCAAGAGCGCAGTATACCGGGAAGGTCTTTACCAGCATGGTGACCGCGCGGGCAAGACGGGAATCGTTTCTGCCGTTATAGATGGTGGTATATACCGCTTCGGTCTTGTAGTTGTACTTTGCAAGGACAAAGGCGAATACGGCGTTGAAGAAGGCGTTGAGTGTGACGCCGTTCTTTTCGCACCATGCCTTTACCGGGGCAATGTCAAGTACGGAGGGTATCTTGAAGTTGTTGGAGGAGGGCTCATCTTCGTTTACGTCTCTTGAGGGCAGGAAGTCGGAATCCGCGCCGCTGAATATCCTGTCATAGTAAGCCTTTGCTTTGTCATAGGCCTCGCTCTTGCGGGCTTTTTCTTCCGCAAGGGCTGCTTCAAAGCCCGTGTAGCTTTCGGTGGTGAGAGCTTCGCCGCCGTAGGCTGAGTTGATGTCCTCGATCATAACGGCCTCGCTGGTGCCGTCGCAGATGATATGATGGAATTCAAGGAAGAGATAGTTCGTACCCTTGGTCCTGTAGATCTTCACCCGGTAGAGCCTGCTGTTCATAAGCTCAAAGGGCTGTACCATGTTTTCGGGTAATGTGTCGGTGTCTATCAGCTCGACCACCGGCTGTGCGTCATCGTTCCTCTTTGCGCGGATGTCGCCGCTGTCGTTGAGGAACAGCTCCGTCTTGAGATAGGGGTGAGCGTTTATCATGGCTTCCGCAGCTTCTCTGAGCTTTACAGGGTCAACCGTTTCGGATAGTCTGAACAGGAAGGGTATGTTATATGTGGTAGAGTCGGGATGAGCCACGCACTCGATAAAAATACCGTTCTGGGTCTGGGTTATGGGATAGTCCGGCAGCAGATCAAAGGTCTCCGCCTTCTCACTCTGAGCGAAGAAGGTCTCAAGGGACTGCACGGTGTTGTGCTCTCTGAGGTCTTTGATGGTGACGGGTACGTCAAAAGCGTTTGACAGCATGACGTTGAGCTTGATGGCTCCGATAGAAGTAAGGCCGGCGTCAAATATATCGTTGGTGATACCGAAGGCGGCGGTGCCGATGACCTCCGCAATGCAGTCGAATATCTTTTTCTGCACTTCGTTCTGAGGAGGTACGGTGTCTTCGGCCTTTTTCACCGGCTTGGGCAGAGCGCGCTTATTGACCTTCTGGTTCTGGTTGAGGGGTATGCGGTCTATCTGCATGGTCACGGCAGGCACCATATAGGCGGGCTTGTCACGCTTTATGAATTCGGCAAGGGCATCAACGTCCACAGGCTCGTCCGAAACCACATAGGCCGCAATATACTTTCCGCCGCCGGTTTCTTCAAAGGCCTGTACAGTGGCGTCCTTTATGCCGGGGAATTTACGGATGATTCCCTCGACCTCAGTCAGCTCGATACGGAAGCCTCTTATCTTGACCTGACCGTCATTTCTTCCGATAAAGTCCATAGTGCCGCCCCTGAGGATACGCACTATGTCTCCTGTGCGGTAGGCGTGTTCATAACCGGGTTCATCCGAGAAGGGATTTCTGATGAATACCTCCGCATTCTTTTCGGGACGGTTCAGATATCCTCTGCTGACCTGATGACCCGCAACTACAAGCTCTCCGGGCATACCGAAGGGCAGGCGGTTCAGATCCTTGTCCACCACATACTGCCTCATATTGCAGTTCTGCCGGCCCAGGGGTACCCTTTTGTAGAGCTTGTCAACGGTGTATATATGGGTACAGATGGTACATTCAGTGGGTCCGTAGGCGTTGAGGAAGCGGAACCCGGGAGCGGCCACAGGCACAAGCTTTTCTCCGCCCACAATAAGGATACGGGGATAATCCGCATCCGGGAACAGATCGGCGTACTGTCTGCCAACCTGTGTTGTCATGAAGGCGTGATCTATCCTGTTTTTGTTGAAATAGTCCTTTATGGCGATAAGATCAAGACGGATCTCTTCGTCTATGATATGAAGCTGACCTCCCGAGAGCAGCACGGGATACATGTCTATCATGTGAGCGTCAAATCCGTAGCTTGCATAAGCCGAAGCGCGGAAGTTCTCGTTAAATCCCTGCTCTCTTATGTACATACTGCAGAAGGCGCAGAGATTATGGTGCTCCATCATAACTCCCTTGGGAACTCCTGTGGAGCCGGAGGTGTACAGCATTATGAACAGGTCCTCCGGATCGGGATTTGTGGGTATCTTTTCTGCATCCGGAAGAGCCGGTATCTCGTCCGTGTACAGAACAGGACCGTTATAGTTCGGCAGCCTGTCCATCAGTGAGCGGTCGGCGATAAGATATTTTGAGTTCGCATCCTTTATCATGAATTCCAGCCGCTCCGGGGGATAGGTAGGATCCAGGGGCTGATATCCGGCTCCGGATTTCAGTATACCCAATGCGGCGATGGGCATATACTCACATCTGGGTATCAGGACGGAGACCACCTGATTTTTTCCCAATCCCTTGCTCTGCAGGAAGGCGCCGATGTTTTCCGTGATACGGTCGGTCTCTCTGTATGTATAGGTGCGGTCCAGGTATACAACGGCGATATTGTCCGGAACCCGCTCTGCCTGACGGCGGAAGAGGGTGACAATATCCGTGACCTCATAGTCGTGATCTATGCGGTTGACTTCTTCAAGCTCCGCTTCGGTTTCGCTGTCAACAAGCCGGATGTCGGCGGTGCTTTCTTTCTCCGCAAACTCCTTCAGGGCACGTTCATAGGTCCTCAGCATATCCGACATGAAGCCCTCGGTGTAGGTGTCGGGATCGTAGGAAAGGTGGTAGCTGAGTCTGTCGCCGTCGGGATAGATGATGAATTCAAGCTTTGCTTTTTCTTCGCTGAATACAAGAGGCACGTTTTCGGCCTCTTCGCCGCAGAAATCAAAGGTGTTTCCTTCGGCCACAGCGCCCTGATATACGAACAGCACGTCGGCGGTAATTCCAAGGTCATGGCTGATCTCCGCAAAGGAATATACGTCATACTGCAGACTGTCCGCAAGCTGCCGGCCTGTCTGTCTTATATAGTCCGACACCGGCGCTGCATCAAGCTTGCAGAGTACGGGATATGTACGGACAAACATGGAAACGCTGTCCCTGAACCGGGGGTCGTTCCTGCCGTTGTTGACGGTGGTGAATACGGCGTCTTCTTCTCTGCCGCAGTATTTGCCCAGCAGCCATCCGAACACTGCGGTACAGAAGGCATTTTCGCTGACATTGTTTTTAGCGCAGTAATCCCTTATAATACGGGCGATACCGTCCCTGCCGTTTATGTTCAGCACACCGCTGTCTCTCTGCTGATCCTCGGAAAGAATATCACTGATGGGAAGACAGTCGCTTTCCACTCCGTCAAAGAGATCGGTGTAATACTTCTTTGAAGCATCGTAATGCGAGCCGGCACGGAGCTTTTCTTCCGCAAGAGCCGCTTCATATCCGCTGTATTTTTCCGGAGTGAGAGTTTCGCCGCTGTATGCCGAGGTGATGTCACGGAGGAGTATCTTTTTGGATTCGCCGTCAAATACGATATGGTGTATGTCAAAGAACAGATAGTTCCCGCTGTCGGCGGTAATAATTTCAAAGCGGTACAGCTTTTCGTTTTCGATATCAAAGGGTGTGACAAGGCCGTCCTTTATTGCTTCTATTGAATCTGCCGTAAGCTCCCGGATCTCCCTTTCGTCAAACTCTCTGCCGGACCTCTTCTGTCTGATCTCGCCCTTTTTGTTTATGAACATTCTTGTCATCAGATAGGGATGGGCATTGACTGCCGCAGCAATTGCCGACTTCAGCTTTGACAGGTCGATTCCGTCACCGAGTCTGAGAAGTGTGGGGATATTGTAGATGGTGCTGTCGGGGTGGGACGTGGTCTCGAAGAAAATGCCCTCCTGTGTCTGGGTGACGGCATATTCGTCGAATATCTCAAACTCTTCCGGTGTGTCAGAAGCGAGAGAACCGATGAACCGCTCCAGCTTTTCGATGGTATCGTTGTCCCGCAGGTCGCGTATCTGTATGTTCACGCCGAAAGCGTCACTGAGCTTTATGCAGAAGCCTACACTGTTAAGAGAGGTGAGACCCGCCGCAAACAACTCCGTCTCAATTCCGAATTCGCCGCTGCCGAGAACCTCACAGGCAATATCAAAAATGCGCTGCTGCATTTCGTTTTGCGGGGGAGTGACGCTCTGTTCTGCAGCCGCCGGTTCGGGCAGACGCTTTGTGTCGGTCTTGCCGTTTGCGGTAACGGGCATTTCCTCCATCTGCATATATGCTGTGGGAACCATGTAATGGGTCAGATGCTTTTTCAGCTCGTCACGCAGCCGGTCAACGTCGATGTCAGTATCGGCGGTAAAGTATGCGCAGAGGTTGTCCTGTCCGCCTATTTTCCGTATCACAACGGCAGCCTTCTTAATGTGGGTCTGGGAAGCGATAAGCTCCTCGATCTCCGAAAGCTCGATGCGCAGTCCTCTGAGCTTCACCTGACTGTCAAGTCTGCCCAGGATAAATACATTTCCGTCCCTGTCGAATTTTGCATAATCGCCGGTGCGGTACATTCTCTGACCGTCGAACTCAACAAAGGCCTCCGCCGTCTTTTCGGGCAGATTGCGGTAACCCACAGCAACGCCCGGTCCGCCTACATAAAGCTCTCCTATAACGCCGAAGGGTGCAAGGGCCCCGTATTTGTCAACGATGAATTCACTGTAGTTGAACAGAGGTCTGCCGATGGTAACATAGTCGGCATCCGTCAGGTCTGCGGCGTTGCAGGAGACGGTGATCTCCGTGGGACCGTAGGTGTTGACGATCTTTATCTTATCGGAGCAGGCCTTTATAGCGTCCCTGAGAGACATGGGATAGCCTTCGCCGCCGGACATGACAAGCTTGCACTTTGCAAGCTCGGCTCTGAAAGGCTTGTACTCCATGTACTGCTGCAGACGTGAGGGTGTGGCGTTCATACAGTCAACGCCGTATTTCTTCATAAGCTCTGCAAGGGCTCTCGGGTCGTTCATCTCCTCCTCAGAGGCAAATACAAGGGTCTTGCCGTTACAGAGGGCTGCGGTGTGCTCCTTGAAGGACATATCAAAGGAAACCGTGGTAACCGAAAGATAGGTGTTTATGTTGTTTTTCAGATAATATATGTGGGTGTTTGCCGGATGGGGCATAAGGTAATTGCAGATACCGATGTGCCGCAGCATAACGCCCTTGGGCTTTCCCGTAGAGCCGGAGGTATAGATCATGTAGGCCAGCTCTTCGCCGGTCATGGGTACATCCGGCTGAGAGGTGTTGTCGCCGGACATTATTTCATTTACGTCTGTCACATTGTATCCGGCGTAGTCCGGAAGCTTGTCCTTTGTGGTGATGATATACGAAGCGCCGCTGTCCTCGATTATGGAGCGGATACGGTCGGCAGGATACTGGGGGTCGCAGGGAATGAATGCCGCTCCCGCCTTGTTCACGCCGAACATACAGGAGAAGAAGCAGCTTTCCCTGGGAAGAAGCAGAACTATACTGTCGCCTGTTTTTATACCGCTGTCTATCAGCTTATTGGCAACTGTATTTGAGCTTTCGTTCAGCTCTTTGTATGTGAGGGTCCTGTCCTTTGCAATGAGGGCGGTCTTGTCCGGATTCTCCTCTGCGCTCTGCTCAAAGAGCTTATGCAGCAGCTTTACGGGGATGTCTCCGCTGCGGGTGACCGAGAATTTTTTCAGCGCCTTTTTCTGCAGTGAGGGCAGGGCAAGGGCCTGACCGACGGTCAGGGTCTCTTCGTCACAGAGTCTCTCGGCGGTCCTCAGGAACTGGTCTATAAAGTTGCCTATGACTTCATCGTCAAACAGCTCCCCTGAATACTGCAGATAGCAGTCGATACCCTGTTCCTTTACTTGCATGACAAGGTTAATGTCCTTGCCTGAGGGCTGCAGGCGATAGGAGGTGTTGAGAGTTACGCCGTTTTCTTCAAAAGCGGTCTGGAGGGGAACATAGTTGATGCCCAGATCTGACAGCAGACTGCGGGAAGCGTCTCTGTCCTTTGCAAATGCCGCCACAAGACGGTCGAAGGGACAGGAGCTTTCCTTTATATATTCGGAAACGGCCTGCTTTACTTCACTGATATAATCGTCGGCCTTTTTGCTGCGGAGGGGTCTCAGCCGCACAAGGGCGGTATTGACGAACATTCCGATGGTGTTGTGGGTCCTGCCGTCACGAGTGTTGACGGGAACGCTTATTACGATGTCGTCGGATGCGGTGTATTTTGCCGCCGTCATGGAATATGCTGACAGCAGAAGGTCAAAGGCGGTGACCGATCTCCGGCGGGCAGCCTGTTTCAGATCCTGCAGCAGATCGCCCTTTATTGCAAAATACCGGTCGGTGTCGGACTCCGGGTGTACCTTGGGACGGGCGGCTTTAAGAGGAAGCTCCGTGACCGGCACACCGTCAGCAAACAGAGCCTTGTATTTTTCAAGACCTTTACTGTATTCCGGTTCTTTATCTGCCTGAGATGCGCCGCCAAGATCAAAGCCGTCCTTAAGGGGCGCTTTTCCGGTAAGACGGGCAAATAACTCGTTTCCGAAAAGAACGTCGCTGCCGCCGTCAAACATGATGTGATGATATAGCAGGGCAAGCACACTGCTTGTTCCGTCCGTATAGATCACGGCTCTGACAGGTATGCCTCCCGAAAGGTCATAGGGCTTGTCAAGAGCTTCTGCAAGCTCACGGACGGCGCTGAGATCATCGGTTTTCTCAATGGTAACTGATGGCAGTTCATCCACCAGCACTCTCATCAGTCTGCCGTCCTTTTCACGATAGACGGAGTGGAAGGCCTCATGGCTGCGGAATATCTCCAGGACGGCGTCCTTTACCTGTTCTGCCGAAGCTCCTCCCACCTCATAGTATCCTATCATGTTGTACATCTTGGAGTCGGGACTGAGCTTTGTTTCAAGGTACATACCGGTTTCAAAGGGATTCAGGGGGTATTCTGTGAGCTTTTCGGTTTCCGCTGTGCCGGCAGACTCCGCCTGTTCCAGTCTTGCTCCTATCTCCTTGGGGGTCTTTCCGGCAAATATCATCTCTGACGAAAGCGCGGAAATACCGCATTCCGCCTGCAGGCTCATGGCAAGCAGAGAGTCTCCGCCCAGGGAGAAAAAGTTGTCGTTTATTCCCACCTGTCCGCACTTGAGCAGCTTTTCAAAGGCGGCGCAGAGCAGCTTTTCATATTCCGTTACGGGAGCGGCGTATTCTTCCTTGAAGGAAGCTGCCATAGGCGGCTGTATCGCCTTCCTGTCAAGCTTTCCGTTGGCGTTCAGCGGGAAGGTCTCTACCTCCACAAAGAAGCGGGGTATCATGTAGTCCGGCAGCTTCTGACGCAGAGAGGTCTCGATCTCCTCCGAGGAAACGGACATACCCTTTTTGACCTGATAGTAGGCCGCAAGATATGTAAGTCCGTATTCGTTTTCAAAGGCCTTTACCACTGCCGCTTCCACTTCGGGATGGTCGGTGACAATTCTTACTTCGATCTCTCCCGTCTCAACTCGCTGACCGTTTATCTTTACCATCCAGTCCTTGCGGTTCACATAAAGAACGCTGCCGTCGGGAAGCAGTCTGCCCATATCGCTGGTATGGTAGAGAACACTGGTGTCGTCATCGGAGAAGCGGTCCTTCTCAAATACCTTTGCGGTCTGTTCCGGAAGGTTTCGATAGCCCTTTGCCAGATGTCCGCAGATACAGATCTCGCCTTCCTCACCCTGGGGGACTTCGTTTCCGCTGTCGTCCAGAAGTACCACGCGGCAGTTGTGGTATGCTTTGCCGATGGGTGTGTTGTCATAGGCCTTGTCCAGCCGGAAGGCAAGGGCGCAGTAGGTCTCCGACGTACCGTAGATATTTACTATCTCATATTCATCCGTATAGAAATTTGCAAGTCTTTCACCGGCGGTCTTTACCACCCTGAGAGTCGAATCGTGAATATCCAGGCGCTTCAGCATATTGGGATTTATATACATTATGGTTATCCCGTTTTCACGGATGGCGTTCCTGACGTATTTCAGGTCTTTTCTTTCCTCAGTGTTCAGTATAATGAGCTGAGCGCCGGCAATAAGGGTATCGTATACCTCGGCCACAGACCATGCAAAGCTGAAGCTGACAAGTCCCAGGGTCCTGTCGTCCTCTCGCATGGGGCACATTACCTGATCTCTCTCCAGAGATTCATAGAAGGAGCGGTGAGTATGGATAACACCCTTCGGGTTGCCTGTGGAGCCGGAGGTGTATATCAGATAGGAGATATCGTCATCTTCAGTCTCCGGAAGGTCCTCTGCCGGCTCATAGGTCACTGCCTCACGGATGAAGTCCTCGTCTATCACCACAGGAGCCTGACAGTCCTTTATTATGTAGTCGATACGGTCCCGGGGATATTCGGGCAGCAGCGGCGCATAACCGCAGCCGGCTCTGAGGGCGCCTATCTCCGCCGCCACATAATCTATGCAGCGGGGCAGTACGATGGGAACGATGGCTCCCCGTCCGGCACCTTTGGCTTTCAGCGCGGCGGCGATCCTTCCGGTCAGAGCAAGAAGCTCTCCGCCGGTCAGACTGCGTCCGGAATAATTCTCGGCGATCATTGTCTTTTCACGGTGGCTTTCAAACACCTGAACAAGACGTTTGGTCAATAAGCTCATTTTTTGTCCTCCTTCGGTTTATATGCATTGTTATAGTTTTTTGGGGAATGAAGCAGCCGCTTCGGGTACTATGCTTTTTTGCTTTGCTTTTTAGCGGCGCGTTTCGCTTTGACGGTATCATAGACTTTGTTGTAGCCTCTTACCATGATCTCCGTGGTTATCATGCAGAGTACGGTAAGGAGCCAGCAGTGCCAGCTTTCAAAGGGCGCATAGGAATGCAGCGCCGAAACAAACAGGTATGTAAGCATATGAAGGGCATAGTATTTTGAAATATGCCTGTTGTAATAGAGAAGCTGCTTTGAAATGATGTTCTTCGGCTGAACCTTTGGAGAAGGATCGATGACAAAGAATATGACGCAGGCCATAAGAAGGATATGGGCCATGCTTGCAACAATGTGCCACAGATCAGGATGGGTATATGTTACGTTTACCACGCTGTAAAGATATGTGAGGTCGAACCCGTACTGAATAAAGAATATGCCCCACCATACCACGGCGATCACAAGGCAGACCGGAAGCAGACACAGGTAGAATTTCTTTTTGTCCTTCACCCTGCGGAATATCCTTCCGAATGCCACGCCGAAAAGCGCATAGGAAAGGAAATACAGGGGCGTGAAGGAAACGAAGTTCGCTTCACCTATCATAAGCTTGATAATATATCCCAGAACGGGAATATCCGGCGCCTTGCCGTAAACAAAGGGAGCAGCGGCCGAAACGGCTATCCCCAGAATAACATACACAAGAGTATGAGCTTTCAGCTTTTTCAGCAGCGCAAGTATCAGATAGATAATACCGGAAATGAAGAAGATGTTCGTGTACTGTCCATAGATCTCTATTCCAAGGTTCACTGTGTCAAGAGATTCCTGGGACAGGGTACCGATCAAGAAAGGCAGGGGCAGCAGATACGCCGCCAGGTACGCCAGGTTGTTCAGATACTGATAGATAACGAACTTTACGCCGCTCTTGGCAAATGCGGCGGGGGAGGCGCTGCGGGAATAGGTAGAGCCGAATCCCAGTACAAAGATAAAGACTGCCGCTCCGGACATGGAGTTGAATATGTAAATTGTCCTCATCACATCGTCCTTGGGAGAGAGTGTGCCCTGAAAAGCATGGATAATGAATATCAGCACCATCAGGATGCCTTTGAGATAGTCGAATTCTCTTTGTCTGCCTGTGTTGACCTCTTTCGTGTCAAAGATACTTTTTAACATAGAATACACCCCTGCTTTTTGATTTTTACGGCGGCTTTAATGACTGTTCCGAAAAACAGATCCGGATGCAAAGTCGAACCTGATCATATCCGGCGGGAACAGCGGATCCCCCGCGCTGCATACGGCGTATCTGTACCCGTCATCCTGAAAATACTCACGGAAACAATATCTTCTTCCGTCAACGGACTGTCTTACGGCAATATCGTTTTCCCCCAGTATTATGCAGAAATCATCCAGCGCCAGTCTGAACCCCAGTCCCGTGACCTTCATAAAGCTTTCTTTCAGCGTCCAGTACCGGAAAAACAGATCGTTCCTTTCGCTTTTGTCAGCGCAGTTCATCAGTGATACATACTCTTCATTGAAGAAAAAACGCCTTGCGATCTCCATATCGATATCGGTTATCCGTTCCACATCGCACCCTATATCCCGGTCCGACACCGCGCACATGACCTTTGTGCCTGAGTGGGAAATATTGAATGAAATGTCGTTCCTGTTTGCAAGGCGGGGCTTTTTGTTATGCTCTGTGGTGAAGGTGAGATCCGTTACTCCCTCCGCCGCAAGAGCGGCTTCCAGCAGTGCGCCTGCCCCAAGGGACAGTCTCTTGTCCTTTCCGAAAACCATGCGGTCGGTCTTTGCTCTTCTTTCCGCCGAAACACCGTTGTACAGGCGCGTGAACAGCGCCTTGTTTTCCAGCGCGCTCACATCGGCAGTATAAACCTTTATATTCATCAATGCACCTCTTTGAACGCCGAACAGCCTGATAAACAGCGGCGTTCCGATCATAAATAACCGACAGGGCAATACCCCGCAGAAACGCTCGGGCGGAGTGCCGGTCTGTTTTTCGGACGGTTTTTTGACATTGATACCTCAGCCAGGGATATGATGAAACAGCTTTTTCAATGCCGTCATGATGTCATCTTCACTCCAGACAAAAAATCATGATACGGAGGAGATAATCTCAGCCGCCCGGGTCCCGGTTTCAGCGTCGATCCATGACGTCAATATTGACGCCGGAATAGCAGATACAACACTACCATTTTATGTATATATTGTATTACGATGTTGCTGTTATGTCAACAATATTAATACAATTGAACTAAAACAAAGCATTTTAGAACCAATAAAGGTCCAGGACAATGAACCTCCGGAAGCAAGAGAAACGCTCGCTTCGTTCGCTCAATGACCGGCTTGACATGATATTGGTTTTATGATATTGTGATATTATGGGTGAAATAGGAATTTTTTATGATACTGCAAATAATTACAAAAGAGGCGATGACATTGAGATCTATCAAAAAAACACTGCTTGCTGCCCTGCTTGCCCTTCCGCTGACATTTTCCTCACTGCCAGCGGCCGCTGCAGGACTTCTGCAGGACGAAGGACCCGCTGAGGCTGCGGAAGAAACAAGGGAAACAGACATTTACTCCATAGTCGGTCTTACCGACGGTCGGGTAAGGGTCATAAGGGGTATTCCCGGTCAGAGGCTGTTGACCGATCATCCCGAGGATAACGAGATCGAAAGCTATCAGGTCTACAGTGACGGAGACGTTCTGCTTTCTGCTTCGCTTCTTCCCGATACCGTTCAGGAGCAGCAGAACAGCCACTATTCCATTACCTTTGATCTGCCTGATCAGAACAAGCAGGTTTTTATCACAGGTCTTTCGGCCGGATCCCTTGCGGATATCCAGTCAACTATAGTTGAAAAATATAAGAAGGGTGAACCTCTTGAAATTACCGATCTGAAAATAATAGATGCGGAAAAGACTATTGTGCAGGATTCCGACGATCTTCTGTGCTGGGCAGCCTCCTCGTCAAATATTCTTTACTATACCGGCTGGGGCGCATTGGCCGGATTTGAGACGGAGGACGACATTTTCGATGCCTTTGCCGAGGTGTTCACCCTTGGAGGCTCCGAAAATGCCGCTTATAACTGGTTCTTTAACGGGACCTATGATATTTTTTCCGATCCCTCAGAATACCCCGGCGGCAGCTTTCTTAATGACTATCCTGCCGAATTACTGTATGAATATTATTCTTTTCAAAAACCCGATCCGGAAGATCCCGTACGGCAGATGGAGAAAGTGTTTGAAAAGCTGCGCAGCGGTTACGGAGTAACCATAGATCTTAGTGATGAAGCGTGGGGCGGAGGTCATGCGATCTCTCTGTGGGGATATATCATTGACAAAAACTGCCCCGAGGACAGCAAGGAACGCTATGAGGCGATCATTGTTTCCGATTCCGATTCCCACGAAACTATAGGTGACCGCAGGGAAGCGGATAATGTGCTGTCCGTTGAATATCTCGAGCCTGCTGATTCCGGAATGTATGATTCCTGGGTAATGGTAAATTATCAGCAGTTCGTTATAATGGGGCTGACCACCCTCCGCCCCTGTGACGATACCGTCAGGAGGGAGACGGACCCCACAGCCACAAGGAACAGAGTCACATCCACCGATTTTTATGTGAATGACGCCCTGACCTTTGTTGACGACAGTACCATCGAGCTATACACGGAATATGAGACGATAACGATAGCGCCGAAGATGACGACCTTCTATGAGTCCGACCCCGTATGCATAGCTCCCTATGTAGTAAATCTCGGTCAGGTCGGTTATTCCGGAGACATAACATATACGGTCACGGTCCTTGATGAAGATGACAATGTCGTTCAGGAGAAGACCGGAAAGGACAGTATTGACGACGAAGAAGAGCTGAAATTCGGAAAGAGACTGGACGGAGTACGGTTCGACGGTCTTCCCGCAGGAAGCTACCATGCCCTGCTGGAGCTGAATACCGACAGAAGCATTGTTGAGGCATACTATACAAACGATACATACACCTGTGATTTCACCGTAACCGAGCCCGACCCGGGTATGACAGACGCATATCTCAAGGCTTCCGTACCGGAGCTTGAAGAGTATGAGATCTATGAATATGCCGATCTGACCTACGGGTCCTTTGACTCCCTGACATACGACAAAGTATATCCCGTAGTAAGCTATTATAAAAAGGGAAAATGGAGTGATTGGAATACGACCTTCAATTATTCGGGAGACAGGACAGAGACCTTCCCCGAAAGGGTCACACTCTCGTCCGACGGCAGTATGGTAAGATACGCCCTTCTGTTTATGTCGGGAAATGATATCAGCGGTTTTGTCATGAGCGAACCTCAGAAGCTGATATGTCCCTATATTGAAGCGGAGGATTCGGAGGAGAATCCCAAGACCTTCTCAAAGGCGGAATATAATGCTGACAATCTGGCCAACGGTGAACAATTTGTATTCACTGTCAGAAATGCTTCCGACGAAAGTATAGAATTGACCCATGGCTCTTATTATTTCTCTTTCTTCACTCCTACCTATGAGACCGTAAATTCGGCAACAGAATACTTTACCATGACCTCCGATCAAAAGGAACTCACTATCAGGGACGGAGATTGGGTAAAATGGGACGGAGATGAACCTCTTACCGGACCCTGTTCCGTGATGCTGGTAGTGCAGACGGAGCTTTACGGCCGGGTCACTGCCCTTGAATTCGTTGACCTGGGAACGGTCACCTTCGGAGAGCTGAGTTCATCGGTGGTGACTACCGGACAGGACGTTGTTGACGACAGCGACGGACTGACCTCCCTGAGAGAAGCCTATAATTTCTGTAAATCCGGCGGTGTTGCAAATAACAGAATAACATTTGCAGAGAGCATGAAATATGACAGCGTTACTCTGGATGAGCCTCTTGTTATAGACATTCCTGTTACAATTGACGGCGCCTATTACGAAACCAGTGAAGACGGTCAAAAAAATATCTTCGGAATAAACTGTTCCGGTTTTAACAATCAAAAACAAAGATACGGTTCCGAAAACTACTTTATCGTAACTCCTGAGGGCGAGCTGAACCTTAACGGGCTGACTGTGAGCTATACCAAAGGTACCGGAGGCGTATTTATCCTGAATAACGGCGGCAGGGTCAACATCAGCAACTGTAAGCTTGGTTCCTGCATTGCCACGGATGAAGGCGGCGTCATATATACCGACGGCGGCACCGTAAATATCAGGGACTCGTTTTTTATGGGCTGTGCGGCAAATCGCGGAGGAGCCCTGTATATGATCGGCGGCGCACAGGTGGATATACTCAATACCATGTTCATGTATGTGCAGTCGGATAATTCCTCCATCGAGAACAATGGGGGAGATCTGAGTATAGTATATTCAAGCTTCATCAGCAGCGAAATGCAAAACCCTGTTTATGATGAAGAATACCCATCAGGCGATCCTGCGTACATTATCCGCTCCGAAGGATCGACTGTGCTGATCGGATGTATTCTGACAAATTCCGGCTGGTGCGAGGATGTGGAGGCCTTCTCCGGAAACGTCAGCGCATACGCCTGCACCATGCAGAATGCTGACGAAATGTATTACTCAACAGGCGACAACATCAGGGCCGGCGAATTTGACGTTTATGAACAGGATGAAGAATTTGAGGTATACATCAAATATGATTACGATACTCCTGAACAAGGCTCTTTCAGCAACGTGATCCGTTTCAGACCGAGAATGAATGATTTTTCAACAACGGTGAATGTTGTGTCGGTTGACGGTGAGCTTCAGTACACCACAGACGGAGAAAACTACATCAATACCGGTGTGAAGGCGGCCTTCGATAAAGAAGCTTATGATACCGACGCCTTCGGAGACACGAGAGTCAACTATCCCGGTCAGGGATTTGTGCGGGGCAGTTACAAAGAAATGCCTCCCGCTCCACAGGATACACCGGAGCCTGTGAAGCCCAAGCCTGAACCCGAGCCCGAGCCCAAACCTGAGCCCAAGCCGCAGCCCGAACCGGAACCCGAGCCTGAGCCCGAGCCCGAGCCGGAGCCCGAGCCGGAGCCCAAGCCCGAGCCGGAGCCGGAGCCCGAGCCCGAGCCGGAACCTGAGCCTGAGCCCGAACCCGAACCCGAGCCGGAACCTGAGCCGGAGCCCGAGCCCGAGCCCGAGCCGGATCCCAAGCCGGAACCCGAACCGGTTGATCCCAAGCACGACGACAACAATACCGATATAACAAAGCCGGATGATAACAAGTCTGACAACACCAAGACAGATGACACCAAGACAGATGACACCAAGATAGATGACACCAAGATAGATGACACCAATACAGACAACGCCAAAACGGACAACTCCAAGTCTGATGTCACCGGCAATGACGTCAATAACGCCGGCAGTAACAGGTCTGACGACAGCGGCAAAACTTCGGTGTCTCCTGACAGCAGCGTACCCGCAACCGGTGACTGCGGCGGCACCGCCCTTGCTCTTGTACTGCTTGCTCTGGGTTCATCTGCGGCAATTGCACTGACTGCAGGTGCAAAGAAAAAGCGCAGATAAACACAGTTAACGTAAAGACGGGCAAATAAACAACACCCCCTATGACAGTCCACAGACTGCCACAGGGGGCATATTTTTGTCTTTTTTTTCTTGCGATTATTCTGATGCCGGATTATTGAGAACGGTTGAGAACGGTCCTGTTGATAAAACTCCGCAAAAGTTACCGAAATTCCTGCGGATGTCCAGCAGAGAATCTCTCAAAATTCCCACAGATAGTTTCCCGAAAAAACCGCAATAGTTCCGCTTAAATCCTGCAGATGACCCCAAAACATTTATCATAGGTCCTGCGGATGTCCAGCAGAAAGTCTATCAAAATACCCGCAGAATTGCCGGAAAGCCCGGCAATCTTTTGGTCGTTTTGTCGGTGCTGTCCCATGGCTTTTTCAAACCGGAAATGCATTGTATTATTCGTCGCTTCCGGTCTTGCCCTCGTTTTCCTCAAAGACCTCCGCAACGATACGCTGAAGGTCCTCTATGGAATAGCGCAGGCGCTTTGCTTCCTGCAGGGTGGCGACAATATAGTTCTGCTTGAAGGATTGGCGGCGTTCGCTTACCAGCTTTTCCACAACTCCGTCGCACACGAACATACCTATGCCGCGCTTTTTGAAGGCGATGCCCTGCTGTACAAGTATGTTGACCGCCTTGTTGACCGTTGCGATGTTTATTTCATATTCCCGTGATATGACCGTGGTGGAAGGGAGCTGTTCGCCTTCTTTTATCTTGCCGGAGAGGATATCGTCCTTGATGCCTTCCGCTATCCTTGCAAATATCGGGATGTTTTCATACATTACATTCATTTTTTATACCTCCAGCGGTTGATTACTCCAATAATTAAGCTGTTAATATTATAAATGATTTCAGAGTGTTTGTCAAGATTAAAGTCTTTTTGGGGCAATTTGGAGTTAGGAGTGAGGAGTTAGGAGTGAGGAGCTAGGAGTGAGGAGTTAGGAGTGAGGAGTTAGGAGTGAGGAGTTAGGAGTTGTAAAGTC
>JBGUWL010000218.1:0-5421 GCA_045221075.1 Acutalibacteraceae bacterium
TAAGCGAGTATGCCGGGATTGTATAAGAGGTATGTAGTCGCTGGAGTTCATTATACTCCAGCGGTTTTTGTTTGTAAAATAGAAAAAACTTCCGCATCATTACACCGAAAAGTGAGATGGGGATAAGTTTCCTTACATTCTATTTACATAATCAGCATTTTCCAGTGTTATGTTACCTGTCAAGCAAAAATTATTAAAACCAGTCTATCATTTCATGTACTGTGATAGACTGGTTTTAATCTTAGGACGTGTTGCTCGATCAATCTTTGTTACGAGCTGGATTTACCAGATTTCTGCTCTGGTTTTTACCCCCCACCCTCCGATGCTATCACCATATCAAAGCACAGCAAGACCGTCTCGCTGCTTTTTCGGTCATGCTTACCCGTTCACGTTCTTGTGCATGGTCGCCCGCACGGCGCCGGGACCGGCGGTGAGCTCAACGAAGTAATCGCAGACCTTGTCGGCAAGTCCGGCCTCCACCAGGTCGACGCCGAAGATGGCCTTGTTGTGCAGCAGGCCCTCGAGCTTCGCAGTATCGGGCTTCTCGCCGAGTTTGAAGTCCTTGACGTAGCCCTGCGCGGTCTCGAGCAGCGGGTCGGAGCTCGGCTCAAAGGCCTTGCCCTCGTCGTCCACTGCCATGAGGTAGCGCAGCCAACCCGCGTGCACCAGCGGAATGAGCTTGAGATCGTTCACGTCCAGCTTGTCGGACGCCATGTAAGCCTTGATCGTCTCGCCGAAGCGGATGGGAAGCTTTTGCGAGGTGTCCATCGCGATGCGCTGCGGCATGTCGGGCATGAAGGGGTTCGGCACGCGGACGTTCACCACCGCGTCGATGAAGTCTTTGGGCTTGATGATGCCGGGGTCGGTCACAACGGGCAGACCCTCCTTGTAGCCGATGGTCTCCACCAGCTTGTGAAGGTCCTTGTCCTGCATCTCCTTGTAAATCTTGTTGAAGCCCAGCAGACAGCCGAACACGGCCAGCGCGGTGTGCAGGGGGTTGAGGCAGGTGCAGACCTTCATGCGCTCCACCTTGTCCACGGTCTCGCGGTCGGTGAAGTACAATCGCCCGGAATCGCAAGCGCTTTTGTTTTGACATGTCCGGTTGTTCCGGTGCGGGATACTGTGCGATCCTGATGGAATCAACGGAGCACTCTGTTATAATGTATATAAATCCAATCAAAAGGGGCCCATGCCGGCTTGTCCCTGCCGCCTTTAGTCGTCAATGCTGTAGATAAACACTTCGGAAATCTCCCGGTCATAGCCGTCATAAAAGCCTTTCGGCATGCCCAGGACGATTCGCGCGCCCCTGTTGTACAAAAGGAGGAGACTCTTTGCTTCCTTGTCAAAGCTCAGCCCTTCGATTTCGCCCTGCTTTGTCACGTCGTCAAATGTCCGCTCCAGCGTAACGGTGCAGAAGGTGCTGCCGTCGGTGATTCTTGTCCTGTAAAGATGATCCGGTTCGTTATCGTCTGCCGTACCGTCGTCCGCTGTCATATAAAGGCAGCCGTCATAGTAAGCCACGCCCTGCAGCCACTGGGGCGGCATCTGCAGATGGACCTTGCCGAGATAGGCGCCCGTCTCCAGATCATACCTGTAGAGGTATCGGCCGCTCTCTTCACCGACCCAGGAACACATCCACACCGATTTCGTATCCGGGTCCACCACGATCCCGGAGCACTCCAGCTGTCCGCTTTCCGCCTCAAAGGGGAAGGTGCGTTTGAGCTCCAGCGTATCGCCGTCGTAGACCGCGATCTGAATGTTTTTCCCGACGCCGTCCATGAAATACTCGGCGCCGATGTACAGTTCATTCTCATATACATCGATATCCGCGATGTGATTGACTTCCAGTTCATAGCCCTTGAAGGGCTCATCGTTTTTCAGAACCAGATTCCAGTCTTTATCGTACCTGGCCAGCGAGGCGGAGCCGCTCACCCAGTAAGTTCCGTTTTCGGCGCAGACGCCCTGCCTGCCCTCAACCTCCACTGATCTGGTCAGCGCATACGCATGTGCCGGCAGCATAACGGCGGGATCGCCCTCCGGTCTTTCCCGCGCGAAAGCCTGACAGGACAGGGACATCAGGATTCCCACCGACAAGAATGCGGCTGCGATTTTTCTTACCATTGCAATCATACCTCCGGGTATAGTTTTCGTGACTTCGGCCCGGTTCGGCCTCGGCTTATTATGCGACTAAGGAAAAGGTTTGTCTCGCCTTACCTTGGCTTGGAGGGGATCAGCCGCTCCTTCGGCGGACGGGCCGCCTGTTTCTTTTTGGCGGAGGCGGTGGCCTGAAAGCTCCTGTCGATCCAGGAACAGATTTCTTCCAGTGGGACCGTGCCGTCGAGCAGGATGGAGACCCAGTTCCTGTGGTTCATATGGTAGCCGGGAAAATACCCGTCCTCGCGCGACAGCAGATCGACCAGCAGAGGACTGTCCAGCTTCACGTTGAGAACGTCCACGATCTCCTCCCCGCTGAGGCCAAGCTTTGAACGCGGGATGTCCATCACAAGGCCGTACCACTTCTGATTGTCCTGATGGCGAAAGACCGCGCAATTAGGAGCGCTGAGCCAACGGTATTCGATCTCGCTTTTATACTTCTTTCGGACGAAGCGAAACACGTCCCCGCGCAAAGATTCTCCCATATCGTGCATCCTTTGGTTTGTGTTGCCTTCAGTATATCATATATTCCCCCGGTTCTCAACAGGAAACGAAGACGATACGCCTGGACAAGACTGCGTATCGGGTGAGACGCATACGCCTCCTGTCCCGGTGCAAGTCTCAATTGAAAAGCGTCAAGAAGCTTATCCGCTTAAACAGCTTTCAATTCTATCATAACTGGCTCAAGGTCCATTCAGCGTGATGCTTGTCATGATTTCAGGTTTTTCAGGGCGTCGGTGTTGTTTTCCGTAATCACGCCCAGCTTTTCGCACCTGCTCATGTCGGCGCAGGCCCCGCAGGTCTCCACGCCTCTCTCCAGAGTGCACCGGCGGATCGGACAGAGCGAGTCACAGTAAGGTGTTTTCACGCCGTCGATCCTGCATCCGACACAGTTGATCATCTCCGGTGTGATCTCCACGCCGTTCAGCTCGGACCACTCTTTCGCAACCTTTTGCCTTAAGGGCGTTGTCTGCATCATCTTTTCCAAGTTTCCAGGCAAGGTGCACTTCATGTAAAAGGAGCGTTTCCATGAAAAGACTGCTTTCCCTTCTTCTGACCCTGACTCTGTCTCTGCCTTTGGGTTCTGCCGTCTGCGCCGACGATGACACCGATTTTTCCGCTGACATCGAAGCCCAGGCCTTTGCCGCAGCCATGGCCTGTCATGAGGGCAGCTTCTTCGGCACAATCACACCGCATGATCCCGCTTTTCTTTGGGAAGCCTGCGGCTGGTATGTACTGGGATGAAAAGCCGCTGATCGAGAATCTGGGCTCGGGCACGGTCGATGTCGTGGCGACATTGCTCGGAAACAGCGCGGCATTGGAGATGTATGGAAGCTTAATGAATAAAGACCTGTCTGAGACGCTTCAGGCCCTGATGCACAAATTCATTTGCGGGGATGCCCTGCAACTGTATCCGAACGAAATCAAGGGCATTGATGCCATTGATTGGAAGGAGTTCCCCAAGGCGCTCATTGTATCGGACGGCAAGCTGCTGTGCGGCACGATAGAAGAAAGGATCACGGAGATTGACGGTTTATTGGACTTTGTGATATCATAATGGCGGCGATAGAAAAGGAGGAGCGGACATGCCCAGGAATATTCTTTTAACAACACTGGATGTCCTTGAGAAGGACAGTACCATACGGTATTATTCCGCGCAGAACGAATTTGGTCACGACTACTGCGAAGCCATGCAGAGCATGGAAGCGAGCACCAAGTATATTCTGGCTCGTTTTCCCATTGACGAGATCCACGTCATCGGTGAAGATGCTTCAGGCGAAGATGACAGTAAGCCCATTCGTCTGAGGGACGCAGGCGATCTTCATCCTGCGGCTTCGGAGACGCTTTCCGCTTTCAGCCTGTATTGCGCCCGAATCGCGCAGTATATTAATGAGCTGAGTCCGGAGCAACAGGTTTATGACGCGCTGCTGCCCGAAGAGGAACGCGCGAAGCTGATCGACTTTATACGGAGCTTCCAGGAACAGTACTCGGAGCGGGAAACCAAGCGTCTCAACCGCCTTTTTGACGAACTGGCGTGCAGCCGGCAGTTTTATGAGCAGTTTATAAGCGCGCTTTTCACCGCCTTCCCGGAAGCCCGCGCAGATTTCCGGCGAACGATGAAGTGGGTAAAAAACTATCTGTACAAGCAGTTAAAGCCCTCTGCCAAGCTGGAGATTCTCCCGGTCAATGAAAACATCTGCGCCCGCTATATCCCGGCAGGCATGCTGGAGAAACGGGAATACTGGTATGAAAGCATTTTGGATGTCGATCAGAGTGTTCCTGACGAAAAAGATGAAATCAATCTCTTTGTATCGCTGGGCAATGAATCGGCGGTGGACGGTCACATTGTCCTGAATATGCTCGACATTCTGATTTCCACGCCGGGAAGCAACGTTCGCCTGAACAAAAATTACAGGGTTCGCGAGTCCGCTGGGAACCTGACGGGGGTGATTGAGGACAATACCATCGTTTCCCGTACTACGGATCTGGTTGTTGCGGCGCACGCTTTTCTGAATTACAGCAAGACAGATATGCTTGTGAATTTCTGGGAGAACTGCGGAGAGCACGACGAACGAATCAGCCGCCTGATTTATGCGGCGCGGCATGTAGACGTGGGCATTTCCATGTGCAACATCCTGGAGGTACAGGAGGGCATCCGGCTGCTGCGCAATCTGTTCATGGATGAGCGCTCCTGGACGAAGGACGGCGATTATGGACTTCTGTTCGGCTTGATCGCCGGGTGTATACAGGCGGACTACGGTGTGCTGCTGACGTGCGACGGCGGCATTCCCTTTATCGAGCTGATCAAATGGGCCTATCGCCATCAGCTTTATCAGCAGGTTCTGACCCTGATCGAATCCAATGCGCCGACAAATCTGGTAAACTCCGGCATCTTCTTCTACTGCGACGACGAGGCGCGCAAAGATGAAGTCACAAACCTTTTCGCCCTGCAGCGACTGGAAATGAAGCCCTATGAATATTATAAGATGGATGATATCGAACATTATTTTGTCAAGAACTATGATCGGGCAGGCGTCCGACTCAACGGATCCAGAGGAGAGGACAGGACGCTTGCTTACGCCGTCCTGCGGGCGCAGTCCATTGAAAACCGGGACCCTGCCAAAATCTGCGGCCATACCGCGTGCAGCAGCATAGATACAGTAAAGAATGTCCTGTATGCCTATTACCACCTCGGCGATGTGCGAAATAAGATCAGCCATGCCGATTCAAACGCAATGGCCGAGCGGCGACTGATCGTATCCGAAA
>JBGUWL010000219.1:0-5575 GCA_045221075.1 Acutalibacteraceae bacterium
ATACGTCAGTATTCCTGCGGAATTTTGATACAATCTGACGAAAAAATCTACTGCGCATCTGCGGCACTATCTCTGTGCGGTATTGCCTTAAGAATCAAAAGCATATATTTCTGTAATTACCGACCCTTTACAGCTTTATTTTCTATATAATATTGCAGGTGCAGGACCGTCACGGTCCTGCCGAGGGGTCCGCGGGGCGAGGAGCCCCCGGTGGGGTTTGGGGCAAAGCCCCAACATTAACAAAGGAGGATACAAATGGTAAGAGCAATCGTGGGCGCCAATTGGGGCGATGAAGGCAAGGGCAAGATAACTGACGTGCTTGCTCAGGAATCCGATATGGTCATCAGATTCCAGGGAGGAAGCAACGCCGGACATACAATAATCAATAATTACGGAAAGTTTGCCCTGCATCAGCTTCCTTCGGGCGTGTTCAACAATAAGATCCAGAATGTTATAGGCAACGGCGTTGCCCTCAGCGTAGAGAACCTTGTAAAGGAGATAAAGGAGCTTGTGGACAAGGGAGTTCCCATGCCCAACGTGCTTGTGTCCGACAGGGCGCAGATCGTTATGCCCTATCACAAGCTGTTCGACTGCTATGAGGAAGAAAGACTGGGCGGAAAGAGCTTCGGCTCAACAAAGTCCGGCATCGCTCCCTTCTATTCCGACAAGTTCTCAAAGATAGGCTTCCAGGTAAATGAGCTTTATGATGACGAAGCCGGTCTTAAAGAAAAACTGGAGCGTATACTTGAAGTAAAGAATGCCGTTGTAAAGAATGTCTATCACAAGGACCCCATCAGCCTTGATGAGATGTTTGCAAAGCTCATGGAGTATAAAGAGGCACTTGCGCCTTATGTTGCAAATACCTTTGACATCGTTCACGACGCCGTTATGGAGGGCAAGGATATCCTGCTTGAAGGACAGCTTGGTTCCCTTAAGGACACCGACTTCGGTATCTATCCCATGGTGACCTCCTCAAATACCATCGCAGGCTACGGCGCAGTAGGCGCAGGCGGTATCCCGCCCTATGCCATCAAGGACATAATCACCGTTGTCAAGGCATATTCAAGCTCTGTGGGCGCCGGCGAATTCGTCAGCGAGATATTCGGCGAAGAGGCAGAGGAGCTGAGAAAGAGAGGCGGCGACGGCGGCGAGTACGGAGCCACCACAGGCCGTCCCAGAAGAATGGGCTGGCTTGACCTGGTTGCAACCCGCTACGGCTGCAAGGTGCAGGGCGCTACCCGTGTTGCCTTTACCGTTCTTGACGCCCTGGGATATCTTGACGAGATCCCCGTGTGCGTTGCTTATGAGCTTGACGGAAAGAGGATCGACTACTTCCCCTCCACCACAAAGCTCAAGAGAGCAAAGCCCATACTTGAAGTTCTGCCCGGATGGAAGTGTGACATCAGGGGTATAAGAAAATATGAAGACCTGCCCGAAAACTGCCGCAGGTATGTGGAGTTTGCGGAAAAGGCTGTGGGCGTACCCTTTACAATGGTTTCAAACGGTCCCAAGCGTGAGGATATTATCTACAGATAATTGGAGGAAAGATTATGTGTGGTATAGTTGGTTATATCGGATATGAACAGGCTGCTCCCTTTCTGATAAAGGGTCTGGAAAGGCTGGAATACCGCGGCTATGACTCCGCAGGAATATGCCTGAACGACGGCCGCGAGCTTGTTGTAAAAAAGGCCAAGGGAAAGCTGGAGGAGCTAAAAAAGCTGACGGACAACGGCAATGCTGTTTCCGGCACCGTCGGCATCGGTCATACCCGCTGGGCTACCCACGGAGAACCCTCCGACGTCAATGCCCATCCTCATCTCAGCGATTCCTGCCGTTTTGCGGTTGTTCATAACGGCATTATCGAAAACTACCTTCAGCTTAAGGATTATCTTACCTCCAAGGGCGTACAGTTCCGCTCAAAGACCGATACGGAGGTAATTGCCCAGCTTATTGAGTATTACTACCAGGGTGACCTTATTGACACGATAATAAAGGTCCTTTCAAAGCTGGACGGCTCATACGCTCTGGGTGTTATCAGTATGGAAGACCCAGATGAGATAATAGCTGTGAGGAAGGAAAGTCCCCTTATCATAGGTATCGGGGAGAATGAAAACTACATCGCTTCTGATGTTCCGGCAATTCTTTCAAAGACCAGGAACATCTACCGCCTTGAAAACAACGAGATAGCCATTATCCGTCGTGACAGCATCAGGATCATCACTACCGACAGGGACGAGGTCGCCAAGACTCCCGAGACCATCGAGTGGGATATCGACGCTGCCGAAAAGGGCGGATATGAACACTTTATGTTCAAGGAGATAATGGAACAGCCCAAGGCTATATACAACACCGTAAACCCCCATATAAAGGACGGCAGAGTGGTGCTTGATGAGCTGAAAATGACTGCCGAAGAGCTGAAAAAGTACAATAAGATAAACATTCTTGCCTGCGGCTCCGCCTATCATGTGGGAGTGGTGGCAAAGTATGTGTTTGAGAAGATCCTCCGCATACCTGTGGAAGCGGACCTTGCCTCAGAGTTCCGCTACCGTGATCCTATCGTTGACGAGCATACCCTTACCATAGTCATAAGCCAGTCGGGGGAGACCGCCGATACAAAAGAGGCTATGAAAGAGGCTCAGCGCAGAGGCTCTCATGTTATCTCAATAGTAAACGTCATCGGCAGCGCCATTGCCACCGAATCCGACGAGGTTATATATACCCTTGCCGGTCCGGAAATTGCCGTTGCAACTACAAAGGCATACAGCACCCAGCTTGCTGTGGTGTACCTTCTTGCTATATATTTCGGAGATTTGCTTGGTACACTCAGCCCGGAGGATTACAAAAAATACGTAGACGAGCTGTGCGCTCTGCCTGATAAGATCCGGACCATTCTTGACAGCGAGGAGCAGGTGCAGTATCTTGCATCAAAGCTTTTCAACTCAAGGGATGTGTTCTTTATCGGAAGAAACATTGACTACGCGCTTTCACTTGAAGGTTCTCTCAAGCTCAAGGAGATATCCTATATCCATTCCGAGGCTTACGCCGCCGGAGAGCTTAAACATGGTACTATATCCCTTATCGAAGAGGGAACTCTTGTGATCGCTCTTGCTACCCACGAGCCCCTTATTGCCAAGACTGTCAGCAATATCGAAGAGGTGCAGACGAGAGGAGCCTATGTTCTCTGCCTTGCCTGTGAAAACCATAAAGAGATCGGGGACGTTGCGCAAAGCACCATATTCATCCCCGAGACCTGCGATATGATGCTGCCTTCTCTTGCCGTGGTACCCCTCCAGCTTTTTGCCTATTATGTGGCTTCCCTCAAGGGATGTGATATAGACAAACCCCGCAATCTTGCAAAATCCGTTACCGTTGAGTGATCCCAGCGGTGCTATGCCCGCATGAATGATCTGATGTTCCGGCAGACTATAAAAGTCTGCCTACAAGAAATAAACAGACCTGTGTCGGACCCTGAATGACGGATGAAGATACATCTGAGAGGATGACTGCTTTGACAAAATACAGACTTCCGGTTTTTTGTCCGGACACTGCAAACAAACCTGATTGGTGATGAATGTTATGAATATTAAAAAAGAATCGGTTCTGATAATGGATTTCGGAGGTCAGTACAGCCAGCTTATTGCCCGACGTGTCCGTGAGTGTCATGTATACTGTGAGCTTAAGCCCTATACTATTTCTGCTCAGGAAATAAAAAAGGCCGGCTATATGGGTATAATCTTTTCCGGAGGACCCAACAGCACATATGCTGAAGACGCTCCCAAGTGTGACCCCGAGGTGTTCCGCCTTGGACTGCCCATATTGGGAATATGCTACGGCGCCCAGCTTATGGCCCAGTCCCTGGGCGGCAAGGTGAAGTCCGGCACTACAAAGGAATACGGCAAGATCGACATGGAGTGCAACACCTCATCCCTGATCTTCCACGCCGCAAAGCCTGAGTCTGTCTGCTGGATGAGCCACACCGATTACATCTCTGATGTCCCCCACAACTTTAAGATCACAGCTATTTCAAAAACTTGTCCCGTTGTTGCAATGGAGGACATAAAGCGCAATTTCTTTGCCCTTCAGTTCCATCCCGAGGTGGAACACACAAGGGAAGGTATGCTGTATCTCAGAAACTTTCTCTACAATGCCTGCGGCTGTACCGCCGACTGGCAGATGAGCTCCTTTGTAACCGAAACCATAAAGACTCTTAAAAAGAAGATCGGCACCAAAAAGGTCCTCTGCGCTCTTTCGGGAGGTGTGGATTCCTCTGTCGCAGCCCTCCTTGTACACAAGGCTGTGGGCAAGCAGCTTACCTGTATCTTTGTTGACCACGGCCTTCTGCGAAAGGACGAGGGCGACCAGGTAGAGGAGGTCTTCCGCAAACAGTTTGATATGAACCTTATCCGTGTAAACGCCGCAGACCAGTTTCTTTCAAAGCTCAGCGGTGTGACAGACCCGGAACAGAAGCGCAAGATAATCGGCGAAGAGTTCATCCGTGTATTTGAAGAGGAGTCCTCAAAGCTGGGTGACATCGAGTATCTCTGTCAGGGTACCATATACCCCGATGTTGTAGAGAGCGGCAACGGCCAGTCAGCCGTTATCAAGAGTCACCACAACGTAGGCGGTCTGCCCGAGAACATCGGCTTTGAAGGCATCATTGAGCCTCTGCGGGATCTCTTTAAGGACGAGGTCCGCAATGCCGGTCTTGAACTCGGCATACCGGAATATCTTGTCTGGCGCCAGCCCTTTCCCGGACCCGGTCTTGCGGTAAGGATACTCGGCGACATCACCGAAGAAAAGGTAGCTATCCTTCAGGACGCTGACGCTGTCCTGCGGGAAGAGTTCGCATCTGCCGGACTTGACAGGACCGTCAACCAGTATTTTGCAGTCCTCACCGGTATAAAGAGTGTCGGCGTCATGGGCGACGGCCGGACATACGACTATACCATCGCGCTTCGCGCCGTTACCACCAGCGACTTTATGACAGCCGACTGGGCGAGGGTACCCTATGATGTGCTTGAAAAGATCTCCAACCGCATCGTGAACGAAGTGAAAAACGTCAATCGTGTAGTTTACGACATAACATCCAAACCCCCGGCAACGATCGAGTGGGAATAATATAAATGTCCCCCGGCAGATCCCCTCAACCTTTTTCGGGGCACCCGCAATAGTCTTAGAAAAAAGATAAAGAAGTAAAAAAAGAGACCTTGTAATGTGTGATTTATTGATCACACTTGCGAGGTCTCTTCTTCTTTTTTGTTTTGACTTTTTGAATTAGTAAGTACTTCTAAATACCTTGTAAAACCTTGCTTGCCCAAGCAGGTGACTAAGCGAAAACCTTGATATAATGCGGCTTTTATAGCCAAAACCAACTAAGTACTGGACGAAAAAAACGTCCTTTGTGTCGCTCCTGATAACGTCGTGGTCGTAAAAAGATTAGATGAAAAAAATAAGATTTAAGAAAAGATTTGAGAGAAGAACGGACACAAATGTAGGAGAAGATTGGACACAAAGAAAAATAAGAGAGGATAGAAGTTTTGCCCCGAAAAAGAATATAAGGGGCTGCCCTCTGACA
>JBGUWL010000220.1:0-8771 GCA_045221075.1 Acutalibacteraceae bacterium
TCAAAGGGGAGAGATCTGCTGAGAATACAGCTTTCATAAACAAAAACCAGGAGCTTGCCTTTTGAGGTAAGCTCCTTTTTTGCTACACCTTTAAATTGCAGCTGCACAAAGAAATGCGGGCATAAAGCCTCCGACAAGGACTGCCAGGACAGCGACCCCATACTCAGACTCTTCGGAGGCGAGAAGACATGAAAGAGCTTTTGACCTGCTGCTATGAGCTGATGGAGATAGAGCTTCGTGCACAGCATACAGAGAATTTATTTACCCTGCTGTGTATGGCGGAGAGGATTGATTTGCAGCTCTGGGGTGGTATAATTGAATCAAGATACAGCGACGATCAGCCCCGGGACGAACACGGCAGGTGGACAGACGGGGGAGGGGGCGATAGCAATTCTCTTTCCGAGAACAGCAAAAAACCAATAACCGAAATAACTGAAAAGGCTATTGGAAGAGTTCCTTATGTGGCAATATCGGGTTATTCGGAAGAACAATGTAAGAAAATACAGGAACAGCATAAGAATTTACTTCGTTTTGCAAGAGATGAAAACGGCAACAAAGAAACTGCTTTTGTTTTCAGGAAAGACCTTTCCGACAGATTGGAAGTCAAGGGAACTGATGACAGACTTGATTTCGGAGGTGCCTTGCACGGAAAAGGTACAGACCTGATAGTAATGCATAATCATCCAAGAAATAGCAGTTATTCGACTACCGACTTGGATTTTTTTGCAGGAAATACGGAAATAAGGAATAATAATTTTGATCAATACAGATCGCCCCGGATGTTGTCAGGACAGCCGGGGTAATTTCTTGTACATATTCTACAGCGATTGTTCATGGAACCTGTGTTTCAGGCGCTGTAGGGAAGAAAAAAATGCGTTTATAATTCCGATAAGACATTATACAGCGACCCGAAAGATATTTTGAAAAAAATTTTTAAAAAATCAAAAAAATATAGTGACTTTTAACTATTTTTATGTTATAATCAAAAAAAATATATCTCAATTCCATATTTTTGCTAATTATGTTTAATTCATGGTATCTCATTAATGATTAAGGTGGTTCAATGCTGGAACAGATCATCAATATTGACCGTATGGAACAGGCTGTTGCGCTGTTCGGGACCTTTGACGAAAACATCAGGCTGATCCAGAATGAATATATGGTGTCGGTGGTGTGCCGGGGCTCCGAGATGAAAATAAGCGGTGACGCCGAAAATGTCTCAAGGGCTGTAAAGGTCATCGAAAGCCTGCTCAGTCTTCTGAACAAGGGCGAGGCTCTCAGCGAACAGAATGTACGGTACTGTATGTCTCTTGTAAACGAGGGCAATGAGCACAGGATAGAACAGCTTGCAGGAGACTGTATCTGTATCACCTCAAAGGGTCGTCCCGTAAAGCCCAAAACGCTGGGTCAGCGAAGCTACTGCAGCGCCATACAGAACAACACTGTGGTAGTCGGTGTGGGACCTGCCGGAACAGGAAAGACCTATCTTGCCGTTGCAATGGCCGTGGCCGCTTTCCGAGCCCGGGAGATAAACCGTATCATACTGACACGGCCGGCAGTTGAGGCAGGCGAAAAGCTGGGTTTTCTTCCCGGTGATCTTCAGAGCAAGGTGGACCCCTATCTCAGACCGCTTTATGACGCTCTGTTTGATATGCTGGGGGCAGAGACCTACCAGAAGTATGTTGAGCGGGGAAATATTGAGGTTGCGCCTCTTGCTTATATGAGAGGACGCACCCTTGACGACAGCTTCATTATCCTTGATGAAGCCCAGAACACTACCCCCGAACAGATGAAGATGTTCCTGACAAGGCTTGGCTTCAATTCAAAGATGGTCATTACCGGTGATATCACCCAGATAGACCTGCCCGGCGGTGTGCGTTCCGGTCTGAAGGACGCTGTCAGGATACTGAAGGACATTGACGGGATAGAGACCGTCATGTTCTCGGCAAAGGATGTTGTAAGGAACAAGCTGGTTCAGGATATCATCCGCGCATACGAGAACGCATCAAAGGGAAAGGCAGCAAAATAGCACTGCCGTTTCCGGTTATTCATGGAATCAAAATTTTTAGTATATATTCTATCAAAGAAAGGTGAGTTTTGGAATGGATAAGATCAAGGTCATTATAACCAACAAACAGAAGGATATCAAGATCCCGACCGGTCTGAGGATGCTGATAAGGCGCTGCTGCAATGCCGTGCTCAAGATGGAGGAGTTTGAAGGCTCTGTCGAAGTCAGCGTCACTCTTGTAAACAACAAGCAGATAAAGGAGCTTAACGGTATTTACCGCAATAAGGACCGTGTTACGGATGTACTTTCCTTCCCCATGGGTGAAAACGGTAAATATGACACCGACCCCACTACCGGTGCAAAGATCCTCGGCGATATAGTCATATCTATGGAGACAGCCATAGAGCAGGCAGAGCGCTTCGGACACAGCCTCCAGAGAGAGGTCGGATATCTCACAGCTCATTCAATGCTCCATCTTCTTGGTTACGATCATGAGGATAACGGTCTTCAGCGCATCCGTATGCGTGAAAAGGAAGAAAAGGTAATGACTCAGCTTGGACTCCCCAGTTCATCCAGCTATGTTATGAAGGACGAGACCTGATGTCCTTTCTCAGGGGTTTCAAATACGCAGCCTGCGGAGTTATATATTGCATAAAAAACGAGCGGAACATGAGATTTCATACAGTGGCAGCACTGTATGTTCTCATTTTTGCACGTTTTTTTCATTTCAGCCGGGCAGAATGGGTGCTGCTTCTCGTCGTCATCGGGGGAGTGATGGCGGCAGAAGCCTTCAATACCTCCATCGAGCGTCTGTCCGACAGGGTGACAGAGAAAAAAGACAAATTGATAAAGCAGGCAAAGGACACCGCGGCAGGAGCGGTCCTGGTACTTGCGGTCTTTGCTGCTGCCGTGGGAGTTGTACTTTTTTCAGACCCCGGGTGCTGGCAGGAAGCGTTTGATTTTTACATAGGTCATCCCATAAATCTGTCGGCGCTTGCGCTTCTTACTGCAGTATCTCCGTTATATATTTTTTTGCCCGGGAGAAAAAACAGAAAAAAAGACCCTGATAAAAAATCCTGACAGGTCTTTTCAAACCTGCCGCTTTGGGTTATAATACATTTAAATATCAGCGATATCAGAGCAGGGAAGGGAACAGAATGAAAGAAAGAAAAAGCGGTTTCATCGCAATAGTCGGCAGACCCAACGTAGGTAAATCCTCCATACTCAATAAAATGCTGGGGGAGAAGATCGCAATAGTATCTTCAAAGCCCCAGACGACCCGCACACGCATCATGGGTGTGCTCACAAATGAAGACAGTCAGCTTGTATTTATCGACACCCCCGGCCTTCATCAGCCAAGGAACAGTCTTGACAGGTTCATGCTGAGATCCATCAACGAATCCGTCGCCGGTGTGGATATGTGCCTGCTTGTGGTAGAGGCGGACAAAGCCATCGGAGAAGAAGAAAGACAGCTCATAAAACGTTTCGGCGAGCTGTCTCTGCCCGCCGTGCTGGCCATAAACAAGATCGACACGGTTCCGGAAAAGTCCGTTCTGATGAAGCAGATAGGAGAGCTTTCTTCCATGTTTTCATTCAGCGCCGTTGTACCCTGTTCCGCACAGACCGGACAGGGAATTGACGAGCTTGTTCAGGAGCTGAGACAGCAAGCACCGGAGGGTGATTTCCTTTTTGACGAAGACACTCTGACCGATCAGCCCGAAAGGGTCCTTGCCGCCGAAATGATAAGGGAAAAGCTTCTGCGGCTTCTGGAGCGGGAGGTTCCTCACGGAACCGCGGTTTTTGTGGAACGGATGAAGGAAAGACCCGAAGGCGGGATCATCGACATGGATGCCATTATCTATTGCGAGCGTGACTCCCACAAGGGCATAATCATCGGCAAGGGCGGAAGTATGCTCAAGCGTATCGGAACATACGCCCGTCAGGACATGGAGCGCTTTTTCGGATGCAAGGTCAACCTGCAGATATGGGTCAAGGTCAAGGAGGACTGGCGCAACCGTGAGGGTATCCTGCGCAGTCTGGGATATGACGAAAGCTCATTTGACCGGTGATTTATTCCGTAAAAAATCTGACATATTAATTGTAATAATTCGGTCCCCTTCGGATATAATAATACCATAAGGATCATCCGGTACAGCGGTATCCGGTTCCGAAGGGAGAGAGATGAATGGATGAAAACACCGCATGGGAGAATTTTGTCAGGACAGGAAGTGTAAGTGACTACCTGAATTATTGCCGGATAAGACTCGGCGTTGCTTCCGATGTCCGTGATGTCAGGGTGCCGTCAAAGGAGCCCGATGTGTCGGAAAAGCCGCCGCTTTACGCTCCCGGGCGTGGCACCGATCGTTTCGGCAACGATTCGGACGAAAGGGGAAGGACCCTGTTCTGAGTCAGGTCGGAATAAACCCGAAAACTTCCGTAAGTGAAAGCCATGCCGCTTCAAGGACAATAAATACCGGATGTGATAGTCTCAGGTTCGGAGGACGAAATGAAAAAGGAGATCAATGGTCTGATCTTATTTGATCAGGAAATAGGGGAAAAGGACAGGATAGTGACCGTCCTGACCTCATCTATGGGCGTTATACGCTGTTTTACAAGGGGCGCCCGACAATATACCAATCCAAACTTTGCCCACACTCAGGCGCTGAATTACAGCAGTCTCAATATTTTTTTCGGTCGGAAAAGCAATACGGTGGACGATGCCCGCATTATCCGTTCATTTTTTGATATAAGAAATGACCTGAACCGTCTTGCCGCCGCCCAGTATCTTTGTGAGCTGGTGTCAAAGGTCGTTCCCGAAGGCTCATCCAGCGGGGAACAGCTTGATCTGATGCTCAATTGTCTCCACCTGCTTTCAAAGGGCGAACGTCCCCATCAGCTCATAAAAGCTGTGGGAGAGATCAGGATGTGCGTTAATGCAGGTATGCCGCCCCAGCTTCTCTATTGCGCCGGCTGCGGAAAATATGAGGATGATATGATGTTTTTTGATCCCGAAGGAAACGGTCTTTACTGTTCCTCCTGCGCCGGAAAGGTCCGGATCCGTCTGCCTCTTAACAGGGGAGCTCTGACGGCTTTCCGGTACATAGTTCTGTCCGAGCCCAAAAAGGCCTTTTCGTTCACGGTGTCAAAGGAGTCCATGAGTATGCTGTCGGAATGTGCGGAAAGATATGTTCTGAGCGCCTTTGATGTCCGTCTCCGTTCCCTTGATTATTACAAACAGCTTCTGACAATGTTTACAGAGGACGATCCGGAAGGTACACCGCCTGCATCGTAATACAACAGAAAAATATACCATACAAAACTATTTGCTGAAATATAAAGGAAAGATAAAAATGAACAAAGACTATATTTCACTTGAGCTTGACAAGGTCCTTGAGATGCTTGCGCAGCAGACTACATTTGAGGATGCTGCTCAGATGGCTCTCACCCTTGAACCCGCAAAGGGACTCTTTGAGGTGAGGGAGCTTCTGCAGGAGACCTACGATGCTCATTCGCTTTCAGGCAGGTTCGGAGCCCCCTCCTTCGGGAACCTGCACAACATGACCAACGCCCTTCGCAGGGCAGAAGCGGGAGCGGTGCTTACTCCTCTTGAACTGCTGAGAGCCGCTTCCCTGCTGCGGGTCATACGCACTGTGGGGGAATGGCGGGACAAGTCCGCATCCATTAAGTCTTGTCTGGATCTGCGGTTCAACGCCCTGTCACCGAATAAGTTTCTTGAAACAAAGATAACCTCCGCTATACTGTCGGAAGAAGAGATAGCCGACAATGCTTCTCCGGAGCTTGCATCAATACGCCGGAAGATCACCGCTGCAGGCGCAAGGATAAGAGAGCGTCTTGACAAGATGATACGTTCATCCACCATGCAGAAGTATCTTCAGGATGCCATTGTTACCATCAGGGGCGGACGATTCGTTATACCCGTAAAGGCAGAATTCCGTTCCTCCGTTCCCGGTCTGGTGCATGATACATCATCCAGCGGAGCCACGGTTTTTGTTGAGCCCATGAGCGTTGTTGAGGCAAACAATGACATACGAATACTCCGCTCTAAGGAACAGGCCGAGATCGACCGCATACTTGCAGAGCTTTCCGCAGAGCTGGGAGCCTATGCAGACAGCATTTCCCGCAGCTACACCATGCTTACGGAGCTGAACGTAATATTTGCAAAGGCTCATCTCGCCTACAAAATGAAGGCCAGTCTGCCGATAATGAACGACAGCGGACGTATCGACCTTAAAAACGCCCGTCATCCTCTTATAGACCCCAAGACCGTTGTACCCACAAGTATCGATCTGGGCAAGGACTTTGATACCCTTGTTGTCACCGGCCCCAACACCGGCGGCAAGACCGTATCTCTGAAGACCCTGGGTCTGCTTTCGCTTATGGCCATGTGCGGTCTGATGATACCGGCTTCGGATAACAGTGAGCTTTCGGTATTTGACAATGTTCTTGCCGACATCGGGGACGAGCAGAGCATCGAACAGTCCCTTTCCACATTCTCTGCTCATATCACCAACATAAAACGCATTCTTGACATTGCCGACGGCAAAAGTCTTGTGCTTATAGATGAGCTTGGAGCCGGTACCGATCCTATAGAAGGCGCCGCCCTTGCCACCGCAATACTTGAAACTCTTCGTTCACAGGGCGCCCGCATTGCATCCACTACCCACTATGCCGAGCTGAAAAGCTATGCTCTGGATACGCCCGGAGTTGAGAATGCCTGCTGTGAATTTGATGTTGCTTCCCTCCGTCCGACCTATAAGCTTCTTATAGGTATGCCGGGACGTTCCAATGCTTTTGCGATATCCGAACGTCTTGGCATCAGTGCTGACATCGTTGAGCGGGCCAGACAGCTTGTTTCCATCCAGGATGAACGGTTCGAGTCCGTTGTGGAAAAGCTGGAACAGAGCCGTACCACCCTTGACATTAAGCTCAGCGAGGCAGATGAGATAAAAGCCAGGGCACAGAAGGAACTTGAAGATTCAAAGACCGCAGCGGAAGAAATACGCAAAAAGAGCGAAAAAGAGCTTGCCGATGCCCGCGCAATGGCCGAGAGCATAATAACAAAGGCCCGTGCTCAGGTATACGGTATCCTTGACGAGATCGAGGCCATACGCCGCAAGAAGGAAGTCACAGCCGAAGAAAAAGCAAAGCTCAAGGCGGACATCCGCAGCATGGAGGACGCAGCCGATCCGGTGAGGGACAGACAGGATGATGACTATGTTCTTCCGAGACCTCTTGTCCCGGGTGACCCGGTCCTCATCTATGATATTGACAAAAAGGCCGTTGTCATGGATGTGGGCAAAGACAGCGCCCTTGTCCAGGCGGGTGTGATAAAGACTCGTGTGCCACTTTCAAATCTCAGACTGCTTCAGGCCGAAAAGAAAAGTCAGCCCCGGCGCAGTGTTACCAGAACAGTCCGCACCGATTCAAACAGAGGTGCGTCAACAGAGGTGGACGTCAGGGGACAGAACGCAGTTGACGCCATTATGGATGTGGACCGCGCAATTGATTCTGCTGTGATGCAGGGTCTGCATCAGATCACTATAATCCACGGAAAGGGTACGGGAGTTCTCCGCAGAGAGATACAGCAGCATCTTAAAAGACACCCTTCGGTAAGGACCTTCCGTCTAGGTACCTTTGGGGAGGGTGATTCCGGAGTCACAGTTGCGGAGCTGAAATAATGTCTTGTTATATACCTTGATCTCATACTATACTCCCGTGCGGAAGAAGTTGAATGCGAAGTCGGCACCACAATACCCCAAGGGCAATTGTTTCACTGCGCATGCCGGCGGTCCTTGCGCGGTATTGCCTTAATATCCCGTCAGCACATCGGAGTCGGCACGAGACGTCATCTGTGTTTTCGCATAGACAGCAGTATCAGATACAAAAGAAGGAGTCCTCAGATGAAAAAGAAAAAACACAGAATAATCAGGATAATACTATACAGCATCATCGGAGTTGTCGCTGTATCTGCGGTGGCAATTACGGTGTGTATTTCACTTGCCCTTCAGGATAATATCGGCGATAAATATACAATGACCGAAAGCGATGACGGGTTCCTGACAACGGTTCTTAAGGGCGCGTTTTTCGGGACCGAGACCGATGTCCCCGAGCTTCAGATAAACACATACCTGAACGAAAAGCTCTGCGGCGATAACAAAGCGCTGAAAAACATAAGGGTACGCTTTCATAAGGACGCTCCATGTGAGATATACGCCCGTTTTGTCTACAAGGATATATGGTTCGCAATTCAGGCAAAGGCTGAGACAAAGGTCAACGAAAGGGACGGTATGACCTCCGTTCGCCTCAGTGACGTAAAGTTAGGGGAACTGCCCATCGGTCAGTTTGTCCTGAACTACGTTCTCAATGAGGTGGCCTCAAAAAGCGACCTGCTGGAATATGAAAACGAAGTACTATACATCAAAAGCTGTCTTGAGTATGATTTCTCCTCCCTTACCTTTACATTGCAGCTTGAGCAGCTTGACCCATTTGACGGAGGAGTGAAGTGCCGGTCCAACAGCATGAGCGCAGAGCTGTTTTCAGCGCTGAAGAAGTATATACTTTCCGATAAGGGAAAGGAGCTGTACCATAAAATTATCGGTGAGACGGCGGGGAATATCGCAGACATTGTACTTCCGTTTATTATTCGCTGAGTTATATTTGTAATACTGTTTTCCGATCAAAAGCTGACACTTTTGATCGGAAAAGGCGCCGCCCGAGGCTGCGCCCATCTGTGCATACGCAC
>JBGUWL010000221.1:0-1948 GCA_045221075.1 Acutalibacteraceae bacterium
ATCAGGAAGTATTGTAAGCGTGGGTTGTTTCACACGAAGGAGGCTTACTATTTGAAGCAACCGTACAATACCGCACTATACATGAGACTCAGCCGTGATGATGAGAAGTACGGCGACAGCGTTTCCATAGAAACTCAGCGAACGATCCTCCGACAGTTCGCAAGTGACAATAATCTCCGCGTGGTCGATGAATACGTCGACGACGGATGGAGCGGAACCAATTTCGAGCGTCCGGATTTCAAGCGTATGATGGACGATGTGGAGGTTGGGAAGATCAACTGCATTGTCACGAAAGACCTTTCCCGTTTTGGCCGCGAGCATGTGATGATGGATTATTATCTGGAATTCATGTTCCCGGAAAAACACATCCGCTACATCGCCGTTGCGGAGAACGAAGACACTGAAAAAGGTCTGAGCGATTTTGTTCCCTTCAAGAACCTGTTCAATGAGTGGTTTGCCAAAGACACCAGCCGGAAAGTCAAAACTGCGTTAAGAGCCAAGCACGCAGCCGGAGAGCGGACAGCTACCTATGCGCCTCTCGGATACAAGAAAGACCCGGACGCGAAAAACAAGATCCTGGTCGATGAAGAAACCAGATGGATCATCGAGAAGATCTTTGACTTAGCCTCACACGGTTACGGAGCGGCCAAGATCGCGCGGGTACTGTATGATGAGAAGATCCCGACTCCTGGCTATTGGCACTTCATGCGTCAGGGGAAGTTTGATTATGTTTTTGCGGATGCCCCGGAGGACAAAGCCTACTCTTGGTCTCTTTCGGTCATCAAGAAAATCCTGAATGATGAAACCTACATCGGCAACACGATCCATTACAAGCAGGGGACCATATCGTACAAGAACAAAAAGGTCATCCGCAATCCGAAGGAAGAGTGGGTGCGTATCGAAAACACACACGAGCCAATCATCTCCAAGGACGTGTTTGAACAGGTTCAGGAGCAGATTAGCGTGAGAAGACGGCAGATGAAAGATGCAACGACGCAAATCTTTGCCGGACTCATCAGATGTGCGGACTGCGGATGGTCAATGAGTTTTGCACGGAATGCCAACGCAAACAATCCCTTCGCATACTATGTCTGCGGGAAGCATCGGGCATACCGCTACAAAGGCGGAGAGTGCACCAGACACTACCTTCGGTATGACGTACTTTACACCTACGTTTTGACGCGAATACAGTATTGGGCTGTCCGCGCGGAAACGGATGAAGAAAAGCTCTTGGAGGAGCTCCTCAAGTCCGGGGATCGGGAACGTGCCGCTGCAGTCAAGAAGCAGACCGCAGAGCTGAAAAAGGCGGAAAAGCGCAAAGCCGAGCTGGACAAAATGTTCGCCAAGATGTACGTGGATTGGGCTGCGGACCGCATCACGGAAAGCAACTTTAATATGCTCT
This sequence comes from Acutalibacteraceae bacterium, assembly GCA_045221075.1. Taxonomy (GTDB): domain Bacteria; phylum Bacillota; class Clostridia; order Oscillospirales; family Acutalibacteraceae; genus UBA1213. The sequence continues at coordinate 1,403 of JBGUWL010000221.1, forward strand.
CAAAGAGGTATCAGAAGGAGCAGGAAGAACAGGAGCAAAAAATCCAGGACTCTAAGGCCAAGCTGGCTGCAGAACAGCAGACGGTTGAGGACGCCCAGAAGTGGGTCGAGTTGATCAAGCAGATCGGCGTCCCCAAGGAGCTGACCGCGGAGCTTCTGAACACTCTGATCGAGAAGATCATCGTCCATGAAGCAACGGAAGACGACTTCGGCTTCCGGCAGCAGGAAATTGAAATCATCTTCCGTTTTGTTGGCAAAATCGACTAAGTTGAAAAAGTATCCTTAACTAAAGGAAACGGGGGACGGGGAGTCCCCCCTTCACGTTCAATCTATGCAAACATGGGAACTTTTTCGATAGTTCCCATGTTTGCGTTTCAAGCTGTCGACACTTTGCCGACAGCTTGAAATGAGCTCTCCAAAGAGAGCTCATTTGAAAAGGGACCGGGCCCGTTTTGCGCCGAACGGCCGTACGGGCAATCAGCTGCCGGGAACTTCCTGCGCCTTGTCGCCCAGGCTGTTTGCCTCGTCGATAAAGCCGGTGAGGGCG
>JBGUWL010000222.1:0-15414 GCA_045221075.1 Acutalibacteraceae bacterium
CATATTGCAAGATCAAGCCTGTCAATGGATGTCACGGTATCGGGGATAAACAAAGAGTCAAAAACATCATGGTAAAAAGCATAGTCCCCAATACCGACGATCTTGTAGCCGTCAAGTGTCGATGGAAGAGGAAGGTTCTTGTGATCTCCGGTATAGCCGGTGATCTCGGCTTCTTTGGCATAGTAATCCGTGATCCTATACTTGAAGTCGCCGCAGGTATGATCATAATAATCATCGTAATAATCATCGTAATAATAATCATAGTCATCATAGTCATCATAATAACCATACAGCGGTTCCACAGTTTTGACCTGAGCTCCGTTTGCAGAAAGCGCCGGAGCAACTGCAGCAGTTCCGACGGCCATCATAGTGCAAAGGCCCATGGACACTAACTTTTTCAGCCATTTTTTTCTTGTCTTCATCTCAATGCCTCCATTATTTTATTTTTTCACACCAGGACCCGGAAAAGCCCCCTAAGCTTCTCATACCGGATACACCAAGCGTGAAGATTTATAACTAAATTATATATTATCATGTATAGTAAGTCAATACTTTTTGTGAAGTTTGTAAAATATTTAGGCGTTTTGTGTACATTATCCAACAACACAATAATGTTTTTGGAGGCATAAACTTATCCGTTCAGAAGAAAAGACCGGAAACCCGCAGGGGTCTTCCGGTCCGGAAAGGTTATCAGTAATTGTCAAAGCCCAGGTCCTTTATTGAAAGACCGGCTTTCTGAAGAATGATGTTTGCGTATTTGATGGTCTTTGAAACCTGTGAGCTGGCAACGGGAGGATTGGAAGGAGCGTTCTGACCTTCGATCAATGAAAGGCTGAGCTTCTGGTCCCTGGTGTAGGTTGCGGGAGTGAGCTTGCCCATATATCCGCCGTAATAGCCGCTTGTGGCAGAAGTTGCTTCTGTTATGAGAACGCTGACATCGGCAGTTGCAAGAGAATTGTAGGAAAGTGTGATCGCACTGGTGTAGAACTTCGAGAATACATCGGTCATAGTCTGATCAAAGTCACTGGTGTTGATGTCGCTTCTGGTCGTGAAGCAGCCCAGTGCAATGGCGTTCTTTGAAGGACTGTATGAAAGAACGACTCTGTCCGTTGTGTTGTCGGAATTGTTCCATGTGCTTTCAACAGAGTAATTGCCGTCAGAATTCTTTTTGCCCTTTGACTTAAGGTAATTTGCCACCTTGTTGAAGCCGGCTTTTGTATCTCTGGGCTTTACGGTGACCTTGCAGTTGGCCTGCTTACCGTTGTAGAGCGTTACTGTAACATAGGCAACACCGGGAGCCCGGGCAACGAACTCACCCTGCCAGTCGGTGCGGGTCATCTTTACGACATTGCTGTTGCTTGACTGGAAGGTCCTCTTTGATGCGGCGGTACCGTCGGGAATAATTGCGCTGAGGCTTCCCTTCTGACCGACAGTGAGGGTCATTGACGTCTTGCTGAGTCTGACACTTGAGGGAGCGGGCTTTACGGTGACCTTGCAGGTGCTCTCCTTGCCGTTGTACAGACGTACCGTCACATAGGCAACGCCGGTCCTCATGGCCTTGAATTCGCCCTCCCAGCTGGTTCTTGTCATCTTTACGACAGAACTGTTGCTTGTACGGAAGGTACGGGTGGCGGCTCCTGTGTTTGTGGGAATGGATGAGGTGAGCTTGTAGGTCTCGCCTACACCAAGGGACAGAATGCCCTTGCTGATGGCAACGCTTGAAGGAGCGGCCTTTACCGTCACCTTGCAGGTGCTCTCCTTGCCGTTGTAGGTCTTTACTGTAACATAGGCCACTCCGGGCTTTACTGCCACCATATCACCCTGCCAGTCGGTGCGGGTCATCCTTACGATGCCGCTGTTGCTGGTGCGGTATGTGCGGGTGGCGCAGCCTGCTCCGTCATTCACCGCAGAACCCACCGTGAATTTTTCACCCACGCCCAGAGTCACCATGCCCTTTGTCAGGCTGATACTTGCTGGAGCCGGCTTTACCGTCACCTTACATGACGCAGACTTTCCGCCTGATGTCTTTGCAGTGATAACGGCAGTTCCGGTTTTCTTTGCGGTTATCTTTCCGCCTGACACGGATACCACGGATGTATTTGAGGACGACCACACGATCCTGCTTATACCTCCGGACTCCACCGTGGCTTTCAGAGTGACAGATTCACCTGCGCCCAGGGTCGTGGCGGTCCTGTCAAGCTTTACATCGCCGTATGCCGTTACAACATTGGACGCTGTCTGAACATTACTCCGGATACCCGCAGCGCCCGCCTGCCCGCCGTTTCCGGATGCCGATGCCGCAACTGTCCCGACACCCGCTGCCAACAATGCGCACAGACCGAATGTCGTCAGCTTTTTCAGCCATTGTTTTTTTGATCTCATCACAATACCTCCGTTTCTTTTTATCACGCCGGCATGCGCAGCCGACGTAACGATAAGCCGAAATATTACTTGGTATGATTATACCACACGCTGCCCTATCGGTCAACGCAAATCATCACAAAATAATTGTTTGTTATTGATAATAATATTGCAGTATTTACATATCAAAAATCCCCACAGCACAGAATATCTCTGCGCTGCGGGGAAATTGATCATATTGCTGTTCATTATGAAATTGTAAAGCAGTCCGGATCAGGTCCAGGCGCCCGGGGAGCGTCTGCCGATGACATCCTCGTACAGCTTCAGCATATTCTTCGCAAAGGTCTCATTGCTGAAACAAAGAGAGCGTTCAAGGGCCTTTTCGGACATTCTCCGGCGCAGGTCGTCATCGCTGACAAGACGCAGGGTCTTTTCGACAAACTCGTCCCTGTCACGATAGATAAAGCCGTTTTCGCCGTCATCAAGAACTCCCTGCAGGCAGGGATCGTCACGGCATATCAGGGGCAGTCCGCAGGCCATTGCTTCAAGATAGGTAAGGCTGTGCATTTCAAATGTGGATGCGCTCATAAACGCAACACCCAGCTTGTAATATTTGTAGGTCTCTTCGGGTTCAACAAAGCCTGTAAAGGTCACCCGCTTTGTAAGCAGGAGCTTTTGTGAGAGCTGCTTCAGGTGTTCCGTATCGGGACCCGTTCCGGCGATCAGCAGGTGGAGCTTCGGGTCACGGCGCAGAAGCGGAGGGAAGAAATACAGAAGCTCGCTGATGTTCTTTTCGGCGCTCAGTCGTGACAGTATCACGAGTATTTTCCGGTCGGGAGCAATGCGGAACTTTTTGCGGATGGCAGCGGCCTCGGCGGAGTCGGGTTCCTTCTGAAAGCGGGCAAGGTCGATTCCGTTGGGGATGACCGTATTCTTAAGTCCCACGTTATAGCCGTCCATAATACCCTTTGCCTTGTATGAGGGAACTGTGGTGATCGCCGCATCACGGTAGAGGACCTTCATCAGAGAGCTGGCCGCAAATTTAACGGGCGGCAGGGAGCCGAACTGATGAAAGGCAAACTTTGCATAGTCGGTGTGCCAGGTCATGATCACGGGCGCGCCGACAGCCTTTGCCACAGACATTGCCATACGGCGGGCAGAGGCCTCGGAATGTATATGCACTATGTCGGGCTTCCATCTTATAAGGTAGTCAAGAAACGGATGGCGGCGTACAAGACTGACACGGAAATCAGGATACAGCGGCACTTTATATGCGGGCATATAGAACACGTTGTCTTCGATATGTCCCTTTGAATCCCCCGATACCGTAAGCACCCGCACCTCGTGACCCATCTCACGATATGCGCTCTCCAGGGTCTTTACTACTATGGCAACGCCGTTTGTCAGGTGTTTGTAGGCGTCTGTTACAAGCAGGATCTTCATAACGAACTCCTTTCGGATAATAGGAAAAAATAATCCAATATTCTGATAATAATAATACAACCACAGCCCCACTCTGTCAACCCCAGCGCAGAAGGGTGCAGCGTCACGCTGCCCGGTCAGTAGCCGAGGACACGGAAGGAGCGCTCTTCGGGGTCGGGGTCAAGGGAAGTGCAGACCATGTTTTCAATGCGGATGTATGTGCCCCGCTCTATGGCGAGGATCACACGGTCTATCTGTGATTCGGTGCCCTGCATCTCCATTGTGACCGAGCCGTCATAGTTGTTCTTTACCCAGCCGGTAACACCCGCCATATCGGCGGCGTGGGATGCCCGGTAGCGGAACCCTACCCCCTGCACCCAGCCGTAAAAGGTTATGCGCTTTCGTATCAATTTTTCTTTCATTCATAGATCAGTCCTTCCGCATATTGTAAAGGGTTCAGGCTTTTTCTGTCAGGCCGGGATCTGAGCTGTCATATCTTTTTTGTTCCTTTTTTATTGTACGGTACAAAAGCGAGACCGAAACGATCATCATTATGACTTCCGTTATAGGCTGTGCCGTCAGCAGACCGCCGAAGGAAAACAGACTGTTGAAGATCAGAAGAAGCGGTATATACAGTATAAGCTGGCGGACAAGGGTTATTGAAAAAGCATATTGAGGCTTACCCATGGCCTGAAAGGACATCCTGCTCATGGAGGTCGCACCCACAAAGGGAAGTATGAGCATAAGTGTCCGCAGTACAAGGGCGCCTGTGGAAACGGTCTGCTCCGAATCGGTAAACAGACCCACAAGGACCGGAGCAAAGACCGCATACACCGCCATCACCCCCAGCTCGGTCAGACTGACCACCGCAATTCCTGAGCGCAGCACCTTAAGCATACGGTCAAACCTTTTTGCGCCGTAGCAGTAGCCCATTATGGGCTGTGTGCCGGATGCAAAGCCCTGATAGATGTAGTTTCCCAGGGTGAGCAGCTTCTGGGCGATGCCCATTGCCGCAACGGTCAGCCCACCGTATGACACCGCAAGCCGGTTGTTTACGATAAACGCCGCCGAAGTGAGCAGGGTCTCAAGGGATGCGGGCACACCCACCCAGAATATCTCGGCGATTATCTTCCCTTCCGGCTTTATCCACTTTATTGAGGGTCTGAGAAGTGTCTTTCGTCTGACATAAAACAGCAGCGATATGCCTGTTCCGGCAGCGTTGCCCAGCACCGTTGCAATAGCCGCGCCCCTGAGACCCATATTGAAGGTAAATATAAAAAGCGGATCAAGGGCTATGTTCAACACCGTTCCCGCCATCATGCCCATGATGGAATATCTGACGGAGCCTTCGCTGCGGAGAAGCTGTCCGAAGGTATAGCTGCCCATGGTGAACACGCTTCCGGCGATCAGCACCCCCACATACTGACGGGTGTATTCGTAGGTATTCTCCCCTGCCCCGAGTCCGGAAACGATCATGGGCAGAAAGACAAGTCCGGCGGCGGTAATGACCGCACCGTTGAAAACGGTGAGAACTATTCCGGCGGTAAGGGTCCGTGAGGCCTTTTCTTCGTCCTTTGCCCCGAGAGATCTTGCGATAAGCGTGCCGGCGCCGGTACCGATGATATTGGACACGGCAACGGTTATCATCAGAACGGGATAGGCAAGGTTGACCGCGGCGAGCCGGTAGTCGTCCTTCATCAGTCCGATAAAGTATGTATCCACAAGGTTATACAGCACCATTATGAACATTCCCAGTATCAGGGGGACCCCCATTTTTATCACGGCACGGGCAGGCTTTTCCCGGCTGAGGGTGTATATTCTTTTGTCGCCGGGAGCTTTTTTCCGGTCGTTATCATGGTCTTTCATCGGACGGTCCCTCCGCAGGTGTTTACTGGTTTTTCTCTGTAATTCCGGATCCGTCACAGACTTACGTCCCGTTCCGGTGTTCCGGAAAATTATAATTCTTAGTATATTATAAACGATTTTCACCGGGGTTTCAACATGAATTTTGTCTCTTTGCGCAGTCCCCGCACCCCACACTTTTTTTGAATTGTGGCTTGTAAAATCCGAAAATTAAGAGTATAATAGATAGGATGAACGGCGTGCTTCCGCCGGCAAGCTGCCCTGTCAGGCAGCCCTCTCCCCCTGACGTTCCGGTGCTGCGGAGCGTGTTTTCGGGAGGCTGATCGGAGCGCAGGTCCTTCGCCGCGAATTATGGAGCGCACACTCTGCGCCCGGAGGTGATATCATGGAAGATATGATCGCAAAAATTGTCGAAATGGACAAAAAGGCCCGCAGCATGAATGAAGAGGCCCAGAAAAACAAGCTCGATTATGAAAATCAGGTCATTGCAAAACGTGAAAACATCAAGAACGATTTTCTTGAAAGAGCCGAAAAAAGGATCGCGATCAACAGGGATTCCGCCCGCAAAAAGGCAGATTCCACCCTGAAGCAGATTGAAGAGCGTGACAGCGCAGTCATCAGAAGACTCGACGACACCTATGAGCAGAACTGCGACAAATGGGTGGACGAGATCGTTGCCCGGTGCATTGACTTACCCGCCGGTCAATAAAGGAGATGAGATCACAATGTCATCCGGATCCTGTAATGCCGTACTGGCAAAATCCAGGGCAAAATACGGAAAAAGTCTGAAGGAAGAGGATTACAGACAGCTTGTGGAGTGCCGTACCGTGCCTGAGGTCGCAGCCTATCTCAAGACCCGCACCTGCTATTCGGGCGCGCTTACCGGACTTATCGAAAGCGAGATACACCGCGGACAGCTTGAACCTCTGCTGAGGCAGGAGGTGTATCTTGATATCTTCTCCCTGTCCCGCTACACAACGGACAACGCAGTGTCGGTGTCCGACTTTGTGACGGCAAAGCTGGATATCGAACAGATAGTCCGCTGCCTTATGATGATGAACATAGGCAAGTCGGAGGACTTTGCACTTTCGGTACCCCTGTCCCTTGACAAATACAGCGCCGTCAGCCTGAAACAGCTTGCACAGGTACGCTCCTATGACGACCTGCTGTCGGCTCTTGCCCGCACAAGATACTATCAGGTGCTGAAAGCCTTTACACCAAAGGAAGGCGAAGAGCTGAAGATCGCCGATATAGAGATCGCGCTGAACAACAAAAACTACTCAATGGCTGTCGAAGCCATCGCCCGCATCAAGAACAAGGCCGAACAAAAGGAACTGAGAGACCTTTTCAACGCCTTTATCGATTTTGAGAATCTGGAGCGCATACTGCGTCTTAAGAAATACCACAACTTCCGTCCGGAAACGGTACGGTCCCTGCTCATCCCCTACGGAAAGCTGTCAAAGAAAGCCGTTGAGGATCTTTGCAATGCCGATGACGTAAAGGATGTGTACGAGCTGGCAAGGAACACATACCTTGGCACTCATCTTTCAAAGCTGCAGTATTACGACAACACCCAGATCTCTATCGCCCTTATCAACGTATACTGCAAGCACCATCTGCGGCTTTCCCCCAACCCCACGATCGTGATGATCTCCTATATCTTTCTCAAACAGATCGAGATAAGGAACATTGTTTATCTGATCGAGGCCACAAGGTACGGAATGCCCCCCGACGAGAAGTATAAACTCCCCGTCCGATAATACAAGGAGGTGATATTTTGTCTGTTAAACCGGTCAAAGCCATCAGTATCATCGGAATGATGCCGCAGCTTGACGAGGTAGTCAAATTCTGCGGCAGCTCCGGTTCCTTTCAGCCGGACGACGCCATGTCGTTCTATTCGGACACAAAGAACTTTGTTCCGCTGAACGACAAGAACCCCTACACCCAACCCATACAGCAGCTTCAGTCAGCCTGTGAGATGACAGGCTTCAAGCTGAAATTCACGGATTCCGAAGGCGTCAGGGCAAAGGACGAAGATGTGCTGAAATACGTCAACAGCTTTGTTGAAAAAACCGAAATGCTGCTGAGCAAAAAGCTTATGACTCAGCAGGACATCGACGAGTGCAGCCGTCAGATCGAACAGGTAGAACGCTTTACAGGATGCGATATCGACTTCAAGGAGGTCACCGGCTGCCAGTTTATTACACCCACCTTCGGCAGACTGCCAAAGGAGAGTTACCAGAAGCTGTCGAAGTTTTCTTCAAACCAATATGCGATATTCTTCCCCTTTACAAACGACGACACTCACTACTGGGGCGCATATTTTACAGTACCCGAGGAAAAGAACGAGATCGACCGCATATTCTCATCCCTGTTCTTTGAGCAGCTCGAGGTCCCCGACATCCCCGGCAAGCCCGACGACTACCTCAAGACCCTGCAGGCAAAGATGGAACAGCTCAGGCAAAAGCTGGAAGAGGAGCAGAAGGTCATCGACGCCTTCTGGGAAAAGGAAAGAAGCAAGTGTCTTGCCTACTACACCAAGATAGAGGAGCTTGACGCCTTCAACGAGATCAGGCGCAGCGCCTACAGCTATCACAAGAGCTTCATACTTGTGGGATGGATACCCGCAGAAAAGGAACAGCTCTTTACCGAAAAGCTGGATTCCATAAAGAGCGTTGAGTATTCCGTCAGCGACGGAACGGACGTCCGCAGCCAAAAGCCGCCGGTCATCCTCAAAAACCCGCCCTTTATCAGACGCTATGAATTCTACGTCAAAATGTACGGTCTTCCCTGCCACAATGAGATCGACCCCACCACTTTCGTGGCCTTCTCCTATACCCTGTTCTTCGGCATAATGTTCGGAGACGTGGGTCAGGGATTTATAGTTGCCCTTGTGGGCGCGCTGATGTACAAGCTCAAAAAAATGGAGATCGGACGCATACTTGTCCCCTGCGGTATCATGGGTATGATATTCGGTTTCCTGTACGGGTCGGTATTCGGATTTGAAGACCTTCTCACCCCCGTACACCAGAAGCTTTTCGGTACCCCCGGAAAGCTGATAGAGGTCATGGAGGCCGACAGCATAAACCTGATAATCTACGGTTCTGTCGCCATCGGAATCGTGACCATCGCCCTGGCAATGCTTGTGAATATCGTTTCGTCGCTTAAGCGGCGGGACTTTGAAAGCGCCTTTTTCGGGGCGAACGGCGTTGCGGGATTTGTGTTCTATGTCTCCCTGGTAGCCGGACTGATATGTCAGATGATGCTGGGCATCGAGCTTATGAACATTGCCTATATCCTGGGACTTATCGTACTGCCCCTCATACTCATGTTCCTGCGTGAGCCGCTGGGCAGGCTGGCAGAGGGCAAAAAGAACTGGCAGCCGCAGAAATGGGGCGAATACTGTGTCCAGAGCTTTTTTGAGCTGTTCGAGATGTGTCTGAGCTATGTTACAAATACCATGTCCTTCCTGCGTGTAGGCGCATACATACTGGTTCACGCCGGCATGATGCTTGTGGTATTCACACTGGCCGAAATGGTGGGCGGAGCCGTGGGCTACACCATCATACTTATCATAGGCAACGGTATAGTGATGGCCCTTGAAGCCCTGCTTGTTGCCATACAGGTGCTCAGACTTGATTACTACGAGATATTCAGCCGGTTCTATATCGGCGAGGGCCGTCCCTTTACGCCCGTTACCGCAAGAAGAGCAAAAGGGAACTCCTGAGAACATAGTTCCCGAAAGGAAGAAGAAAATAATTAACGGAGGAATTTATCATGTTGGATTGTATTTTATTGACCGTTCCCGTCGCATTTTTAGTCCTGTCCGTGATCTTTGCCTATAAGACCGTCAGCACAGGAAAGAGAACCAGAAGAAGAGCCGTGCTGTCACAGATACTGTCCTTTGCGGCAGTTGCTGCAGTATGCCTCACCGTAGCCGCCATCACAGCCTTTGCAGCTCCCGAAGAGGCAGCAAACGCCGCAGCCGGAGCCGCTAAAGACGGTTCGGCCTTCGGTCTTGCAATGATCGGCGCAGCCCTTGCCACCGGATTCTCCGGCATCGGCGGCGGTATCGCAGTAGGAAACGCAGCCCCTGCGGCTATCGGAGCCACCAGCGAAGACCCCAAGGCCTTTGGTAAGGCACTGATCTTCGTTGCTCTGGGTGAAGGTGTTGCCCTTTACGGACTGCTGGTTTCCATCCTCATCATCAGCAAGGTCTGATAATAATACCAGACATAAAGGCTGCAAAGATCTGAGCTGATAATTCCGCAGAATGAGACGCAGGAGCGTCCCCAAGGGGCACCTGTTTCACTCGCGGGATACAGGAATACTTGTATATTCCGGACCGTCAGCGAACTTTGCGGGATCAGAGCAAAGGATCGCCCTTCGGTCTGTATGACCGATAAAACAGCCGAACCCCCTGACCCGTTCCGGCGGGGAACCTTCCGCCGGACACTAAAAGGTTGGTGAACCTATGAAATTCTTTCTCATAAGCGATAACGTAGATACATTGATGGGTATGCACCTTGCCGGGATAGACGGCGTTGTGGTACACGAGGACCACGAGGTGCAGAGCGCCCTTAAGGAGGCTATGGAGAGAGAGGACGTTGCCGTCATACTTATGACCGAGCGGCTTGTAAGTCTCTGTCCGGAGCTGGTGTACGACCTTAAGCTCAACCGCCGGCAGCCCCTTATCGTTGAGATCCCCGACAGACACGGCAGCGGCCGTGCCAAGGATTCGATCACCCGCTATGTCCGTGAGGCGATCGGAGTAAAAATCTGACCCTGATGTATATTCCGGCGCCGGTTTCCGTCAGGCGGCTGTCTTTATTCTGCCGGATAAGACACAAACCGCACCTGTCGGCACTATTAACGGAAAACGGCACGTTTCTGCATATCCTGCAGGGAGCATCGGCGTGTTCCTTACATAACAGGTCCCGGAATCGTAAAACAGAGGTCACCCGTTCCCATGGGAGGTGAAATTATGTCCGAAACAGTCAGCAAGACTGATAATTTTTTGAAGGCGATAGAAAAATACGCTGAAGAGCAGCGGAGCAAGCTGCGCTCCGAGGCCGAGGAATTCAAAGAGCGAGAACTGAACGCCGCCGAGGAACAGGGTCTGAGGGAAGCCTACGACCTGATCCAGAAAAAAATGGCGGATATAAACAACGAGATATCCAGCGAACTGTCACAGGCGGAAAGCAGCAGCAGAAAGCGCATATTCATGAAGCGCCGCAGCATCGAGGACCTGGTCTTTGAAAAGGCCGGAAAAAAGCTGCTTGACTTTACTTCCACCGACAAATACATAATACTGCTCCAGAAAAGCGCCTCAGAGCTGAGGGAATACATAACCGCCGACGATGCGGTGCTGTATGTGAAGCAGAACGATATGAAGCATGAAAAGAAGCTGAAGGAGGCCTTTGGCGCCCCCTGCAGGGTCGAAGCGTCAGCGGACATCCGCATCGGCGGTATCATGGGACTGAGCCGGAGCATGGGACTGATCGCTGATGAGACTCTTGATACAAGGTTTGAACATCAGCGTGAATGGTTCCACGAACATTCCGGCCTGACCGTCACCGAACAATAATAGATTGGATGAGTGATCAAATGGCAAAAAATAATGATGTTATTTTTGGGATCAACGGTCCTGTTGTTACCGTCCGGAATACCCGCAGCTTTTCCATGATGGAAATGGTCTACGTAGGCGAATCCCGGCTGGTAGGTGAGATCATCGGCATCAACGACAAATTCACCACCGTTCAGGTATATGAAGAAACAACAGGTCTTAAACCCGGCGACCCCGTTTACGGAACGGGCGCTCCCATGAACGTCCTTCTGGGTCCCGGCATTATCGACAACATTTTCGACGGTATCGAACGTCCCCTCAAGGCTATCGAAGAGATGAGCGGCTCCTTTATCAGCAGAGGCGCTGCGGTCTCCGCCCTGGATACCGAAAAGGAATGGGACGTTACCGTAAAGGTAAGAAAGGGCGATGTTCTCACAGGCGGACAGATATATGCCACCTGTCCCGAGACCGCCATAATCGAACACCGTTTTCTTGTTCCCCCGAATGTCAGCGGAACGGTCGTAAAGACCGCCCCCGACGGCAAATACAAGCTCAACGACACCGTTGTCACCATCAAGGATGAAAACGGCGCCGAACATCCCCTGACCCTGTGCCAGCGCTGGCCCATCAGGAGCGCAAGACCCTGCGCGCAGCGTCAGCCCGCAACAGTTCCGCTCATCACCGGCCAGCGGGTAATCGACACCATGTTCCCCATCTCAAAGGGCGGAACGGCGGCCATACCCGGCGGCTTCGGCACCGGAAAGACCATGACCCAGCACCAGCTTGCAAAGTGGTGCGATGCCGATATCATCGTATATGTGGGCTGCGGAGAGCGCGGAAACGAGATGAGCCAGGTGCTTGACGAGTTTTCGGAGCTTATCGACCCCAAGTCCGGCAGACCCATGACCGACAGAACGGTGCTTATCGCCAACACCTCAAATATGCCCGTTGCGGCCCGTGAAGCCTCCATCTATACCGGACTTACACTGGCCGAGTACTACCGTGACATGGGCTATCATGTTGCCATAATGGCCGACTCCACCTCACGCTGGGCCGAAGCACTCCGTGAGATCTCCGGCCGTCTTGAAGAGATGCCCGCAGAAGAAGGCTTCCCAGCCTATCTGCCCTCACGTCTTTCGGAATTCTACGAGAGAGCCGGACGTGTTGACACACTCAGCGGCAGTGAAGGCTCCGTTACCATAATCGGCGCCGTATCCCCTCAGGGCTCGGACTTTTCCGAACCCGTCACCCAGAACACAAAGCGTTTTACCCGCTGCTTCTGGGCGCTGGACAAGTCCCTTGCATACGCCCGTCATTACCCCGCCATCAACTGGATGAGCAGCTACAGCGAGTATTTTACAGACCTTGACCCCTGGTTCAGAAAGAACCTCGGGGACGACTTCATACAGTACCGCAACAGGATCACGGCAATTCTCCATGAAGAAAGCTCCCTGATGGAGATCGTAAAGCTCATCGGCTCAGACGTTCTGCCCGACGACCAGAAGCTGGTCATCGAGACGGCAAAGGCCATCCGTGTAGGCTTCCTGCAGCAGAACGCATTCCATGCGGACGACACCTTTGTTCCCCTTGAAAAGCAGAAGCTGATGATGAAAGCCATACTCCATCTTTATCAGAAGGCCCGCAAGATCATCGCAATGGCCATACCTATCTCCCGTATCATGGAGCTGGGTCTGTTTGAACGCATGGCAAAGATGAAATACGACATACCAAACAATAAGCCCGAAATGTTTGACGACCTTATATCCGACATTGACAGCGCTCTTGCAGAGCTTGCTCCGTAAGGCTGTCTGCTCCGCATTTTGCGGCGATATAATAATTTCCACGATGTACGTTAGGAAGTGAAACGAATGATTCTTGATTATGTGGGTGTAAAAGAGATCAACGGATCTCTTATCGTGCTGGACAACGTAGAAGACGCCTCCTTTGAAGAGATGGTGGATATCCGGCTTGACGACGGCTCCTTCCGCCACGGAAGAATAGTTCAGATCGACGGCAAACGTGTGGTGGTACAGGTCTTTGAGGGCACAAAGTCCATCTCCCTTGACAATACCCGCACACGGCTCAAGGCAAGACCTATGGAGCTGCCCCTTTCTCCCGAAATAATGGGCAGAGTTTTCAGCGGCGCCGGCAGACCTATAGACGGTCTGGGGGAGATCTATCCCCTGAAGCGCGCCAACGTCAACGGCACTCCCATGAATCCTGTCTCCCGTGTTTATCCCCGTAACTACATAAACACAGGTATTTCTACCATAGACACACTTATGACCCTTATCCGCGGTCAGAAGCTGCCCATCTTTTCCGGCTCCGGCATGAAGCACAACGAGCTTGCGGTACAGATCGTCCGTCAGGCAAAGATCGCAGACGAGGGCGGCGACAACAAATTCGGTATCGTCTTTGCCGCAATGGGCGTAAAGAACGACGTTGCCGATTATTTCCGCAGGAGCTTTGACGAAAGCGGAGTTCTCTCCAGAGTCGTCATGTTCCTCAACCTGGCCAACGACCCCATCATCGAAAGGACACTTACCCCCCGCTGCGCTCTTACGGCGGCGGAGTATCTTGCCTTCGAGTGCAATATGCACGTTCTTGTCATTATGACCGACATGACCTCCTACGCCGAGGCTCTGCGTGAGTTCTCATCCTCAAAGGGCGAGATCCCCGGACGAAAGGGCTTCCCCGGTTATCTATATTCCGACCTTGCCTCTCTCTATGAAAGAGCCGGCATGATAAAGGGCAGCAAGGGTTCCGTAACACAGATACCCATACTCACCATGCCCAACGATGACATTACCCATCCCGTTCCCGACCTTACCGGCTACATCACCGAGGGTCAGATAGTTCTTGACCGTCAGCTTGAGGGCTCCGGGTTCTATCCGCCGGTATCGGTCCTCCCCTCTCTTTCCCGTCTGATGAAGGACGGTATCGGCGAGGGCTACACAAGAGCAGACCATCAGGCTCTTGCCAACCAGCTTTTTGCATCCTATGCCCGTGTTCAGGACGCAAGGTCCCTGGCGTCGGTCATCGGTGAAGAAGAGCTTTCACCCGTTGACAAAAAATACATGACCTTCGGAAAGCTGTTTGAACAGTACTTTGTAAACCAGGGCTATCACGAGAACCGCACCATCGAACAGAGTCTCGACCTGGGCTGGAAGCTTCTTTCCACCCTTCCCAGGACCGAGCTTGACCGTGTGGACGACGCCCTGCTTGACAAGTTCTATATTGAAGATACGGACGGTCTGTCCTTCAATATGTTCTCGGACGAGAACGACAATGACGACGAAAAAGACACATGAGATCGGAGTGAGATAAATGGCAGTTCAGGCAGTACCCACAAAGGGTAATCTGATGACCTTCAAAAAATCCCTGTCCCTGGCAAAAACAGGCTATGAGCTGCTGGACAAAAAGCGCAACATCCTTGTCCGCGAGATGATGACCCTCATCGACAAGGCCTCTGAGATACAGGAAAAGATCGACGTGACCTACAGCAAGGCTTATCTTGCCCTGCAGAGGGCAAACATCACCATGGGTTATATCGACGCCGTTGCAAGGTCCGTGCCGGAGGACGACACTCTTCAGCTCTCCTACCGCAGCGTCATGGGTGTTGAGATACCCATTGTGACCATCGACGAGACCCCTGAACAGGACAGGCTGGTCTATGGTCTGGGCATCACCAACTCCGCATTTGACGAGGCCTATGTGTGCTTTACGGAAGTCAAGCGGCTGACCGCCCACCTTGCGGAGATCGAAAACAGCGTCTACCGTCTGGCGGACGCCATCAAAAAGACCCAGAAGCGGGCAAACGCTCTGAAAAACATCATGATACCGCGATTTGAAGAAACGGTAAAGTTCATCTCCGACGCCCTTGACGAAAAGGAAAGGGAGGAATTCTCACGGCTCAAGGTCATCAAGGCTCAGAAGCAGAAAAAAGAACAATCCGCATAAAAAATCCGTAAAAAATTACACGCAGCATCGAAAATCCATCGGTGCTGCGTGTTTTTTAGTTAGGAGTCAGGAGTGAGGAGTTAGGAGTTGAATTTGGAATTATTTCAGTTATGAGTCAGGAGTGAGGAGTTAGGAGTTGAATTTGGAATTATTTCATACTAATCCTCAATAAAATACTGACAAAAGAGCAAAAGTGTGCTATAATAGTCAAGGGTGATAATTATGGCAAAGAAATATGAAAT
>JBGUWL010000223.1:0-28026 GCA_045221075.1 Acutalibacteraceae bacterium
TACCATCCGCTGCCTAACCCGTGAAACTATACGAAGTATCACAGGTCGCTCTTGGATATTGTCATGTTTTAGTTAAGGAAGAGTATAAGTATCGGCACAGGAAAATGAAAAATCGTATAAAAATCTATGGACTTTTAATGAGGATTGTTGTATAATAGCTTTGTGTGTAAAAATTCTTACCCGAAGGGATGAAACAATTTATGAAAAATATAGCAAAATCGGTGAGCGTCGCTGCCGCCGCAGCAGTACTCCTTTGTTCAGCAGGATGCTCCGGCGACACAAAATGGGCCTTCAAGACCGATACCGACACACTTAAAAACGGTCAGTGGATATACTATACCTTTGACGGCGTCAATGACGCTCTGACAAAGATCAAGGAAGAAAAAACTGACGCTGACATTGATACCGTTGACTGGGGCTCACAGGAGATCGAGGGCAAATCCGCCAGCGACTGGATCTATGCCGAGGCAAAGGACAAGAGCCTCCGTTACCTCACAATGGAAAAGCTCGCCCGTGAAAACGACATCGTTATCAGCGAGGATACCTTCAACTCCAACAAGACCTATTATTCTTACTTCTACAAGAATTACTACAAGACAATGTTTGAGGCTCTTGGCGTTTCCGAAGACAGCTACTGCACCGCAAGTCTGCGTCCCGAGCTTATCTCTGACGAGCTGTTCAAGAAGATCTACGGCAAGGGCGGTACAAAAGAGGTTGCCGACAAGGATGTGGAGAAATACTTTGTTGACAATTACGTTGCCTACTACTATCTGAGCTGCGACCTTAAGCAGACCGATGACAACGGCAACAAGACCGATCTTGATGACGCAACACTGGAAAAATACAGAGCAAACTTCCGCAAGTATGTAAACCTTCTCAACAACGACAAAAAGACGGTAAAGGATGTTTCCGAGCAGTACAAGACCGACTTTGAAGTCGAGACCGCTCCCGAGACCAACGAGTCCAAGCCAAAGGACGACATGACTGACAGCGACCTTGACAAGGCTATCCTTGAAGCCAAGGAAAATGTAGCCGTTACAAAGGAGATCGACGACAAGCTCTACCTCATCTATCGCTTTGACACCAAGTCAAAGGTAGACCATATCCATGCCGCCGACGAGGACACCGGTGACGATACCGAGGTCATCGACAGAGACAGCATCGTCAAGAAGATGAAGAACGATGAGTACGAAAAGTACCTCAAGGATGAGCAGAACAAGGTGGACTACGAGCGCAATGATGCCTGTGTTCACAAGTACAACCCCGAAAGGACCATTGACATCCTCAAGTCCCAGTCAGGAAGCTGATTTGATGACATCTGTTCTTAAACTGATCCCGGCATAACATGAACCTATCGCCCCTGCAGTATTCACGCTGCGGGGGCGATGTTGATTTGTATTCAATTGCGGTTCGTGCATACTTGATTTTTATGACAAAAAGATATAAAATAGGATAAGACAACGGAGGTGCGCTATGAAAAAATCTATTATTCTTCTGATATCAATTCTTACCCTTCTGCTTTTTACAGTGAGCGGCTGTTCAGATTTTGAATTCAACCCCATAGGGACATGGAATTCATCAGAACAAAGGCTCTATGCCGACGGGGAACTGATGGATACCACATCACTTGAAAACGGCACCCAGGTCTCTCTGGTATTCAAAAAATCCGGCACGGGATATATTGATGCAGGCACCGATAATAAACATGGCTTCACTTACACATACGACAGCAAAGAGGTCTCCATAACCCGTACCGACACTCCCGCCGACCCCAGGGACGGTCACGCTGTCTATCAGGTCGAAAACGGCGGTTCTTCTCTGCTGTCCGTACAGGAATTTGACACCGAGAACGAAAACGGAAAAACCGTACACTGCCGTTATGAAGTAGTATTCAAAAGACAATGAAAAAAGCCTGTCTTAAATTTTCTTAAGGCAGGCTTTATCTATTCTTTACAAACTATTAAAATCACTGTAAATCATATGGCTTATAATAATGATCACAGAACACCGAAGACTTGTATAAGCCGGAGCTATATACCGGCGGAAAAATGCTTATCTCATGATACATTCGTTTCATGTCATTCTTCTCTTCCCTGCGGCAGCGGCCTGTCCCAATTCCGGAACAGGCCGCTGTCGTTTTCTGATCTTCTGCAACAGATGGGAGGACGATATAGAATTGAGCGGAAACCTCAGCAAAACAAGGCGACGCAGGTGTCCCGGGGACATTTACTGCGCCGCGCCTTTGCTGTCATTCTGATTTTTATATTTAAAATCATATCATATAAAGCACATTATTATACCGGCGCAAAGGAGTAAAGCACCTGCAGCCAGCACCGCAAAGGCAATTATCTGCAGCCTTTTCAGCTCACGGCGCTTTTCACGGGCGTATGTGTTTTCCCTTGAAAGCATGGAGGGTCCTGAAGCGGAAAGCTGTTTTTCCAGCTCCTTTGTTATCTCTTCGATGGGCGGGGGACTTTCGCTGCTGTCGCTGAGGGAGTAGAATGTCCCGAGCTGATCTCTGAGCCGCTTTTTCAGCATTGCATCCATTACCTCCGGTTCATCCGGCATGACGATGATGCATTGTCTTTGCGAGCGTATCAGGTAGGATATGTTCCCTTCCTCATCCACTAACTTTTCACAGTTCAGGGATGCGCCCCTTGAGGAAAGCACAAGGGAAAGTATTGTATCCGTGCTTTGCTTCCCACCGTCAAGCCCCCCGATTATGAACACCGCATCACTGCGGCGCAGGGAGCGGTCAAGCCGCTTTGCAAGCTCCCGGGGGCTGACTGCCGCGCCGGAGTGCCTTCGTATGAGCCGGAGTGATTCCAGTCGTTTCTGCAAAAGGCGCTCGGCCTCGGCCGTCCTGCCGGAGTGGTAGAATATTATATCATAGCTTACGGCGCTGTCCATATTACACCCCCCGATGTCAATTCTGACTTTTTATCTTACCCAGCCGTTTTACCGCATTTTCCGCCATGGTGTTTATCATGGCCGGGTCGGTACTGTTGTTTATCTTTTCCCGGTACTCCTCCATAATGGCGGTGACCTGTTTTTGCTGGGCTGCGGCATATTTTTTGCCGTCAACTGCCGCCCTCATTTTGTTTATGGCGGCGCTGCGGGCGCTATTTACTTCCGCATCACGGGCCATCTGTCCCCGCTTTTCGTAATGCTGGGCAACGGCGATCATCTGACGGGTATATGCCTCCACCTGGGTCACGTCAATGGCATTGTTGACGGACTTCATAAAGAGCTGTACAAGGTCCTCCAGCTCCTGCTGCTGCTGTTTGTCATAATCAGAAGGGACAAAGCTGGCACGGATGCGCTTTTCTGCCTCAGGCTTGCTTTTTGCCAGTTCCTCCTGCAGCTTCTGGTCATCCTTTGCGGTATACTTTTTCTTTCCGTCATACCAGGTGATCTTTCCCTTGGCCTGCATATCACCGAAGGAGGTCACGTTGGGCTTCGTGCCGCCGTTGTATTCGTACCACACATCAGGGTAGAGAGTGTCGGGATTGTACTTTGCCTTGCTGACGGTGACCTTTGTGCTTTCGCCGGGGCGGACCTTACGGGCAATTATCGCCTGACGGAAATTGTCAAAGTCATAGGCGCAGGTAGAAAGCGTGATAAGCTCATCGTCTTCGTTCACGGTCACAGGGCAGTCGATGACCGAACGCTCACGTATCTGGTATACATAGTTCAGAAAATCGTAGTCGCTGCTGAAATTGCTGCGGAGATAGTTGAACAGGGGACCGTGATATTCCTGGGTATTGACCTTTATCACGGCGATTATCTTCCACTTTGATTTTTCATATATGGTATTGAAGGTCAGCACAGGAGCATCCTTGTAAACATCAAGACTGTCAAAATTCAGCACTCCGGCGAACATTGTACCGTTGGCCATTGAATGGCCGTGCATCATCATGTTCTTTCCGCCGATGTCACTGCGGTAATCCATAAATATGGAGCCGTCAAAATAGTCGTTGCCGTAAAAGTCCCTTGCAAGATAATATGGATCCTGTCCCTGTGTCAGCAGATATGGGTCCTCCTTTGACTGCACCACAACATAGTCTATGGGGGTATCGGGAACATTTACCCAGCCCACGGTATCGCTGTTCTGGCTGAGAAGGCCGGTAAAGTCCGCAAGCACCTCACGGGAGGTATCCACCTCCACCACCTTTTCCTTGGGCTTTGAGCTTTCCTGCTTGGGTTTGGAGCTTTCCTGTTTCGGCTTGGAGCTTTCCTGTTTGGACGGCTCGGAGGATTCCTCCACACTGGTCTCCTGAACGGAGGACTCCTCCACCTCCTCCTCTTTCTGTTCACTGCCGCATCCTGCGTCGGAAAACACGAAGGTACACGCCATCAGGCCTGTCATGAGCAGGGCAGCCAGTTTTTTTATTTTAAGCGATCGTTTCATCATTTTCCTCCGTTCTGTTTTTGTATTATGAATAAAGCGAATTGATTTGTATGTATATGAGCTTCCGGAAATAGCTGACATCCCGGAATAAGCCAATGAAACAGCGCAGACTCCGAACATCCGGAAGAGATAAATAAACTCTTCTACTTCTTTTGCCGGATAAGCCGGTATCCGTTCAAGAGAAAATGCAGGCGCTGATCCCGGACATGACGCCCGGAGACAGAAGAGCTTATGGAGAAATATGATCCGAAAAGAGACGGGCAGTTTATTCTATGAACAAAACTGCCCTGTCCTGACCGACCCGCAGCTCCCCGTATCCCGGGGCGGGTCAGCTTTTATTCTTCGGCCTCTGAGGTGGTCTCCTGAGGTTCACTGTCCTGAGTCTGGCTGTCGTCGGGTTCAGGCTCGCTGCTGTCGGGTGAGGGCTCACTGCTGTCGGGAGAAGGTTCGCTGCTGTCATGGGACCTGCTTTCTTCGTCCTCGATCTGGCTGAGAAGTCCTATGGCCTCTTCAAGATATCCGTCTATCTCATCGGTGCTTGAAGCGGAGTTGATGCGTCCTGTGTAGCTGGCGATAACGCTGTTGATCTGACGCTGGGAGTCATCAGAGAATCCGCTGGCATCAACGAATCCGTTCATGCGGCTTATAGCATCCTGACGGTACTCGTCAAGCTCTTCATCCTGACTGTCCTGACTTTCCTCACTGGGTTCACTGCTGTCGTCGCTGCTGTCGTCGCTGCTGTCGTCACTGCTGTCATCACTGCTCTGGTCGCTGCTGTCATCACTGCTGTCTTCAACGCTGTTCTGACGGCTGCTCTGCTGACTGCTCTCCTGAGCCTTCTTTGAGGCTTCTTCCTCGCTCTGGAGCTGCTCGTTGGTCTTGATCTTTCCGATCTCACTCAGAGCGTTCTCTCTCAGCGTATTAACATCCTCGATAGTGGTCGCGGAATTGATCCTCTCGGTATAGCGGCTGATAAGCTCCTGTATCTGGTCATACTGCTCCAGACGGTATTCGTTTCCGTTTACATATCCGCCTATATAGCTTATGGCATTCTCCTTTGCACTCTTAAGCGCCTCTTCGCTCTGCTGTTTGAGCTGCTGGTCGGACTGCTGCTTGCTGGCCTCTTCCTCGGAGACCTGCTTTTTGGTCTTTACGGTCTCCAGCTCGGCGACTGCCTGGGTATAAAGCTCGTTCACCTCGGAAGCCTTGGTGGCTCCGTTGATGCGCTCCATATACTTGCGGATGATCTCCTCGATCTGCTTCTGCTCTTCGGTACCGTAGTCGGACTTCTTGAAGGTCTCACGCAGCATCCTCTCGGCGTTTGTCTTGCCCTCGTTCAGGAGACGGGCAAGCTCCTCGTCATCCTTTGCGCTCCACTTGCCGTTTCCGTCATACCAGGTTATCTCACCCTTGTTGAAGGCGTCCTGGAAGGAGGTGATGGTGGGCTTTGTGCCGCCCCATACGTCATAGCATACATCGGGATAAAGGGGATCCGGATTTTCCTTCGCCTTGCTCACGTCAACATCGGCGCTCTCACCGTCCCTGACCTTTCTTGCCACAACAACAAAACGGAACTCGTCAAAGTCGTAGGTACAGGTGGAAAGGGTAACGATGGTGTCGTTTTCGTTTACGTCAACGGGACAGTCGATGATGGAACGCACCCTCAGCTCATAGATGAAGTTGAGGAAATCATAATCGCTGCTGAAGCTGCCCCTTAGGTAGTTGAACACATCGCCGTGCTCTTTGAGGGTGTTGGTCTTTACAACGGCAATTATCTTCCATTTGCTCTTTTCGTAGAGGGTATTGAAGGTAAATACCGGAGACTTTTTGTAATAGTCAAGGTCATTGAAGTTTGTAATATTTGCAAACATCCTGCCGTCCTGCATGTGGTGTCCGTGCAGGATCATATTCTTTGAGTCAAGCTCGCAGCGGTAGTCCATGAATATAGTACCGTACTTTGAGTAGTTGTTGTAAAAATCGGTATAGAGATAGTGGGGATCCTCGCCGTTTGCAATGCGCTGAGCATCCTCGGGGGATTTCACCACAACATAGTCGATAACCGTATTGGGAACGGTTATCCATCCTACGGTGTCGGGGTTGGCCTCAAGCAGCTTTGCAAAATCCGCCAGCACGCCCTCGGAACCGTCCTTTGCCTTCTTGGGAGATGAGCCCTCGCCGTCGGTGGTAGAAACCAGCAGCTCACGGATAGACGCCGTTGTATGGTCGTTGACTGCCGGCTCGATGACGAGTATCTTGATAAGCAGATATGACGACACGATAAAGGTGCATATCGCAAGGATCAGTATGATCTTTCTGATAACGTCAAAGGGCTTGTCTCCCTTGCAGGGGATAAAACGCTTCCAGAAGGAGTGTTTTTTCTTGGGAGTGACCACCTTTTTTGCCGCAGTATAGAGAACGGTGTTGAAGTCGGTCTCAAGCTCGTCATGAGCGGGCAGAAGAACGATGAGCTTGTTGTTGTATTCTGCGGTATAGGCATAGAACCTTTTGCGCTCAATGGTGACGGTACCGCCGCTTATGTCGATAAGCTGAGCCTCGCCGGACTCGCCGTCCTTGTTCTTGGATTTTTTCTTTTTCTTTTTGTCGGCGCTTTTCTGTTCATCCTCCGACTCCTGTTCGTTGGGGTCAAAGCAGGCCGACTCCACTCTTTTTACCTTTCCGATAACTCCGATGTTCTCAAAGAACTCCTGCGCCTTTCCGGGGCTGTCCTTTGTCAATGCATCGGCGATAAATATAAGGCCTATTCTTTCCTCGCCGGATTCGCTGACCTTGAGGGCTTCGATAATGCTTTCATTAGTCAGATTGATCTCGGTCTTATAGATAATGTTTACATTGATCGAATTCAGCTTTTTGATGGTCGTTTCAAAGCTCTTCTCACCGGTCTGACCAAATGCCTTGCCGTTTCTGGGAAAGTAGATCTCTGCATTCACTGTAAATCACTCCTACCGTCAATTAACCTGGTGTCAGGATCAATGGATGTCCCTTACCCTGACATTCTGTATCGCTTCTTCTATAAGTGGTTCGCAGTCAAGCTTGTTTTCTTCTGCGATGACCTTCTCTATCACAGGACGCGTGCGGGGGTGCTTTGGAGTAAACACCGTACAGCAGTCCTCATAGGGCTGTATGGATATCTCGAAGGTGTCTATTTTGCGGGATATCTCGATTATCTCTTCCTTGTCCATTCCCAGCAGGGGACGGAACACAGGCATGGTGCATACCGCATCGGTACAGGCAATGGCGCCGATGGTCTGGCTTGCCACCTGACCCAGGCTTTCACCGGTTATCAGAGCCTGACTGCCCTTGTCCCTGCCAAGCCTTTCTGCAATACGCATCATAAGCCGGCGCATTATAATGGTGAAATACTCCTCCTGACACTTGTCCCTGATCTCTTCCTGGATATGGGTAAAGGGGACGGTGTACATCTTGAGCCTGCCGCTGTATCTTGCAACTCTTTCAAGCAGCTCCACCACCTTTTCTTCGGCTCTCTCGCTGGTATAGGGCGGGCTTGCAAAATGCACAGCCATCAGCTCAAGTCCACGCTTCGCCATCATATAGGCGGCAACAGGACTGTCGATACCTCCGGATATCATAACACAGGCCTTGCCTCCGGTTCCCACGGGGATTCCGCCGGCTCCTCTTATCAGTCCCGCGCGGATATATGCCCCGAAGTCCCTGACCTCCACCGTGACCACAACATCAGGGTTATGTACGTCAACAGTGAGATGGGGAAATTTTTCAACCAGATAGCCTCCCACTTCTGCGGATATCTCCGGAGAGGTGTAGGGAAATTTCTTGTCGGAACGCTTTGATTCCACCTTGAAGGTATGTATGTCCTCCATGGTCTCCTTAAGATACTCACCTGCGGCGGTCTTGATGGACTCCAGGTCCTTTTCGGCAACACAGGCCCGGGCGTAGGCGGCAATTCCGAATATCCTTCCGATACATTCTGAGGCCTCGTCCATATCTATGTCGTCATACATGGGTTCCACATATATGGTGGACTGGGCGGCCTTTACCTGAAAGGTGCCTATCCTTGCAAGACGGCGGCGTATGCACCGAAGCAGCTTGTCTTCAAAATTCTTGCGGTTGAGACCCTTTAAAACGATCTCCCCCAGCTTTATAAGTATGATCTCTTTCATCCTTTTCTCCTTTTACCGGCAGAACCGATTTTATCCATAAAAGAAGTGTATCACTTTTAGTCTCTTCTTGCAAGTGTATTGTCAGCATTTATCAGTTCTTTTATCAGTACGTCCACATCTTCCCTTGTGTTTTCCCGGCAGAAGCTGACTCTTACGGCGGAATCTATCTCCTTATCATCCAGTCCCATGGCTTTCAGAACATGACTTTTCTTTCCTCTGGCGCAGGCGGAGCCGCTGGATACATATATCCCTCTCTCGGCAAGATAGTGGAGTATGGTCTCTGAGCGTATGCCCCGAAGGGAAAAATTTATAATATACGGCAGACATCCCTCGGGGGAATTTATCCTTACGTTTTCAATTCCGGACAGCCTGTCACGGCAATAGTCCCACAGCTCCTGCATCCTGACAAGAGACTCCCTTATGTCGGGAAGGGCTCTTACAGCCTCGCCCATTGCGGCTATGGCAGGCAGGGGTTCCGTTCCGGGACGCAGCTTCTTTTCCTGTTCGCCGCCGAAGTGGAGGGGGAGTATTCTGGCGCCCCTGCGGAGGTAGAGTATTCCTGCCCCCTTGGGACCGTGTATCTTGTGGGAGCTGGCGCTGAGAAGATCCACCCCCAACTTTTTTACCTTTAGTTCGGTCTTGCCGAAGGCCTGTACCGCATCGGTATGGAACAGCGCCGGAGAACCGGACCTGTCTATGATACGGCGTATCCTGTCCACCGGCTGTATCGCTCCTGTCTCGTTGTTCACGGTCATAACGCTGACCAGAACGGTATTGCGGTCCACTGCCGACGAAAGCTCCTCAAGACTTATCCGTCCGTCACTCTGAGGCTTCAGGTACACCGCCTCAAAGCCCTTCTTTTCCAGCTCCTGAACGGCCTCCAGCACCGAGGAATGTTCAAAGGATGTAGTGACTATGCGCTTTCCTCTGCGGCACAGCGCCCCCACTGCTCCGAACACTGCGGTATTGTTGCTTTCGGTGCCGCCGGAGGTAAAGTATATCTCTTCCTTTTCGGCGCCGATAAGACCGGCTGCCGATGCCCTTGCGGCTTCAAGCTCCTTCTGGGCCTCAAAGCCCTTTGTGTGAAGGGACGAGGGGTTGCCGTAGACCTCCGTCATTATCTGCAGGGCCTTTTGGGCGGCAGGAAGGCAGACCCTGGTGGTCGCACTGTTGTCAAGATAAATTTCTTTCAATCAAATCACCTGTCTGATGAAAAATAAAAATTCGGGAACAATATATATATCAACACCCTGAAAGGATGAAACAAGCATGAATATTACAGAAAAACGGTACGCCCGGATGGTCAGCGGCGCTTCGCCGAAAAGCCGGCTTCTTCACAACTGTCTTTATGCGTTTTTTTCGGGAGGACTTATCTGCACCATGGGTCAGGCGCTGACGGATACCTTTTCCGCTCTGGGCGCCGACACCGACAGCTCACGCTGTCTTACGTCAATTACCCTTATCGCCCTTGCCGCAGCATTTACGGCCGCAGGCTGGTACGATTCCATCGCAAAAAAAGCGGGAGCCGGCACTCTTGTGCCCATCACGGGATTTTCCAACGCCGTTGCAGCCCCCGCAGCGGAATTTCTCAGCGAGGGAGCGGTTGCAGGAATGGGAGCAAAGATGTTTGTTATTGCGGGTCCGGTGATAGTATACGGAACTGCGGCATCGATCCTGTACGGACTTGCGCTCTGTATTGCCGGACTGTCCGGATGAACGAAGGGTGTAAAGTCAGCCCGCGTCCGACGGAGCTTTCCGTCATCCGGCGGCAGAGCCTCCGTAATGCGTCAGCATCCGGAGCGTGATACGAGACGACAATGATCACTTCATATCCGGTGCGCTGTCATCGGGGGATATTGCCCGAAATATGTGCCGTTTTGTACAAAAAAAGCAATTATCTTCCTTGTAAAACAAAAAGAAATATGTTATGATAGTATCAAGCTTTTACAAGGGGGATAATAATATGTATGACAAGATACTTACGTCCCTGTCTTACGGTATGTTTGCCGTAGGCGCAAAGGGCGCTACAGCCGCCAATGCCTGTATCGTCAACACGGTGATACAGATATCGTCCTACCCCATGACCGTTGCGGTAAGCATCAACCACAGCAACTACACCAACGAATGTATCAAACGCAGCAGAGAGTTTACCGTCAGCGTCCTTTCCGAGAACACCTCCGGCGCCGTCATAGGCGCACTGGGCTTTACCTCCGGCCGTGACGGAAACAAGCTGAACAACGTAAAACACAAGATACTTCGTGAGGGCGCTCCCGTGATACAGGAGGACATCTGCTGCTGGTTCCTGTGCAGGGTGGTGAATACCGTAGAGACGGTCACCCACACCATATTCATTGCGGAACCCATTGCGGGCAGCGAATCCGTCAAGGGCGTTCCCATGACCTATGATTTTTACAGAAGGGTCATCAAGGGAAAGTCTCCCAAGTTCGCTCCCACCTACATTCCCGAAGAGGAAGAGGTTCTGGAAAAGCACACCTGCACTATCTGCAAGTACGAATACAGCAGTCCCCTTATTCCCTTTGAAGAACTGCCCGAAAGCTGGATATGCCCCATCTGCGGCGCTCCGAAGTCGGTTTTCAGAAAGACCGACCAGTAACAGGGCAGTATTTTCAACAATGATATTTTATCATAACCAACCATCTATGTCAAGCATACTTGACATAATTCACTTTAAACTTGGCATAAATAAATGAATCAATCATAGAACGGATGATACAAAATGACCATAAAAGAAGTACAGGACGAGATATTGCGGCTCAAAAAGCAAAACGACATCTGCATACTTGCCCACAGCTATCAGGCCCGTGAGATACTTGAGATCGCGGACTTTACCGGCGACTCCTACGCCCTGAGCAAAATGGCGGCAACGGCGTCAAACGGCACCATTCTCATGTGCGGAGTGCGCTTTATGGCAGAGACCGTCAAGATACTCTCTCCCCAGAAGAAAGTGATACTTTCAAATCCCATCGCCGGCTGCCCCATGGCGGAGCAGTTCGACAAAGAAGACATACTCCGCATGAAGGCTGAGTATCCCGGCAGCGCAGTGGTCGCCTACATAAACACCACCGCCGACATCAAGACTGTGTGCGACGTGTGCGTGACTTCCTCCTCCGCCGTGCAGATCGTGGACAAAATGGCCGAGAAGGACATACTGTTTATCCCCGACTGCAACCTGGGCGCCTTTGTTGCAAAAAGCCTGCCCCGGAAGAACCTTCATCTCGTTCAGGGAGGCTGCCCCGTTCACGCCGCAGTCAAGCCCGAAGAGGCAATGGAAGCAAAAAGGCTCCATCCGGATGCGGAGCTTCTGGTCCATCCCGAATGTGTTCCGGGGGTTGCAGAGCTTGCGGATTATGTTGGCTCCACCAGCGGCATAATGGACTATGCGGTAAAGTCGGACAAAAAGGAATTCATAATCGGCACCGAAAACAGCATTGCCGAGCATCTTCAGTATATGTGTCCCAACAAACGCTTCTATCTGCTGTCAAAGAATCTCATCTGCGAGAACATGAAGGCCACCACCCTTGTGGACGTGCTGAACTGCTGTCAGGGCGGCGGCGAGGAGATCACCCTTGACCCCGACACCATCGCAAAGGCCCGCAGGTGCATTGACGCAATGATACAGCTGGGAGGCTGAAAACGGACTCACAAATTCTTCACCCCTGTGTATTATAAACCAGGGGTGATTTTATGCTTATAAAAAAGCGGAACAAAAAGCGCCGCAAAAGACTGCTGCTGCTTTTTGGAACGGTACTGACGCTGCTTTTGTTTGTTGAGCTGCGCATAAAGCCCATAACCTCCGCCGCGGCAGAGGCACAGGCTCAGGCAATGGCCGTAGGGATAATACATCAGAGCATAGACAGGGTAATGACAGGATCAGGCGTGTCCTTTGAGGACCTTGAGACCGTTGTATATACCGGTGACGAAAAAGTCGCTTCGATACACACCGACACCGCCGCAGCCAACCGCCTGAAAAACTCCGCAGCCCTTGCCATACAGGAGGGGATAAGCGGGATAAAAAGCTATCGCCTTGACGTTCCGGCAGGCACTGTACTGGGCGGAGAGCTTTTCAGCGGACTGGGGCCCTCCCTTCCGGTATTCATATCCCTGACCGGAAGCGTTTCGGCGGATTTTCACAGCGCCTTTGAACAGGGCGGGATAAACCAGACGGTACACCGGCTTTCCCTTGATATCACCGCCGATATCACGATACTTATGCCCGTAAATTCCGTCACCACAAGGGTACAGACCTCTGTGCTGCTGGGGGAAACGGTGATAGTCGGCTCCGTTCCGGATATGCCCTATACACTGTATACAAACAAAAACTCAGAAACATAAGCAACACCTCACAGATACAGTGCCGCAGAAACACCGGCGTGACGCCGGATGCGTGTCCGGGCCCTGATGATCTCACATCGGATATTTTATCGCCTCGGCACGAAGTTTCTGCACCTGATAAAGCTGAGCGCAAATCGGGAGCGCAGACTCTTCGCCGCGAAGCAGGCAGCACCAAATGGCACTTGTTTAACTGCGCCTGCCGGCGGCCTTTGTCCGGTGCTGCAATAAAGAAAAGGACGATCAAAATGAACACTTCAATTATACCCCCAGGAACCTTACTTCTGACGGAGGAAGAATTTGACCTTGAAAACACCTTTGAATGCGGACAGTGCTTCCGTTGGGAAAAACAGCCCGACGGTTCCTACTCCGGAATAGTCCTGGGGCACGAGTTATCCGTGTCCGTAAGCGACGGTCATCTCACCATATCCGACAGCGGTCAGGATAATATGAATGATATCTGGAGGGATTATTTCGACCTCGGCACATCATATACCGACATCAGAGCGGAGCTTAAAGAAAACTGCCCCTCCCTGGGCTGCGCCGTTGACAGCATCAGCGGCATCAGGATCCTGCGCCAGGACCCGTGGGAAACCCTGATCTCCTTCATTATCTCACAGAACAACAACATACCCCGCATAAAGGGAATAATAAAGCGGCTGTGCGAAAGCTTCGGAGAACCCTGCGGCAGCGGTTATTCATTTCCGGAGGCCTCTGTAATTGCAGGTCTTTCCCCCGAGGAGCTTGCGCCCCTGAGAGCCGGCTTCCGGGCAAAGTATATCCTTGACGCCGCCGGAAAGGTAGCTTCGGGTCAGATAGAGCTTGAAGCTCTCAGATCGGCCTCCACGGAGGAGATACGTCAGACCCTTATGACCATTAAAGGCGTGGGCGTGAAAGTGGCGGAATGTGTTGTTCTTTACGGCTTCCACAGAACGGAGGCATTTCCCGTTGACGTCTGGATTAAAAAGGCCCTTGGCACCCTGTTCAGCGGGATAACACCGGAAATGCTGGGCAGCAGCGCCGGCATTGCACAGCAGTACATCTATCACTACTGCCGTCTGCATCCGGAGCTTCTTTCATAACTGCCGGCTTTTGTTCTGTCCCACAATATCATGTATCAGACCTCTTTTATACTGCTGGCACAAATTCAGCGGTTTTAGGAAAGGGGTTTGGGGAAGAACCCTTTTTCCGCCGGAAAAGGGTTTTCCCCAAAGAACAGTCCTGGCAAAAAACCACAGACACCGGACAAAACGGTATCTGTGGTTTTTGTTTTGTGATATTATGAGAGACTGTCATCTTCGCCGCGCCAGACGCTGTAGTTTGACTTTTCGCTCTTCTTTACGGCGTAGAGCTTGGTGTCGGCGTGTTTAAGGGCAATATCCATAGATTCACGGTCGTAAGTGTCCATTGAGGCGATACCGATAGAACACGAAAGTCTGTGATCATCGGAAATGTCAACGGTGCCGTGAACCGCTTCTTCGATATCGGAGATAAAGTTGTTGCTGGCCGCTATCTCCCGATAGATCTGCTCTGCGGCTTCAATGCCCTCATCAAGGTCGTGACCCGGAAGTATTATCAGGAATTCGTCGCCGCCGTAACGGACAACATAGCCCTTGTCACCCGTCACCCGCTCGAACAGACGGGAAAACGCCTTCAGGATAACGTCGCCCACGGCATGACCGAAGGTGTCGTTGCAGATCTTGAAGTTATCAAGGTCAAGATAAAGCACGGTGGCAATGATATTATCCTTCTTGCCTTTTTTGACAAGAGCTTCATAATCACCCACCTGCTTTGCAAAGCCCTGACGGTTCATAAGTCCCGTAAGCAGATCGGTGACGGCGCTCTGCTGCAGCTTTTTGTTCATCTGGCTGATCTCGTCTCTTGCCTTGAGACGATAAAGTGTGTCGGTAAGCTGACGCAGGGCGAACTTGAATATAGTAATATCATTCCTGTCAAGGAAGATGATATTGTTGGTCATATTGTCGTGCAGCTCGATAGCGGCGATCATATATCCGGTCAGCTCGTCATCCATGGATAGGGGCACACAGCCGAAGGATACGATGCGGTTCACTCCGAACACCGACACAATGGCGGAGAACTCATAGAATTCCCTGTCATAGCGGGAAGCTACAAATTCCTTTTTGTGGCGCGTCAGATAGTTTGTAATGTTTTCAAGCTGTTCGTCATTTATCTTGATCTCGCCGCACAAAAAGCGTACTACGGGCTTTTTGTTGACTATCTCAACAAAAAGTATGTTGTCAAGATTATAGTTGTTCTGCATGGTCGCCATAGAGTTTTCAATGATGTCGTCTATGGTGTAATTTTCCTTGTTGATGAGCTCCTGCCATGCTACGAGGAAATCAATACCCTTTGTTCTGTCGGCAAGCATCATTTCCATCTCGCCCAGCTCGGCAAGCTCCTCGATCTGGTACTTGTCAATGTCAGTCAGGGGCAGGGCAATGTGCTTGTTGATAAGGTTCTGCTTGTGGAGCTTTGCGAAGATGATCTCTTCCTTGTGCTTATAGCCCTTTGAGGTACAGAACTCCATGCAGTCCTCAAGTATTGACTTTGCCTTTTCGGGCTCGTTCTGTTTTTCATAAAGGTCGGCCTGTTCCAGAGCAAACATGGTATAGACGAAGAACATCAGACCGTCGGAGCGCAGCATATGGAAATGCGCCTTGTCAAAACACTCCTGGGCCTTTTCAATGTTGTCTGCCTTTTCCAGCAGACCGCAGTTGAAGTAGTAGAAGAACAGGTCGTCATCCCAGAGGAAGTAACTTGGCTCGCCGTCGGGATAAATAACATGATGGAGAACACGCTCCATCTTGTTGAGGTAGAAGTGGGCATTATAGTCTATGCCCAGCTTGTAGCTGCAGTACGCAAGCATTCCGTAGACCTTTGACATATTGCAGATATTCATTCGGTTCTTCTTTATGGAGCGCAAAAGCTTGATGCAATAGTACAGATAATGATGCGCCACCTCGAAATTGTCTGCAAGAATGGCGTTGGTGGCCATATTGTAGAGGGTCTCGGCAACATAGTAGTACTGCTTGTTTTTAAAGAATATATTCAGGGCCTTGTTGAAATAGTCATTTGCAAGGGTGAACTGCTCGCTGACGATGCGGTTGAAGCCCAGACCGTTGTAGATATTTGCCTCTTCCACAGGGTCATTCTGCCGCTCGATTATCTCAAGACAGCGCTTGTAATAATGGTCTACATAGCCGAAGCATCCGTAGCCCTGAGCCATAAAGACATTTTTGCGCCATGCGGCGATTATCAGTCTCTCGTTGCCCAGCATTGTTGCAAGCTCCATGGCTTTTTTGAAATACTTTGTATCCTCACAGGAGAGGTTATCGTTGATGTAATTTTCCTTTTCGTTGCCGCAGCCGAAGAAAAGAATATGGGCAAGGTGGTTATATGCCTTATGCTCAAGAGCCCTTTCAGTAAAGGCGTCGATCTCTTCGCCCTCGAAATTTCTGTCCCAGCGATAGGTATTGTTCCAGCTGTCAAGGGAGTAGATGTAAAAGAGAAGCTGCGCCCGGAACATATATTTCTCCGAACCTATTTTTGCGGCGATCTTTACGCACTTGTCTCCGTTCTTGTTTGCAAGGCTGCGCTGTCCCTCATAGCTTTCGCAAAGCGCCAGCATATAGTAGTAGTTGAAGGCGTACTTCGGGTTGGGATGGCGGGAATTGACGTTCTTCAGCTTCTCACACATAATAAGACAGTTGGGTATATTCCTGTCATACAAGGAAGCGACCGAATAAAGTATATAGAACTTTGCCCGGTTCTTTGAGCTTATGCTGACCTTTTCGGTGGTGATCTTGTTATACAGTATCTTGAGGTAATACATCGCCTGCTTTATGGCGACGGTCTGTATCATGTTGTTTATCATGACAAGATAGTTCTGGAACTCGGACATCACCGGCTCAAAGCTTTCGGCGATATTAACGTCCGTCTGGGCGTCCTGAACGTTCCAGTCCAGCATATAGTTCATATCCTCTATCTTTCTCACAAGACTGGTCCAGCGGTTTTTTGTATAGGCCGGCACAACATAGGCCTCGTTGTAGTTTGCAAGAAAAGAGATATTGCTGTAGGTATTTGATATAAACTCTGTCAGGAAATTGAGGGTAGAGTTTTCCGCAAGGTGCAGTCTGTTCAGCACCAGAAAAAGCGCATGATCCTTTGAAACATAAGCAAACAGCTTTGCAAGGGAATCTGCAAACTGTTTCAGCTCGTATTCAGTCTCGACGACGATCATATCCTCGGTGCGTCTGCATTTGCCGTCCATTATATAGGTCTCAAAGACGGAACGCGCAAGATAATAAACTCCGGCTTTTTCAAGAAGCTCGGCAATGGGAACATTATAGTAAAACTTGAAATAAAGCTGCTTTATCCAGCCGAGAAAGGGTTCATAGGCCTCCTGCATCCTTGCTGAGGAGAACTCATGATACAAAAGCTCGATAGGGCTGTTTGAGTTTGCAACAGCCTCCTGTATAGCCTCCACAGGCACGTTCAGCGTATTGTAATGCTTTACGAACAGGATGCTGCTGTGCTTCTGCTCCAAGCCATGGATAATAGAATCAACGATTTTTTTTGTATAAAGCTGTGAATATGATTCCATTCTATGCTGCCCCCTATATATTGTCTTTGACAATGCTGCTCTCAAATCAATATAATAACACACATACATTTTATCACAGCATCCAGTAAAGAACAAATTACAAACTGTTAATTTATTATGTACTAATTTTGAACAAAAATATTCAGGAGAATGTATTCAGGTACAAAAAAACACGCCGCACCAAAAAGTACAGCGTGTTCTGAATATTTATTCGTAATCGTAATCTTCATCGTCTTCGTCTTCCGAAGCAGCTTCCGATTCTTCAGGGACAGACACGGCGTCAGCCTTTATCAGGCCAGCCTTTACCTTGTTCTTTTCGTGCTCGCTGTCCGTCTTTGCGTAGTACGGAACGGCGGGAGAATCCTCCGTTGCGGGCTTATGACAGAAGTAATAATTTTCGCTCTTGCCCACGGTCAGAGCGGCCTGGATTGCCTCCATTCCGGGGTTGCATATCGGTCCCGGAGGCAGACCCTTGTGGGTATAGGTGTAGTATTCGCTGACGTATTCCTTGCCGGCCTTATCGGTGCCAGCAAGATCGGCGGTCGCCTCCTCCTGTGAGGTATAGGGATAGTACTTTGTGGAGTCAAGCTGCAGATACTCAAAGCCGGTCTCGCCGTTTTTGTTTACGCCCCCGTCGGGGATGGTAGCAAGACGGTTGTGGAGTATTGCGGAGATCTCATACATATCCTCTTTGTTGGCAGCCTCGGCCTGGATAAGAGAAGCAAGGGTCAGCACGTCCTCCATGGACATTCCGATGGTCTCGGCTCTCTCGGCAACGGTAACCTTCTTGTCAAAGCCGGTGACTCTCGACTTGGTTCCGTAGACCTTTCTGCGGTAGTTGGCAAGAAATTTCTCGATAACATTATCAACGTCCTCGCCCACATAGAAGAAGTATGTATCAGGGAAGAGATATCCCTCAAGCTTGTAGGGTCTTTCTGATGCGTTGGGGATACTCTTTATGAATTCGTATTCATCAAAGCGGTCGGAATTGCAGGCCTCAAGAAACTTATCGGCACTGCAGACCTTGCCCTTTTCAAGCAGCTTTGCATACTGGCGCAGGTTCATACCCTCGGTGAACTGCAGGGTGACCGCGTCGGTCCTGTTCATGTCGGACTGCATGTAGTTTATAAGGGCCTGATAGTCCTTGTTGGTCGCAATTTCAAAGGTACCGTGGGTAAAGCCTGTTGTCGCCTTTGTCATGGTTGCGTAGAACTTGAAGAACCACTTGATCTTTATTACGTTGTTGTCATACAGGATATCGGCAATGGTATCAATATCCGCATTTTCGGGAATGGTAACGGTGACCGAGCCCTCGGTGTCACGTCCCACGCCCAGCATATCGTTGACGCCCACCATTATGAACTCGCCGATCATTACCGACACAAACAGCACCATCGCTATCCATACCACCCTAAAAATGATACGGTTGCGCTTTGCCTTTTTTCTGCGGCGCTTTCTGTCGGTCTTCTTGGCCTTTTTCAGGCTCGCCTTATCGATATTCCTGAGATCCACCTCCGGAACACGGCTGTAGCTGTTTATCTCATCGCCGCCGGAAGAGGACACATCCTCATACTCCTGATATTCCTGCCGTTCCGTGACCGTCAGCTCGCCGCCGGCGGTATCAGACCCTGAGGAGTCAGAGGGCAGATCGGCCGGCATATCCCCGGGCTGTTCCGGAGACTGTTCCCCGGGCTGAGGAGTAGTGCTGCTGATCTCGCTGCTTTCAGCGTCTTCTTCTATATCAAGCTTAAGTTTGAATTTTGCGATCTTTTCCTGTCTTTTTCTTTCAAGCTCGTCACTCATCAGAGAAAGACCTCCTTTTCGGACATTCCTGCACATAAAGACCCTCAGGGCTTTTGTATGTGCTTATGTATTTTTCTGAAATATCTGTCTGTCACCAGCATATCCACCGGCTTGTCAAAGTATCCCCTCGGCAGCCGCCAACGTATGCAGTCGCTGTAGCACACACCCACGGTAAAGCCCCCGAAACCCGACAGAAAGCGGTCGTAGTAGCCCTTTCCGTATCCGAGGCGAAAACCGTCACAGTCAAAGGACATTCCCGGCACGATACAGACCGCACCTTCGGGAACCTCGTCCATTCTTTCGCAAGCGTCCGGCTTTGGCTCGGGCACACCGAAGGAGCCCTCTTCAAGCTGGTCAAGGGAAGTAATGTAATAAAACTCCATCAGGCAGGTGCCTTCAACGCACCTTGGTACGGCTACCCTTTTTCCGTCCCTCCACGCTCTTTCGATGAGCCCGAAGGTATCCACCTCGATGGATTTCGAAACGTATGTCAGCAGGGTACGGGCGCTCCGGTACTGATAAAGGCCCACTACCCGCCGCAGTATGCTTCGGTCAAGAGCCTGCTTTTTTTCGGGAGAATAGTCTTGTCGTATCTTCCTGCAGTCCGATCTGAGTTTTATTTTTTCCTCTTTTATGTTTTTTATCTGCATTGTAAAGATTTCCTTACTTTTTCCGCCGCAGCGCTGCCCTTTACGGCATTCAGAAGAGCAAGTCCGAAATCCAGGGACACGCCCATTCCCTTTGCGGTAATGATATTGCCGTCACGGCACACATATTCGTCGGCCAGGATACTGCCATCGAGCTTATCCTCGAATCCCGGGTAGCATATTGCCTTCCTGCCCATGAGCAGTCCTCTTTTTCCCAGGATGGAGGGCGCAGCGCAGATGGCGCCGATAAGAGTTCCTGTCTCTTCGCACCAGTCCAGAGCCTCCTGTACCTTTGCACAGGCGTCAAGATTCAGTGTTCCGGGCATTCCGCCGGGAAGCACAACAGCCTCTGCGCCGGTAAAATCGGTAAGCTGTGAGTCCTCGATATCGGCAGTGACCGTAATGCCGTGGGAGCCCTTTATTGTCCTTGAGCCAACGCCGACGGTGACCACCTCTGCCCCGCCTCTTCTGAGAACATCAACAGGTGTGAGAGCCTCTATCTCTTCAAATCCGTTTGCAAGAAAAATATATATCATTTATATTTCCTCCGTTTTATTATCTGCCTGATATACAGGTCCTATCCGTTATACTGACAATACTATTAAACCTTAATTTCATTCCATTGTCAACGCTTTTATCTCATATACTGCAAATTACAGCCGGGAAAACCGGCGGTACCCCCGGAGCAGGATCACAATTTTTCCGGAAAAGAGCAGGAAAGTCCTTGTAACCTCTTCCGTCACCCGGATCACAAGCGGTTCCAAAGGAAAACGTAAGGTATTTCGCAGTAAAGACTGCTATGATATCTGATGCACCGGTGCGCTGATCCCGCTTTACGGATCCCGAATTGAGCGAAACGCCAATTCCACATTCCACTTTCCAAATTCCGAATTGAGCGAAACACCAATTCCACATTTCACTTTCCAAATTCCGAATTGAGCGAAGCGCAAAAACTCCTCACTCCTCACTCCTGACTAAAAGATAATTGCATCCTGCGTTTGCCGAAACAAAACAATACCCATAAAACTATATTGCAACGTTATTCACTGCGGTTTCTTGCGTATCAGGAAGAGGGCTGCGCTGACTGCAAGAAGTATGCTTACAAAGGCGTAAGCCAGAGCCGGCTCGTCCCTGTCCTGTTCCTCTGAAGCAAGCTGCGCGGCCTGAGCCGCCGCATCGGGAACGGCAGTGTCAGGACTGTCCGCTTCGTCGGCATATTCAGCAAGCCGGGTCACCGCGATCTCCCTGCTGAAGGTCAGGGAATCCGCCGGGACCGCCGCAAGACATGTGCCCACAGGCAGCTCGTAATACGCCGGATCCCACTCAAACACGGCATTATAGTAGTCCGGCAGAAGTCCGGTAAACACAACCTTTCCATCCTGATCGGTTATCAGTGTCTGACTCTGCATAGTCACACTGATACCCCGGGCGGGTCTTCCGTCGGCATCCGTAAACACAAATTCCGCACTGCCGTACCTGACGATATCAGCAAGCTCAGAATCCGAGGGATTTCCGGCATTGTCAAGGGCGCGGAAAACGATCTTGCTGTCAACACATTTTTCGCTCTGATACTCCGTGCGTATCGCAAGACGCCCGATCTCGCTGCTCAGCCTTGTGACCTCATAGCGGAAGGTCTCGGACCCGTCCTCGTTTCCGGTCCTGCTCACAAAGCTGTAGGCATCAGCAGACATAGTGCCGGCCTTTATTGCATCGTCAATGGTATCGCTGTAACGATAACCGCCGGATTTTTTGTCATACAGAGCGATGTACAGAACAAAATCACTGATGCCGCTGCTGTCCGAGGCGACAAGATCCAGATACAGCCTGCCGTTTTCCTGAGTGAGGGTCGTTTCGCCGAGAGCGGGCTTTATGTCGTCAAGCTCGAACCAATAGGAAACGCTCCTGGCCTCGGAAAGTGAACCGTCAAAGAGCTTTGTGGATGCGGATACTTCATATTTGTACTTTCCGGCCTGAAGCTGTGAAAAGAAGCTCTGCAGCTCTCCGCTGTCCCCCAGCAGCTTTTCATAGGATCTGTGGGACGATCTGCGGTAAGAGGAATAATCCCCCAGTCTTCCGCTGAAAAGAACATTTTCTCCGCTGTCATATACCGTGACCGTCAGGTCGTACACGTCCCTCAGGAAGCACAGGTCAGGCAGCACAAAGGCCGATCCAAAGCCGTCGTCATCCGTCAGCGCCCTTATGGAAGTCTTTGAAAACAGAAGTCTGTCCTCAAGCTGCACAAGAGGAGCCGAAACTATCTCCTCGCCCTTCATGGCGCATGAAACAAGATCGCTTTCCTCCCCTGTCAGGGTCGGGTCGTTGTCATACACAGTGTTGTCAAAGGGCATTATCTCCGAAAGCTCGCCGTAAAGTCCCGTAAAGGGCATATTGAGAACATTTCCCGAGTCTCCGGTCAGGAAAATATATCCGTCAAGATAAAACCCCGAGGGAGCATCCTTAAGAAGACCTTCAAGCAGTCTTTCATCCACAGTGAGCCGCACCGTCACTTCAACAGGTACACCCGGCTCAGCGGTAATGCTGTCAACGGGTTTTCCGTCAGCGAGAAAAACCGCCGAAGCACCCGATGTGAGAGAACGGGGAGTGAGAGTGTTTACGACGTTGCCCTTCCCGTCGTTTTTCATAAAGTCGGTCTGCAGCACAAAGGAAGGTTTGTATGTCACTGCGCTGCTGTAAATGGGATTGATCTCAAAGGTGAATTCAAACGTATTATTTTTGCCGTCCCCAAGACTTACCGCCTCGGGACGTCCGCCGGCGGTAAGGAAAGCTCCTGCGTTAAGGGCACCGTCAATGCTCAGCCGTCCGAAGCCCTGGAGTCTGGGTGAGGCATACAGACCTCCTGCCCCCTGTGTTCCGGCTGTTACCGGACGGGCGCTGCTCAGCATGAGAGCCTGGGTCATGCCGGCGATATCCCGTCTGCCCAGGGAATAATCCGAGAGCTTTTCCCCAAGATACTGTTCTATCCTTGCGTATCCACCCGCAGCAAAGGCGGAGGATGCCGATGTGCCTGTCATATACGCTCTGCTGCCGTCAGAAACGACAACACTTACGTCTTCCCCGGGAAGGACTATGCGGGAACCGATCCTGAGATCGTCCTCAGCTCCGTATGAAGTAAAGTCGGATATTGTCATGCCTTTCTTTGACTGACTTACCTCAGGTTCGGTGTATATGATATATGTACCGGAACCCGCTATTGTGTATATGTCTGATTCTTTGTTCTCAAGAAAATGCTCCGGAACCTGATCCAGCAGAGCAACGGGTATACCGATACCGCCCAGCCCCTCACGGGGAACACTGCCCCTCAGCAGTATCACAGCGGCGGCGTTTTTCTGTTCCGCCTCTTCACAGGCCCTGAGCAGCTCTTCCTCCTTTACGGCTCCCAGTATGACAGTTGCATCCGCAATATCAACTCCCGAAAAAGTACTGTCAGGAAAATAAGCGTCAAAACTGATATATCTGTTGTTCTGCGTTTTTTCCGATGTTATCCCAAGGGACCAGGCCAGGCCGTGTGTATACACTATTGCTTCCGTCAGTGGTTTGTCCGAGATCATATGATAAGCAAGCTTTTCACCGTCAAGCAATATGTAATGCTCCACATTCATGATGTTGTCGATCGAACCTGCGGCGATAACTCCGTCGTAGGACGCAATGCGGTTCTCTACAGAATAGCAGATATCCCCCGCAGAGGGAAGCTCACTGCCGCTCTGATAACCTTCGTTTCCGGCAGCGGTCGTCACGGCGATCCCGG
Organism: Acutalibacteraceae bacterium; assembly: GCA_045221075.1. Lineage (GTDB taxonomy): Bacteria > Bacillota > Clostridia > Oscillospirales > Acutalibacteraceae > UBA1213. Next base: position 23,759 of record JBGUWL010000223.1, read on the forward strand.
CATTGCCCAGCATACCGAAAGCATACTGAAAAACCGCCTGATCCCTGCTGTACTCATATCCGCCGAGACTCAGATCTATCACATCGGCGCCTATCTTTACCGCATCATCCATGGCCGCCAGAAGAGCGTCCGTATTTATCCGGATCCTTCCTCCCGAATCACGGCCGGAACAGACCTTCATCAGCGCAAGCTGTGCGTCAGGTGCCGTTCCCCGGTAGGGTATACCCGATCCGTCACCGTTGTTGCCTGCGGCCGCAGAGGCAACGGCAGTTCCGTGAGAAAGGCTGTCATCCCTTGTATTGCCGTCATTTTCGGCATAATCATAGGCAAATGCGATCTTCATGCTCAGATAAAGACTCTCGCTCTCCACATTCTCGGCCGTGTTGAATCTTATTCTTTTACCGATGGAGGAAATGTCACTGCGGCTTTTTGAGGGCTGGGAGGGAGACACCGAAAACACCGGATCACCGGTATTGAATTCGCTGTCGATCACCGCAATAAGCCTGCCCGTTCCAAGATATCTGCCCGCAGCCTCGGTATCGGAATTGATCATCCGGCTTCCGGCCTCGGAAAGCAGACGTGCATTAGCCTCTGCCGCTGTCTCCGGTGCATTGCCGGATGGGGAGTCTGCGGTTTTATCGGCGGTCGAACCGGTCGTTTTGTCAGCGGCTGTGTCTATCGCTGTATCGGTGGTCCGGTCATTACCGGAAGGTGCCGATACTTCGCTTATGGCGGCGGCACCGTTATCGGTTTTATTTTTTTTGCTTTCTTCGGAGGCGGATGCAGTACCGTTCTCACTTCGTAAATCGCCGTCAGGCGAGGATATCTCCAAAGCAGAGGATTCCCTGTCCATACAGAACAGCTCGTCGGTCAGCTCATACACCTCGGACACGTTGCTTATCTGTCGTATCTTTTCAAGAGAGTCCCTGGGGGCAGTCACGGTAATGCCGTTCAGAAGAGCCGAAAAACTGCGGCTCTTTTCAAAATCCGACTTGGGTATGAGCTTTTTGATGCTCGCCTTTGCAACCGCCTGACTTTTTTTGATAGCGTCACTGCGTGTCTTTCCCTCATCGGAAAGGATAAGGGAAGGAACGTCGTCATATCTTCCGTCAAGATATGTATCAAGCAGTGAATCCTCATCAAGCAGCACCAAAAACAGGGCGCTTTCATCAGACTCGTTCACTCCGTCGCTTATGCTGTCCGACTTGTCACGGCTGGGGTGTTCTATTATATTGTTTTCGGCCTTCTGCACTCCCGAAGGCGCAGGTTTTTTACTCTGGGTCGTGCCGGAATACAAAACCGGCACAAGTATCACGGCGGCAGTAAGCACCACCGCAATGACCGTAAACCATAGTCCTTTTTTCATTGACTTCCCCTCGTTTTACACCCGTCCTCAGACGAATATTGTTTATGGCTCAGGTGAATTATATGTTCAAAGTATTTTCGGTTTTGTCAGCGGGAAAAAACGGCGGCAGTAACGGCCATGATCTCCCTGGTAGTAAAGTTTGCCGCAAGGTGGAAGGGAGTGTCGGCATTTACGGCGCCGCACCTGCAGCCCATACGTGAAGCTATAAGGGATGCCCTCATCTGGTGGAATCCGTCCGTCACTATTGCCATCTCCGGAGACAGTCCGTTCTTTTCTATAACTTCCTTTGAAAAAGCGATATTTTCTTCGGTATTGACGGAGTTTTCCTCACGGTATATCCTTTCGGGAGATATACCCTTGCTTACAAGATAATCGTACATGCACTGAGCCTCGCTGATATCTTCATTGCTGCCCTTTCCTCCGGACACGACACAGCAGGAATCCGGATGGCTTATCAGCCACTTCCCTGCGCTGTCAAGCCGGCGGCTCAGCATCAGGCTGGGTCTGGTGCCGTTGACCTGACATCCCAGCACAACAAGAGTAGCGTCATCCGACGGCGCTCTGTTTGCATAGCCCGCCATCAGACAAAGCATGACCGCCGCCCAGACACCTACGGCTCCCATGATTCCGAAAGCAATGTTTGTTATTATTTTCCACGGCTTTTTCTGTCTTATTCTCTTAAGAAAACTTCTGATTCGCTCAAAAAACAGTGCGCAAATTCCCAGAAGAAGGAACACCAGCGCCCCCACAACACTTCCTATATTGACTATCTTTGATGCGCTGTACCACACTATCATCAGTACGGATGCCGCTATAACAAAGCAGCGTACCGTTTGCTTTAATATCCTTTTCATATTCTTCCTCTGTCAATATCCGCATTTACACTTACTTACAATTTACCAATGTAATTCTACCACTTCCCACCCTACAAGTCAACCCACGCAGAGCCTGCGCTCCAAATTTGCGCTGTCGCTCCACTGCGTTTCGGTGCGCGCCCGCAGGAAGTGCCCTTGGGGTATGACCGCACTGGACGATTCGCGCTGTCGCTCCACTGCGTTTCGCTCTGGGATCGGGTAGAACACTTTTATTCCCGCGCCGGACGGCACGTCATATACCCTCACCGTCCGCCGCCGTGCCGCATATAGCGGCACTTTCCGGCTGCTGTCATCGGGATTTCGTGTTTCATGCGCTGTTCATTATTCATCGAGCAAGCGCAGCGAGCGTTTCCCTCCCTCAGTCAGCTTCGCCGACAGCTCCCTCCCGGAGGGAGCCTTTTTCCACCTCATCAGTCGGCTGCGCCGACAGCTTCCCCTAATAGGGGAAGCCTTCAAGCCTCCCTCGATGAGGGAGGTGGCGCGCAGCGCCGGAGGGAGTTGGCTTTCGCGCAGCGCCGGAGGGAGTTAAATGCCGAAAAAAAGCGGCGCTTTCCGGCTGCTGCAAACAGGGGTTCATGGTTCCTGCGCTATTCATGCTTTGGCGTGCCTGTTATATCTGATAATAAACCGACACGAATACAGCCGTAACTGCGGTACAAAAACCAACGGAGGACAATGAATCGAAGCACATGTTTCCACTCCACACTATAATAATTCCACTTCAGCGCTGACTCATAACTCCTAACTCCTCACTCCTCACTCCTAATTCCTCATTCATAACTCCTCACTCCTATTTCCCCATTATCCTTACCGTATAAAACAGAAGAAAGAAAAACAGCACCGCAAAGGATATTATTATGGGAACAAAAAACAGATCCGTCCTCCAACCTCTGTTGTATGCGATCATCTGAAATATTCCCGCGGCCGTCAGAGACAAGACTATCACGATATATTCCGCCGCCTCTGCCTCCGGAAACAAGGGCAGCAGAAGCAGACTTGACACCACAAACAGGTGCAGAGCCAGGACCCTGCCGCAAACATACCTGAGCAGTGACGGTCTGCAAAGGGACATCTCCACAAAGCTCCACCCGATAAAGACAATGGCAAAGGGCTTCATTATCTCCCAGGGACTGTGGTCAATACTGCCGGTCAGGATACTCCAGGACGCACCTCCCGAGGCTTCATAGGAGATACGCAGAGCGAAACCGCAGCACAGCACAGATATTACGTCAATGAACAGCCAGCGCCTTTCCATCATACCAACTCCGGATCATAAGGTCTTTTCAATTGCTATGACGCGGCGCCGCCTATTATTACTCTGTTAATTATATTATCATTTTTAAAATTCCCCCGGCCAGCATACCTGAAAGCACAAGTAATGCGTAGATCAGAAAGGTATGCAGTCGGTTCCTTTTTGTCCGGAACACTCCCGGCACGTCCATCTCCCTCAGCATACGCCTTGCCTCGTCCTCCAGCACCGCCCTCTGGACTCCGGCGTATTCCGGCTTTACGATCAGTATTGCACGCTCATAAAATTCATTTCCTGTTTCGCTCACTTCTATCACACTGTGGTTTATTCCCTTTATCATATCGACCCTCCGGCTGTAATTTTTCAGTAAGAGGATCGTCCATGAAAAACAGGATTATTCATTAAAATAATTATTTTTTCTCATTATACATACTGTAAATGTTGAAAACTCGGTTTAAAAAGTTGAATACTTCGTTTAAAATTGTTGAAAACCATGTTGAAACAGTTAAAATATCATGTTTTCAACCTGTGGAATCTTCCGATGGTTTTCAACAATGAAATAATTGTCATTATTTGTAACTCTTTGACCGCCAAAAAATAACAAAATGTATTATTTTTCTGTCAATGTTATTTCCCACAAAAAACTGTAAAAAAAATGTGTATGTTTTTCCGAGAGAGCTTTGAAGTCAAGAAAAAGTTTTTTCCAAAGATATACAAATTTTCAGCCAAAGATTTTACACTTCTTTGTGTAATACACACAGAATTTTTATTGACAATT
>JBGUWL010000224.1:0-16938 GCA_045221075.1 Acutalibacteraceae bacterium
AAGATAGCGGAGAAGATGTTTGCGGGTCCGAATACCAGTATCAGGATGATGGAAACGATAATAACGGTGATGTTACCGTCGAAGATAGCGGAGAAGCTGCCCTTTGTACCGTTGCGGATACATCCGTCAAGGGTCTTTCCTGTCCAGAGCTCGTCCTTTATTCTCTCAGCAGTGATGATGTTCGCGTCAACGCCCATACCGATGGAGAGTATCAGACCGGCAATACCGGGTATTGTCATGGTAAAGCTGGGGAATACGGTGAAGTAGCCCGAGATCGCCATGATGGAAATCGCCATTTGACCAAGCAGGGCGATAAATGCGATAAAGCCCGGAAGTCTGTACATGATTACCATGAACAGGAAGATCAGACACATAGCCGCAATTGCCGCATAGCCCATTGCCTCAAGAGCTTTGTTTCCCAGTGAGGGGCTGATGGTGCTGTAGCTTTCAACCTTAAGGCTGAAGGGGAGAGCACCGGCGTTGATGGTATTTGCCAGCTTTGCGGCGCTTGCTGCGTCAAAGCTGCCGCTGATGATAGCGGTACCGTCGGTGATGACGTCATTAACTGTGGGGGCGGAGATGCATTCGTTGTCCATCCAGATAGAGATGGTGCTGCCCTTGTTTTCTCTTGTGCCCTCAGCGAACTTGTCGCGGCCCTCATCGTTCAGCTCAAGCACTACAACGTGCTGACGAACGCCGTCGGAGCCTGCCTGATAGTTGCTGTAGGCTTTCTTGACGTCCTTACCCTCGATGATGACCTCGCCGCTCTGTTCGCTGCCTGCGCGGAAGGTCAGGCTTGCTGTTGCAGAAAGCTCGCTGATGGCCGTATCGGGATCATAGTCCTTTTCATCAGACTTCCAGGGGAAGCGGACGGTAATGCGGTCGTTGCTGTAGTCGGGATAGATCTCATAGTCGGTGACGTTCTGTGCGACAAGACGGAGTTCAAGGATGGCCTTTACGGATTCCATCTCGTCCTCTGTGGCGTCCTTTCCGTCAGGCGCGAACACAGCCTCAACGCCGCCGTTGATGTCGATGCCCCATCGAATATCGTTGATACCCTTTATGTAGGTGATGCTGAAATCGCCGTTCTCACCGTATACACCAAATACTGAGGTATAGGCGAGCACAAGAATAACAACAAAAACGATGAAGAACACCGGTTTGCCAATTCGTTTCATACGGTATCCTCCAATATGTGTTCTTTGTGTCCCGGCTTCGACGACGGGTGAGGGGCTTTTGGGCAAAAACCGGCACCCGGCATAAGCCGACGGACATACCAGATATTATTATATATTTTTTGTCTATAAAAGTCAAATGATTTTTTGAAAATATATCAGGAATTATATGAAAAATGAACAGAACAATAGACCTCCGGACATAAAAACAGTTCTCTCTCAGTTTTGAGAGGTATGTATGAGGTATGTATTGAATATTGTTTCCGTTAATAGTGCCGATTCAGGATAAAGTGCGAAAAGGCAGAGTGTGTTCCCGATTCCATTATAAACGCAAAAACCCGCAGCACGAGGGTGATGTGCTGCGGGGAAATAACGATTTTGCTGTGGGATATATCAGCCCTGAGCGGTGAGCTTTTCGATAGCAGCTAACTTTACACAGATGCAGAAAATATCCATGGCTTTTTTCAGCTCCTCAATGGGAGGATAGGTGGGAGCAAGACGGATGTTGCTGTCTTTAGGGTCGTTTCCGTAGGGATAGGTGGCACCTGCGCCTGTCAGAACAACACCGGCCTCCTTGCAGAGGGCAACGACCTTCTTTGCGCAGCCGTCCATAACGTCGATGCTTACAAAGTAGCCGCCGTTGGGCTTTGTCCATGAGGCGATGCCTGCGTCGGAAAGCTCCCTGTCAAGGGTGTTCAGGACCATCTCAAAACGGGGCTCAAGGACTGCTCTGTGCTTCTGCATATGAGAGAGCATACCGTCAAGGTTCTTGAAGTACAGTACATGGCGGAGCATGTTCAGCTTATCGTAGCCGATGGTCTGGAAGTTGTAGCGCTTCCTGAGGATGGCAAGGTTTGTCTCGGATGCTGCCAGAGCCGCAACGCCTGCGCCCGGGAAGGTGATCTTTGATGTGGAGCAGAACTCAAAGAACATATCCTCTGTACCATTCTTCTTTGCTTCGTCAAAGATGTTCAGAAGGCTGTCGGGAGTGCTGTTGATGTCGTGGATGATATAGGCGTTGTCCCACATTACGCGGAAATCCTTTGCGGCGGGCTTAAGAGCGGCAAAGCGCTTTACGGTCTCGTCGGAGTAAGTGATGCCCTGAGGGTTGGAATACTTGGGTACGCACCAGATGCCCTTGATGGATGCATCCTCAGACACCAGCTTTTCAACAACGCCCATATCGGGTCCGTTTTCGGTCATGGGAACGGTAATCATTTCTATACCGAAATACTGTGTCACGCCGAAGTGTCTGTCATATCCGGGAGCGGGGCAGAGGAACTTGATCTTTCCCTGATCCTTCCAGGGTTTTTCTCCGCTGTTGCCAAGCTCCATCATGCAGGCGATGGTATCAAACATCATATTGAGGCTTGAATTGCCGCCGATGAATACATTTTTTTTATCTACGCCGAGAAGATCAGCAAAAAGCTGCTTTGCGCAGTCGATACCGTCAAGGTTGCCGTAGTTTCTTGTGTCGGGGCAGTCCTCTGTTTTAAAGATCGTGTCCGGAGTAAGGACGTTCAGCATATCGTTGGATACGTTGAGCTGTTCGGCGCCGGGCTTTCCTCTTGCCATATTCAGGGCAAGGTTCTGCGCCTTGTAGCCTTCATAAGCGTCCTTCAGCTTTTTGTACTCTGCCTCAAGGGCGGACTTTTCCATTGCTGCAAACTGAGACATATTGGATTCCTCCTGAAATAAAATAATGCACGGAAATTCAAATTTTCGCAAAATAATAACATTATTCTAATATATGCCCGGTAAAAATGCAAGTGTTATTTTGCAATCCTGCAAAAATCATTGTTTTACCAAATTAATTCATCACCTTATCCGTTTTTTTGTAAATAAAAGATACCGACCTTTGAGGGGGGGCTTCGCTTTGAATCTCTGTCTGCCGGAGGATGCATCAAATGGAGTCCATAAACAATTATATGCCTGTAATGGCTGCTGACTTTACACGCGCCTGATAACGGAGCCTGCTCACGTTCTTATCATACAGGACGATGTTTGTCCGCCGGCCTCTCGTGATGCTGGTCTGCAGGGTTACCGAAAACGCCTTGAACAGGGCACGCAACATATCCGCTTTCCGCTGCACGTATGTAATGTATATATACTTTACACATAACCCGCCTTTGAGAAAACATGATCCGGCAGTATCCGGATCATCCTGCGGTCACTATCTATTACTGCCGCACGAAAAACGTATACGTACTTTATACTATGTTTTGTCCCTGAAAAAAACAAGCCGGCATAATGCGAATTATCCCCCGGTCACTATCATATAATGTATAGTATTTCCGAAAGCGGGGGAGTGTGTTTTATGACAAAACAAAAACGTGGTTATTATCTGAGGATCATGTGGTTTACGGTGATGATAGCCATACTTGGGGTGACGGCTTGTGTGCAGGCCCCGCCCCGGACTGCTGCACAGGAGCTTGACCGTCACAGGTGGACTGTCCAAAGCTCCGGTCACGACAAGAGCTTCGGAGGAAGTCTGAGCTTTGAAGGCGGCAGGCTTACCCTTGAGACTGTTACGGGTTCCAGGGAAAATACACTTTCCGGTGAGTATACGGCTGACGACAAAACCATCACTGTGCTTACGGATGCAGGCGAGACCCTGACGATGAACTATAAAATGCAGGATAACAGGTTGATACTGGGCTTTTCGGGCAAGGAAGTGACATTTGTAAAGGGTAGCACCGTTACAAACAACCCGGTGACAAGCAAATGACTGTTGTGCAAAACCCACGAATAACCACTGGGATTTTTGTAAGTATAAAACCCGCAAATCACAAAAAACCGGTTTATTTTAATATCGAAAAATGTTATAATCAATATGATTATCAGCAGTGCCTTATGGCAAATACAACTGCTGAAATAAAGCAAAGGAGAAGATATCCTATGAAAGCAAGGAAACTCACAAAGCGTATCATAGCTTCCGTTGTTTCCGCATTGCTGGTATTGAGCTGCTTCATACTGCCTTCCGTTATGGTAAGCGCAGCAGACGAAACAGTAGTCAATATTCACTATCTGCGTGATGACGGCGACTATAGTACGTGGGATGTGTGGGCATGGGCTGACGGTCTTGACGGCGCGGCTTACGCTCTCACAGACAACGGTGATGCTGACGGTGCCGTTGCTACCGTTACCATTACTCAGGCTACTCCCAGGATGGGCTTCATCGTAAGACATCCCGACTGGAGCGGCAAAGATCCCGACGGCGACCGCTATGTTGACCTCAGCTCCGTTATTTCCGGTACAGTAGACGTATTCTGCGTGACCGGATCCGATCTGGACGATTTTACCGTCAACTATGACAATGCCGTAATGGGCCTCAAGCTCAAGACAGCAGATGCCACCAGCAGAACCACAGTGGATTTCACATTTACTATGGCTCCCGCCGATGATGATCCTGTTACCGTTGATGAATTTGCCATCAAGAGTGCATCCGGCGCAGATGTTGAGATCGCGGAAATGAACATGGCAACCCCGACCGCCGGCGTCTTTGTGCTTGCCGAAGAGCTTGACTACACCAAGGACTACACCGTCGAGTTCCGCGGAGCAGCCACAAAGATCACCATGCCCGACTATTTCTCAAGCGCAGAGTTTGAGGATGAGTACACCTTTACAGGTGAGTTGGGCGTTTCCATCATCCATGGCGTAAATGAATCCGTTACCAACTTCCGCGTATGGGCTCCCACAGCCGAGAGCGTAGAGCTGAATCTCTATGATGACGGCATCGAGGGCGCTGCTACCACCGTGGTGACCATGCAGAAGGCTGAAAACGGCACATGGCTCTATGCTTTTGACGAGGACCTCAACGGCAAATACTACACCTATACCGTATACTTTGACGGCAAGGTAAACAAAGAGGTAGTTGACCCCTATGCAGTATCCGTTGGCGTAAACGGCAAAAGAGGCATGATCCTTGACCTGGACACCACCGATCCCGAGGGTTGGGACAGCGACAGCAGACATACATACGAGAACCTTACCGACATGGAGATCTACGAAGTTCACGTAAGAGATTTCTCTGTTGATGAGGACAGCGGTATCGAAAACAAGGGCAAGTACCTTGCCTTTACAGAGACCGGAACCAAGACCAGCGGCGGCGTTGCTACCGGCATCGACCACCTCAAGGATCTTGGCATTACATCCGTTCATCTTCTGCCCGTATATGATTACGGTTCAGTAGACGAGACAAAGCTGGACAAGGCCCAGTTCAACTGGGGCTATGATCCCGTAAACTACAACGCTCCCGAAGGCTCCTACTCAACAGACCCCTATCACGGCGAAGTAAGAGTAAGCGAGTTCAAGCAGATGGTCCAGGCTCTCCATGATGCAGGCATCGGCGTTATCATGGACGTTGTTTACAACCACACCTACAACACTCAGTACTGCTTCAACCAGCTGGTTCCCGGCTACTTCTACAGAGACGGCCAGAACACCTCCGGCTGCGGCAACGACGTTGCATCCGAGCGTTCAATGGTAAGCAGATTTATCGTTGACTCGGTAAAATACTGGGCAGAAGAGTATCACCTTGACGGTTTCCGTTTTGACCTGATGGGTATTCTTGATGTTGACACAATGAATGCAGTCCGTGCGGCTCTTGATGAGATCGATCCTTCCATCATCGTTTACGGTGAAGGCTGGAACATGGGCTCCGTTCCCACAAAGGCCGGCGTCAAGATGGCTAACTACACCAATGCAGCCCTGACCCCCGGTATCGCATACTTCAGCGACACCATCCGTGATATGGTAAAGGGCAGCGTATTTGACGCAACAGAAAAGGGTTATGCAAACGGCGAGACCAAGCACTACAAGGCTATCGTCAACACCGTACAGTACACTAAGAAATGGTGTCCCTCTCCTTCACAGATCATCAACTATGCAGATTGCCACGACAACCTGACTCTCTGGGACAAGATCCGTTCTTCAAACGGCGATGACAGCGAAGAGGATCAGATCCGTCAGAACAACCTGGCAGCAGCTATCATCCAGACCGCACAGGGCATCCCCTTCATGATGAGCGGCGAGGAATTCCTCAGAACCAAGACCAAGGCTGACGGCACATTTGAGCATAACAGCTATGCTTCTCCTGATTCCGTCAACAAGCTTGACTACAACCGTGTAACTCAGTACGAGGATGTTTACAACTACTACAAGGGCCTGATCGCCTTCCGTAAGGCTCATCCCGCACTCAGAATGACCACAGCCGAGGATGTTGAGACCAACTTCCACAGCGCACTCGACTACACCGCAGAAGGCGTTGCAGCCTTCACTATCGACGGCGGTGTCAACGGCGAGACCGCAGAGCAGATCATGGTAGTTTACAATGCTCTGACAGAAGCCACCGATGTAACTCTGCCCGAAGGCAGCTGGGACGTTTATGTAAACGACGAAAAGGCCGGCAACGAAGTACTTGCTACTGTTGAAGGCACCGTTTCCGTTCCCAAGCTTTCCGCTATGGTTCTTGTAAAGGGCTATGAAGCTCCCGTAGAAGAATCACCCTACAGCATCATCGGTTCAATGACTGATTGGTCCGCTGATATAGCTATGACAGAAGAGCAGCCTGGTATCTACATGGGATCCTTCCAGGTAGATGCAGGCACCTATCAGTTCAAGGTCCGCAAGGACAAGGCATGGGATCTCAGCTGGGGCGTTTATGAGTCTGAATTTGACAGAACTCAGAACAGCCAGACCAACTGCGAGGTTACTACCGTAGCTCCCACCACCATCACCGTTATGCTTGACACCACCGGTGACGATATGGAACTGTGGCCCGTTATCTTCTCCTACAGAGCAGGCGGCGATGACAGCGATCTCGATGACTTTGTTTATGTAAACACCGGCAAGCCCGAGCCTGTAGAAGAATCACCCTACAGCATCATCGGTTCTATGACCGACTGGGCAGACGACATCGAAATGACAGAAGTTGAGCCCGGCATCTTCCAGGGAAGCTTCACTGCAGATGCAGGCACATATCAGTTCAAGGTCCGCAAGGACAAGGCATGGGATCTCAGCTGGGGCGTTTATGAGCCTGAATTTGACAGGACTCAGAACAGCCAGACCAACTGCGAGGTTACTCTTGTAGCTCCCACCACCGTTACCGTAATTCTTGATACTACCGGCGACGATATGGAACTCTGGCCTGTAAGCTACTCTTACAAGGCAGGCGGCGACGACAACGAAGCTCTTGACCTTGTATACATCAATACAGGCAAGCCCGATGTCGAGCCCGAGCCCGAGCCTGAACCCGAGCCTCAGCCCGAGCCTCAGCCCGAGCCTCAGCCCGAGCCTCAGCCCGAGCCTGAACCCGAGCCTCAGCCCGAACCTCAGCCCGAGCCTCAGCCCGAGCCTCAGCCCGAGCCTCAGCCCGAGCCTCAGCCCGATCCCGGTCAGATCACCGAGCCCGATCAGCCCTCACAGCCTGACCAGCCCTCACAGCCTGACCAGTCCTCACGGACTTCTCAGACTTCCACCATTCCTTCAGATGACAGCTTCGTCACCACCGGCGACAGCACAGGTCTGATGGTAGTTATGGTAATTGTTCTGATGTCCGGCGCAGCAGTTGCATTCTTTGCAAAGAAGGCAAGAAAATCAGAGTAATTCCGTATAACACAAACAGACGCCGTAGGTCCGCTGCATAGAGCGGCGGACTGCGGGTCTGCAAAAAACTCTCCAAAACTGAGTGTTTTGGGGAGTTTTTTTTCAGCTTATCGCAGAATTATTCGGATTTCAAAGAATATTGTGCAACATTGAGGGAAAATATGATATAATAATTTAGTTTAATTGGACTGTCATATACTCTAAGATGCTTTGCCCGTCTTTTCGGGGAGCAAAAAAGGAAGAGGGATATACATGGATAAGAGAGAAAACCTGAGAAATGTTGCCATCATTGCCCACGTTGACCACGGCAAGACCACACTTGTGGATCAGCTTCTGCGTCAGAGCGGCATTTTCAGAGACAATGAAGCCGTTGCCGAGAGAGTGATGGACTCCAACGATCTTGAACGTGAAAGAGGCATCACCATCCTTTCAAAGAACACTGCCGTTATGTACAAGGACACAAAGATAAATATTGTAGACACCCCCGGCCATGCTGATTTCGGCGGCGAGGTAGAGCGCATACTTATGATGGTAGACGGCGTTCTGCTGCTGGTAGACGCCTTTGAGGGCTGTATGCCCCAGACCCGTTTCGTTCTGAAAAAAGCTCTTGGTCTGGGAAAGAAGCCCCTTGTTGTTGTAAACAAGATCGACCGACCCGGCGCAAGACCCGAAGAGGTCATCGACGAGGTGCTTGACCTGTTCATCGAGCTGGGCGCTGACGAGGACCAGCTTGATTTTCCCGTTGTATACGCATCCGCCCGTGACGGCTATGCTTCCCTTGACCCCCACAAGCCCGGTGAGGATATGCGTCCTCTGTTTGAAAAGATACTGGAGGAGATACCTGCTCCCCAGGGAGACATGAACGGACCTCTGCAGCTTCTGTTCTCAAACGTTGACCACGACGAATACGTGGGACGTATCGGTATCGGACGCGTTGAGCGGGGCAGTGTCAAGGTGGGACAGAATGTTGTCCTCTGCCATAATGACGGCAGCCGCAAAAACGCAAAGATCACAAAGCTCTATCAGTTTGAGGGACTCAAGCGTGTTGAATCCGAGTCAGCCATGCTTGGCGACATCGTTGCCGTTTCCGGTATAACCGACCTCAACATAGGCGAGACCGCATGTGACCCGGAGCACCAGGAGCCCCTGCCCTTTGTAAAAATAGACGAGCCCACCGTTTCCATGCTGTTTATGGTAAACAACAGCCCCTTTGCAGGCCGCGAGGGCAAGTACGTCACCTCCAGAAATATCCGTGAGCGTCTTTTCAAGGAAGTGGAAACTAACGTTGCTATGCGTGTTGAAGAGACGGATTCCGCAGACACCTTCAAGGTCTCCGGCAGAGGAGAGCTTCACCTTTCCATACTCATCGAAACCATGCGCCGTCAGAATTATGAATTCCAGGTCTCCCGCCCCAAGGTAATAATGAAAGAGATCGACGGCAAAATGTGCGAGCCCATGGAGCTTCTCATGATCGAGGTGCCGGACAACTATGTTGGCGCCATCATGGAAAAGCTGGGTCCCCGCAAGGCCGAGCTGCTGAACATGGGTACCCGTGAATCCGGCGTTACCCACATCGAATTCCGTATCCCTGCAAGAGGTCTGATGGGCTATCGTTCGGAGTTTATGACCGATACCAACGGTAACGGCATAATGAACCATATTTTTGACGGCTATGAGGAATACAAGGGCGAGATACAGTCCCGTCTGCAGGGCTCCCTTATCGTACATGAGAACGGCGAAAGCACAGCCTACGGACTTTTTGCCGCCCAGGACAGAGGACGCCTGTTCATCGGTCCCGGCGTTGAAGTGTATGAGGGTATGGTCATCGGCGCCAACCCCAAGAATGAGGATATGGTGGTGAACGTGTGCAAGAAAAAGCACATGACAAACACCCGTGCTTCCGGTTCCGACGATGCTCTTAAGCTGACTCCGCCCACCATCCTCAGCCTTGAACAGTCCCTTGAATTCATCAACGACGATGAGCTTGTGGAGGTCACACCCCATTCCATAAGAATGAGAAAGATGATACTCAACAAGGAGCTTCGCCTCAAGGCTCAGAGCAGGGGCAATGCATAATGGAGATCGTCATTTTTGACCTTGAATGGAACAGCGGCTACTGCAGAAGGACCGAAGGGTTCATCAACGAGATAATCGAGATCGGTGCGGTAAAGTTGAATGAAGATCTGGAAATAACCGGTCAGTTTTCTATTTTCATCCGTCCCGAGATAACCCGCCGCCTTAATTCCACGGTGCGGGAGCTTACACAGCTCACAAACGAGGACCTCCGGCACGGCGCAACCTACAACTACGCCATAAGCAAGTTCGGAAAGTTTTCAAAGGACTGTATCCTTATGAGCTGGAGTACCAGCGACCTGAACGCACTGCAGGCCAACTGTAAATACTACAGCGGTTCCGATGTTGTTCCGTTTCTTCATCAGTATGCCGATGCGCAGGCCTATTTTCAGGACGTGACCGGTATTGGCGGCAAGAACCAGACAGCGCTGCAGCAGGCAGCCGAACGGCTTGACATAGATACCGATGACATACCCCTGCATCGTGCCGTGGGGGACAGCATCCTGACCGCCCGCATACTGAAAAAGCTGTATGATCCGGTGCGCTTTGCAGGATATGTCCAAAGGGTGGACGATGAGTTTTACCGCCGTCTGAATTTCCACACGACATATATCGTTAATATAGAGAATCCTCTGATCGATAAAGACGAGCTTTACATACTCTGCCCCGGATGCGGAAAGGTATGCCGGCAGACAGGCGAGTGGAGCGTCAGAAACAAGGGCTTCCAGTCAGACTTTGAATGTCCCGTCTGCGGTGAAAAATACCTTGGCAGGGTACAGTTCAGGCTTTGCTATGAGGGTCTTAAGATAATACGGAAGGCAAAGGTCCGGACCGACCCGGCGCCAGAGGCTGAAGAAGCCTGCAAATAGAGCGGTACAACAGAAAGCTGAATAATTTATCATAACGCTGTATCATCACCCGATACGGCGTTTTTTGATATACAGGTTGAAAATCTCATATATTGTGGTGTATAATGGTGATAAGAACAGGATTTATCATAATGTTATCATTTACACCGCAAAGGAGGCTGTCATAAATGAAACCTGCATCGAAATCATTTTATGAAAAGCTGAACGGTCTTTTCGGCAGCGGAACACAGACCGCTCTGAATGTATTTTCGTTTCTGATGATACTGATGATCGTGGGACTGATGGGATTTTCAGTCCTTCTTGTTGGTGTGTTGTCCGCACTCAGTTACACCCGGCCCAGAAGTGAATTTTATGAAAATATATTTAAAATTCTCGGACCGCTGGTGGGATTGACCGCCGCTGCCGTTTGTTCATTTGTGATACGTGTTATTCTGAGCGTTACTGCAAAAAAAGGCGGATTTGAAAATATGAGTGACAGATCAGCCATGTCGGTCCGCATTCTTACATTGTTGTATATTCTTTTTGCGGTTGTCTCCGCAATGCTCTTTCTTTTCCTTTTACTTTCCGGTGGAATTATACTCGATATAAGAACCTTTGCTATTTTGTCGCTTTTATTTGGCTGTCCGATGCTGAGGATGATTTTTTTTCTGTTATCTGTTTTCAGCTTACGTCCGTTTCCCAAAAGTGCGTACCCTCCAGAGTGCCGGTCGTATTCATGATGATCTTTACCGTCGCCACTGTAGCTGTTCTGACGCTGTGCGTTTACTTCTGGGTTATTCTTCCTTTGCCGTTTTTTGTTCTTGAGTATATTCAGCTTTCCCGTTATCTAAATATTCTGTCCGAAGAACACAAGTCCTGCGGGGAAGAACCCGGTACACCAAAGAACAAAAAACCGGACAAATAATCCACCCCTGCCCGCCGCTTGTTTTGTGAAATTATCCTCTGTGTTTTGTATTGCACTTTCCCTCCGGATATTGAAGTCAATGGTATGTTCCGTGCCTTATTGGACATTTTTCGTCCCGTATCTTAAATAACGGAACATACGAACAGTGAAATCATGAGGTACAGACACCGAATAATATAACCTGTTTTTTCTGCATAGATCGATAACTCTATCCGATAGTAACCCACAAAAGAGGTGTTTACAAATGAAACCTGCTACAAGATTATTTTACGAAAAGGTGAACGGTCTTATTAATAACGATGTGCAGCGTGCCGTGATTGTTCTGTCAAAAATCACCTTATTCATTGTGGCGGGATATATGGCAATGTATGCAATACTGTTACCATATCTTTCCGCATGGGATTATACCCAGGATAAAAACGTCTTTCTGGATATACTACGCACTGCAGGATTAGGAACAGGAGCTGTATCTGCGGTTGCACTTGCATACCTGATCCGTCGTCTTCTGAGCAAAACGGCAAAAGACGGCGGATTTGGAAACATGAAGGCGGATACAACCAAACGTATTCGTATTCTTTCACTGGCTTTTATGATATGCGCCATCGTAGGGGCGTTGTCTCTCCTTCTGCCCGTAATTAACAGAAATATTGACGAAAACGCATTTGTTATCATAGTTGTCTTTGTTTGTTGTATAATATTGAGAGCAATAACCATTTTTATCCTCTGCAGACAGCTTTCCGCTGCTCCTCAAAATGGTCTGCCTCACTGTCTGCCGGTAATGCTGATGATACTGTTCAATGTTTTTGTTGCGTTGCTCTTATTCTCACAGTTTATCATGCGTGTATTTTTTCTTATGCCATTTGGAAATATTATTGTTATATTATTATTTGTTTTTGAGATGGTTCAGCTTCTCAAATATTACAAGATCCTGTCCGAAGAACACAAGTCCTGCGGGGAAGAACCCGATACACCCGAGAACAAAAAACCGGACAAATAATCCACTCCTGTCCGCCGCTTGTTCTGTAAAATTATCCTCTGTGTTTTGTATTGCACTTTCCCTCCGGATATTGAAGTCAATGGTATGTTCCGTGCCTTATTGGTCATTTTTCATCCCGTGTCTGAAAACCAGGCACGGATTTTTTTCTGCCCGTTTTCATTCCGTTAATTTATGAATACAATAAAACAGAACCTGCAAAGCCTCGCTGAACCGTTTTTCCTCCGACCAGTCGGAAAGGGCAGCAAAACAAGTGCGCTTATGGGTACTTCCGCTGCATTCATGGATATAGTCAGCGGTTTTAGGAAAGGGGTATGGGGAACAACCCTTTTTCCGCCGGAAAAGGGTTTTCCCCATTTCAAAAGCGTCGGAAAAAACCGATGTTTTCACAAAAATTAGGGTCATGTTTTTGTTGCACTTTTGTCGAAAATATGGTTTAATAATATGTGGGACACAGGTATGTTTATCTGTGTCGGGCGTCGGTCACAAATGCTGATTTGCAAAGAAAAAGCGTTTACCGATGCTTCAAATCTGAGAAAAGGAGAGATCGTTGATGGCAAGTGATATGCTGAAGGCTGTTCTGGACACCGAGCATGAATGCAGCCTCCGTGAAACGGAAGCTAAAAAACAGGCAGAGGCCGACAAACAGCAGGCAAAGCAGCGAGCCTCCGAAATGGTCGCCGCAGCCGTGCGGCAGTCAGAGGATGCGCTGACCGAAAACCGGAAGGCGCTTGAAAAGCAGTCCGAGACCGAACTGCAAAAGGCCAGACAGGATGCAGGAGCCGAGTGCGGCAAGCTATCCGCAAACGCCAGAAAGAATATGGACAGGGTGCAGAAGCTTGTTGTGGAAATGCTCACAAGGGTCTGACCTGCGGCCAATAACTGTAAAAGTGTGGTGATAAACATTTGGCAAAGCTAAAAATGAAAACGGTCAGGATCATCGCTCTCAAAAAAGAGCGAAAGGCGATCCTTGAGCATCTGCAGGACAGCGCGCTGATCCAGGTAAAAAAGGACGGCGACGAGGCTGCTCCGGGCTTTGAGCGGTCAGACACTACCGCCCAGCTCAAGCAGTTCCAGCGCAATGCAGAGCTGACCGAACAGGCACTGAAAATTCTGAACAAGACCTCACCCGAAAAGAAAGGTATGCTTTCCGGCTTCAGGGGACGGCCGGAGATCGACCCGGATGAGATCGGCCGTATCGCAGCGGACGCCTCACGGATAATCGGAGTGTGTCAGAAGCTGGTGCGACTTGAAAAACAAAGGGCTGACTACGCCGCCGAGCAGATCAGGATAAAGACCTCACTTGCTCAGCTTGAGCCCTGGAAAAAGCTTGACATTCCCCTTAACACCAAGGACACCGCCACCACGGCGGTAATGATCGGCACACTGCCGAAAATGTTTGACGAGATAACTTTGTCAGAGGCGCTGGCAAAGGAATGTCCCGAGCTGCTGTTTGAGTTTGAGATACTCTATTCATCCTCAAACCTTACCTGTATAACCCTCTTTGCTCCAAAGAAGCAGCGCCCCCAGGCGGAAAAGGCCCTGAGGACCATAGGCTTCTCACAGCCCCTCAACCCCACCAGCCGCACCCCGGCGGTGAAGTCCCAGAGGCTGACAGACAAGAGCGACGAGCTGCAGAAAAAGGACGAGGACGCAAGGGACGAGATAATCAAGCTTGCCGAGTACCGTGAGCACATTCAGGAAACACAGGATTATTTCAACCTGCGTTCCGAAAAGTACCGTGTGATCGCCGACCTTGACCAGACAAAGCATATCTTTGTGCTGAACGGCTATATCCCTGAAGAGGACTGTCCGAAGCTTGAAGCAATATGTGACAGGTTCCAGTCCTGCGTGGTGGAATTCGGCGAGGCGGGGGAGGATGCTCCCATCAAGCTCAAAAACAACCGCTTTGCGGCTCCCGCCCAGAGCATTGTTACAATGTATTCCACCCCGTCCCACGAGGATATCGACCCGACCCCGATACTGGCATTCTTTTTCTATTTCTTCTTCGGAATGATGTTTTCAGATGCGGGCTACGGTCTGCTTATGATAATTGCAACGGCCATTGCGCTTAAGGTCTTCAAGCCCGACAAAAAGATGCGCGACAACATCAAGCTCTTCCAGTACTGCGGTGTTTCCACGGTATTCTGGGGACTGGTGTTCGGAAGTATCTTCGGTGACGCCCCTGCAATGTTCTACAAAATGTTTACGGGCAACGAGATCACCATGAAGGAGCTGCTGCCGTGGCCGATACTGGACACCCAGAAGGACGCCCTGATGATAATGATACTTTCCATCGCTCTTGGTATGGTACATATCATGGTGGGCATGGGCTGCAAGTTCTATGTCTGCCTGAAGCGGAAGGAATATGCAAAGGCGTTCTTTGATACGGGACTGTGGATGCTGATACTGTGCGGATTTGCGGTACTGGCCGTAGGCATGGCAACATCCCAGACAGTGCTCTACATCGGTGCAGGAATTGCAATTGCCGGTGCTGTGGGTCTGATACTCACCCAGGGCAGAGAGAAGAAGGGCATTGTGGGCAAGATAGTCGGCGGTGTTGCGTCGCTCTATGATGTGACCAGCTATATCAGCGACCTGCTCAGCTACTCACGTCTGCTGGCTCTGGGTCTGACTACCGGAGTTATGGCTCAGGTGTTCAATATGCTTTCAAATCTTTTTGGTACGAGCGTGATCGGAATTATCTTTATGATACTGGTATTTGTGGTAGGTCACGCCATTACGATAGGTCTGAATGCGCTGGGCTCTTATGTGCATACCATGCGTCTGCAGTATGTAGAGATGTTCAGCAAATTCTATGAGGGCGGCGGCAAGCCTTTTGAGCCGTTCTCCACAAAGAGCAAATATTTCAAAACAAAGGGCAGCAATGACGAATAACAGATCATGCTGATCCCCGCAGTAAATTAATGGAGGTAATCAAATTATGGACGGAATTATGGGTATGTTTTTAGCGATCCTTGCAGCTGCAATTGCCACGGTGTTTGCCGGAATAGGTTCGGCAAAGGGTGTCGGCGGCGCTGCGCAGACGGCAATGGGCGTTCTTTCAGAGGACTCTTCAAAATTCGGTAAGATGCTGGTGCTCACACTGCTTCCCGGTACACAGGGACTTTACGGCTTTATCGTAGGCTTCCTTGTACTCATCAACTGCGGTGTTCTGGGCGGTGATATGCCCACACTGGGTCAGGGCTTTGCCTTTGTCGGCGCATCCCTTGCTATCGGACTTGGCGGCATGTTCTCCGGTTTTGCCCAGGGAAAAGCAGCCGTTTCCGGTATCACAATGACCGCAAAGGACGAAAAGAACTTCTCAAAGGCAATGGTTTCCATCACACTGGTTGAGATCTATGCTCTGCTGGCCTTTATCGTATCCCTTCTTGTTGTCATCTCTGTACCCAACCTTAAGTTCTGATAGAACCGACACGGAAAAGAAAGGTGGGATATGAGTATGAGCAGCGGTGAAAAGATCCTGTCCTCCATCAAAGAGGACAGCCAGCGCACCGTGGCGGAGATTCAGGAGGAATCCCGCGCAAACTGTGACAGGATCCTTTCAAAGGCACAGGAAAGAGTGCTTGAGATCAAAAACAATACCGAAAAAAAGAAAGCGGAACAGACCGAAAAGCTCAGCAAATCCGGCAGGAGCCGCATTGAGCTTGAAAAGCGGAATATGCTGCTGCGTACCCGCAGAGACGAGATCAACAGGGCCGTTGAAAACGTGCTGAGCTATATGGAGTCCCTCAAGGATGAGGAATACTTCGACCTGATCTGCCGTCTGGCGGCTACCCTTAAGGGCAAAAAGGGCGTGGTCTTCCTTTGTGAAAAGGACATAAGGCGCGCTCCCAAGGATCTGGAGCAAAGACTCAGAGCGGCCGGACTTGACGCCGACCTGAGCAAGAACCCCGATCCGACTATCAGGAGCGGTTTTATCCTGAAAAACGGCGATATCGAAGACAACATGAGCTTTTCGTCCGTTATCTCCGAGAGGAGAGAGGCTGTTGAGGATCTGATAAATCAAGAGCTTTTCAAGGATTAAGGGGGAAGGAACATGGCTTTATCGTATGAGTTTTCCATCGGTTCCGTGCGGGCAAGGGAGAACAATATGTTTTCCGATGCCGATATGGAACAGATGCTGGCGCTGAAAAGCGAAAATGAGCTGGTTCGTTTTCTCAAGGACAAGGGCTACGGCGACGGTGATACAGTAGATGCCATCATCGAAAGCAACACTCAGAGAATGTGGAAGTACATCCGCAGCATTGCCCCGGCTTTTGAGATATTTACCCCGTTTCTGATACAAAACGACAT
>JBGUWL010000225.1:0-6691 GCA_045221075.1 Acutalibacteraceae bacterium
TAAAGCCGTATCCGCGGCATATAACTGCCGGATGCTATTGAATTTGAACGCGAAATCACCACCGGCGGCTCGCCGGTCATTGAGCGACCGCAGTGAGCGCTTCCGCTTCACTGTTCATGTCAGACAAGTTTTTACTGCACATACAAAGCCGTACAGACCTGATTGATCTGCACGGCTTGAATATAGACCGATAGTAGATTATTGCTTATTTATAGTCGGTCCAGCTTCCGACGGGGTATTTGTATTTGAACTCATTGGCGCCCCTGCCGTTTTTTGCCTGCTTTGAGGTATCTATTTTGTAGATCTGACCGGGGTTGACGGTCTGGTCGTATTCAATGTCCTCTGTCTGATAGGTCTCGTTCCCCTTTGCCATATCTTCATCGCTGACTCCGTTGTTGAAGACGATCCCCACAGCCCCCGCAGGTGCAATGACCCTGAAAATATCGGTATCGCCTATTCTTTCCATCTCAAAACCGGGCCAGGGCTTGCTGTAGTACTCATTTGAGGTTATCATTGTGGCCGAAGCGCCGTACGGCCCCCACCAATATGCGCAGACCTTTTCCCATTTTGTCTCGCTGTTGTCATAGTATACATAGTCCTTGTCGGTGGGTTCTCTGGAGGTGCTGCCCGCTCCGTTCTGGAAATCGCTGATCTGCTTCTGAGCCTCTTCGGGTATGGGTACCGCTGCGCCGTTCTCAATAGCGGAAAGCTTCCGCTGGGACATGGCCTGCAGAAATTCGGGGAAAATATTATGCAGATATACGCTCAGGTGTTTTCCGGGCTGATAGATATTGCAGGACAGTCTGTCTTTGGGATAATTGTACTGAATCAACGCATTGTTCATGATAGAAGCGTATGCGCCTGCGTCCAGCTTGTAGTCTCCTGCGTAGAAATAAATATAGGGAAGGTTCTTTTCCGACCGCTTGGGCAGCAGAAATTCGGCCCATGTCTTTATGTCATAAGCCCAGAATGCGGGGGACATTGCTCCTGCTGTACCGAACACGTCAGAATGGGCAAAGGCGGTATATAAGGATTCAAGACCACCGAGGGAGCTTCCCACTATCGCTGTGTGTTCCGCATCGGTATAGACGTTGTAGTTTTGCTGAATGTAAGGTACCACGGTATCGCACACAAAATCCGCAAGAGCGTTACCTTTCTTTGCTGTGGGGTAGTTCTGTATTGCCACCTGTCCCAGGTCGGGTATCAGTTCATCGTTTCTTTTTTCCTCGGGCGTTTCAATGGCTACAACTATGGCCTTGTACCCGGTTTCCGACATCATGCTCTCAACATGCTGGCCGATACTCCATGGGTAGTTATCATCGTTGACTATCTTGTTGGTAAGCACCCACTGGCCGTCATAGGCATAGACGGTGGCATACTTTTCGGCGGACTTCGGGTCATAATCCTCCGGCGTCCAGATATAGACGTTCTTGTCGCTGCCGTCGAACTTAAAGGTCTTTGTCTCGTATTTTACATCGGTGACCGGTTCCCTGCCCACAACGTATGGATCAAGTACTCCTTCATTAAGGGTCCATCCGCTGACAAGATCATTAAAGGCAACGTCAAGAGTCTTTGACCCTGAGGCAGTCTCGATATGCACCATATTATACTTGGTCGTATCCCCTTCGCAGGAATATATATAGTAATCGGCGGTCTCATCGGTCTTTGTCATGGAAATGTCTTCGGAGGCACCGCTCATGGTATTGATAAAACCGGCAGTCAGCTTTTCATTTTTGCCGCTGTCCCTGATGGTAAGGGTGTGGGTCTTTCCGTCTGACGGTTTATTGTCTTTACTTTCCTCCGGTGTGCTGCTCTGTACCTCTGAAGTGCTGCTCTGTACGTCATCTGAGTCCTGAACCTCGGATAAGGCAGTTGAAACGCCGCTGTCCTCCCGGGATCCGCCGTCAGTATTCTCATTTTTTGTGCAGGCGGTCATCATCGAAATACAAACCGCCCCAGTCAGGATACCTGCAAAAACCGCTTTCAGTTTCATTTCCGTTCCTCCTGTAATGTTTTTCTATATTCTACAAGAGAACACCGGTTCCGTCAAACAACCGATTTTACAGCGATTATACAAATAACGAAAAAAACAACCATACAACAAAAAATCAACCATCGTATAACAAATTATACTTAACTCCCATTAAAAGCAGACATAGTCTGCTTTTAGACGTCATCTGTGCGTATGCACAGATGGGCGCAGCCACAGGCGGCGCCTTTTCCGATTAAAAGTGTCAGCTTTTGATCGGAAAATAGTATTAAAACAAGGGCACGTTTCTGTCGAACCATATTCCCCAGTGTATCACCTTTTTGTCCCTGAGTTCCTTTGCGCCGCAAAGCATGGGCATAACCACGGTTTCATTATAATAGGTATATGATTTTATGCTGCCCTTCTCTGTTTCGATAGGAGTACAGCAGGCAAGATTGACACTGCACAGCCTGTCCATCAGCTCGTCCGTCCGGTTTATATCCAGTCCTGTGCTTGCGGCGATCTGCGCCAGGGAGACCGGCAGATTGATCCTTGTGTACATATAGAACAGTATTTTCAGTACATCCCTTTCTCCAAGCACCGAAAAGGTCTGTGCAAGCTCTTCTCTGTCGGAAAAGTATTTTGCATAGCCGCCCTCAGGCTCCGGCATAACAAAGCAGTAGCCAATATCCTTGTCCATTTTTGCGTTTATCATCCCGTCGTCAAAGCTGGCCCTTGCATAGTAGTGGTAGCCGTTTTTTTCTCTCAGCTCACCCGGAGCTCTTCCGTCATCCGCAAAGCCCTTCTTGGCCGTATCAAGTCCCGAAAACCCAAGGGTTGTCTTCCATATCAGGGAAAACAGTCTGTTAAATCCCTCTTCACGCCCCATGTCAACTATCTCATCAATAAGTGCATCCTCAAGGGAACGGATCTGTTCCTGTTCATAGAGCATATTTATGGTTATACCAAGGGCGCCCGCTATCTTGGGAAGCAGCTCTGCATCCGGCGACCCTCCCCTTTCCCATTTTGAGACGGCCTGGGTGGTAACGCCGATAGTATCTCCCAGTTCTTCCTGGGTCATGCCCTTTTTTATGCGGTACTTTTTTATCTGATCTCCGATCATACCCTGCACCCCTTTCAATATTTCTATTATATCAGAGTCCGGTGGCATTTTCAAAAAATTTGAAAAAATCAGAAATATTTTTTATATTTAAGGTTTTTTTAATAATTGACCTGTTATACTGTATTCATAACAAAACGATACGGAGTGATTAGTATGTATCTCAGCATATTGAAACGCGACCTTAAAAGAAAAAAGACGATGAATACCATCCTGCTGATCTTTATGATCATGTCGGTCATGTTCGTATCGTCAAGCATCAATACCATGACGTCAGTGATGTCATCCGTTGATAAATTTCTGGATGTTTCGGGGGCAAAGGATTACTTTGTGGCCACCATCGGAACAAGCTCAGAACAGGAGCTGAACAAAAGACTTGATTCTCTCTCTTCCGTCAGATCGGTGAAAAGCGAAAATATCCTGTATCTTAACGGAAACTCTGTCAGGTATAACGGCGTTACGCTTGAAATGAGTTCAAACGGAATACTGAACAGCATTGACGACATCGGTATCAAGGTATATGACGGCAGCAAAAACGAGCTTACATCGGTCAATGACGGGGATATATACATGAAGTCTTCGTTTTTGGAGAAGAACAATGTTCCCCTTGGCTCAAAGGTCACTATCAGGATCGGCGGATATTCCGGAGAATTTACCGTAAGAGGGGTCGTTCTTGATGTTCTTTTCGGTTCGGACATGATGGGTACGCCAAGGTTCGTAATCAGCCGCAATGACTTTGACAAAATTGCAAAGGCCAATACGGATCCAAAGTACGATATGTACAAGGGCGTCATTTACAACATAGAGACTGACGACACTGCCTCTGTAGAAAAAGCGGTCAGCGGTATTGACGGGGTCGCTTTTACAGCGTCAAGAGACATCATTAAGATGACCTATATCATGGATATGATAGTTGCGGGCATCTTCCTTATCGTAAGCGTATGTCTGATAATAATAGCCATAGTCCTTCTCAGGTTCACCATCGGCTTCACCGTCAGCGAGGAATACCGTGAGATAGGCGTCATGAAGGCCATCGGTATAAAGAATTCAAAGATACGCACCCTCTATATGATAAAGTATATCGCAATGGCTCTTGTGGGCGCAGTGATCGGCTTCTTCGCCGGAATACCCTTCGGAAATATGCTCACCGAACAGTCTTCAAAGCAGTTTGTCACCGGCGAAAGCGGCAGCCTTACCATCAATCTTATCTGCGCTGCAGCTGTTCTTCTGATAATTGCGCTGTTTACCTGGTTCAGCACAAGAAAGGTCAGAAAGTTCACCCCCGTTGACGCCATCAGGAACGGCGAAAGCGGAAAACGCTACAAGAAAAAAGGTCTTCTCCGTCTTTCAAAGAGCAGACAGACCCCGGTGTTCTTTATGGCGCTGAACGACATTCTCAGCGGGTTCAGACATTTTGCGATCATGACGGTGACCTTTGTTGTAGGCATACTTATGATAGCCATGATGCTGAACACCATTACCACACTGAAAAGTCCCAAGCTGCTGTCATGGTTCTCCATGGCGGACTGTGACCTTACTCTTGAGGATAAGAACTGCGTTGACAAATACACACAAACCGACGGCAGGAAGAAACTTGCCTCATACCTTAAAGAAATAGAAAAAACTCTTGCAGAGAACCACATACCCGCAAAGTGCTTTTCCGAAATCATTTTCAAGTTTCCAATACAAAAGGGAGAAAACTCCACCGTATCCCTCGCCTTTATCGGCACCGGAACAACCGCGGATATGTACGCATATATCGAAGGCACTCCCCCTCAGAACGAAAAGGAAATTGCCGTCAGTCATATCATCGCCGACAAGATAGGCGCAGAAATAGGCGACACCGTTACAATAAGAATAGACGGAGAGAACAAAAAGTTCATAATAACAGGCCTGACGCAGAGTATGAACAACATGGGCGAAAGCATCAGGTTCCATGAAAGCTTTGAACCGGATTTTTCAAATGCCCTGGGATATTTCAGCTATCAGATATTGTACACCGACAACCCCTCCGGCAGCGAGCTGCAGTCAAGGTATGACACAGTAAAAGCCCTCTTCCCTGATTACACATTACGCACCGCAGGAGAATACATGGATTACGCCATCGGCGGAATTGCCGGTATACTGGATGACGTCAAGACCTTTGTGGTCATCGTAGTAATGCTGATAAACATTCTTGTAGTCATTCTGATGGAAAAGTCCTTCCTCACAAAGGAGCGGGGCGAGATCGCGCTGCTGAAGGCGGTAGGCTTCAAGAACCGCTCTCTCATTGCATGGCAGGTCATAAGAGTCTCTGTTCTTATGGCGGCGGCAGTGATCATCGCAATACTCCTGGCAGAACCTGTCAGTCAGCTTGCCGTGGGAGGCATATTCAAAATGATGGGTTCCAAGTATATCGTATTTGACATCAACATACTTGAATCATATATTCTCTATCCCCTTGCGGTATTTGCAGTGACCGTTCTTACAGCTATGATGAGCGCATTCGGCATCAGAAACATTTCTTCTCAGGAAGTAAACAACATAGAGTGAGGTAATTGATATGAAAAAGATCCTTGAAGTAAAAGACCTTTGCAAAACCTACGTTATCAACAAAAGGCAGAACAACGTCCTCCGCAATGTCAGCTTTTCAGTTGACGAGGGTGAGATGGTCGCAGTAATGGGACCATCCGGTTCGGGAAAATCCACCCTGCTCTATACCGTTTCTGGAATGGACAGAATGACGGCCGGCGAAGTAAAATTTGCCGGCAGGGATATCTCAAAGCTCAGCCCCAACGACCTTGCCGAGCTGAGACTTGACGAGATGGGTTTCATCTTCCAGCAGATGTATATGCTCAAGAACCTTTCCGTCATGGACAACATCCTGCTCCCTGCCCGTCAGTCAAAGAACAACCCCATGAGTTCAAAAGAAAAGCTGGAATATTGCCGTGACCTTATGCACAAGCTGGGAATAATCGAGATCGCGGACAATGACATAAACGAGGTCTCCGGCGGTCAGCTCCAGCGTGCCTGCATCTGCCGCAGCATGATAAACAAGCCAAAGATGATATTCGCCGACGAGCCCACAGGCGCCCTCAACCGCTCAAGCTCCGACGAGGTTATGGAGGAGCTTTGCAGGATCAACAGCGAAGGCACCACCATCATGCTTGTGACCCACGACGCAAAAGTGGCCGCCCGCTGCACAAGAGTACTCTACATTGTTGACGGAAACATCAAAGGCGAGTATAATAATACCGAAAAGGATACCCGCAAACGTGAACGCGCCCTTAACAACTGGCTCCTCGAAATGGGCTGGTAGCCAGCGTGACGCTGGACCCGTGTTCGCGCTGTCGCTACACTACGTTTCGCTCTGGGCTCGGACAGGAAACTTTACTCCCGCGGTTCACGGCACGTCATATACCGCTATCTTCCGCCGACGTGCCGCACATTGCGGCACTTTCCGGCTATTATCATCGGAATTTCATATTTCATGCGCTGTTCAAAGTTTGGCGTGCCTGTTATTACCGATATTATAACGACCCGAATAAAGCCGTATCCGCGGCATATAACTGCCGGATGCTATTGAATTTGAACGCGAAATCACCACCGGCGGCTCGCCGGTC
>JBGUWL010000226.1:0-9338 GCA_045221075.1 Acutalibacteraceae bacterium
CAGGCTGAGAAGCGCCGACCGAGCCGACAGGCGAGACTGCTGTCAGCGAAGCTGACTGAGGGAGAGAAAGCGCTCACATTCAATAGCGCCCGACGGTAATGCGCCGCGGTTACGGCTTTATCAGGGTCGGCACATTTCCTGAATCGACCTGTTTGAAAGGCGCTTAAGAGAGTTCAAATGCGCCGGTGTAGAGCTGATAATACTTGCCCTTCCGGGCTATGAGCTGGTCATGGCTGCCCTGCTCGATAATGCGTCCAAGCTCCAGCACCATGATGACGTCGCTGTTGCGGACGGTAGAAAGACGGTGGGCAATGACAAATACCGTGCGCCCGTACATAAGTCCGTCCATGCCCTTCTGAACAAGGGCTTCGGTTCGTGTGTCGATGCTTGAGGTAGCCTCGTCCAGTATCATTACAGGCGGGTCGGCAACTGCCGCTCTTGCAATTGAGATAAGCTGGCACTGACCCTGAGAGAGCTGTCCTCCGTCACCGGTGATGACGGTGTTGTAGCCCTCGGGCAGACGTGAGATAAAGTCATGGGCGTTTGCAAGCTTTGCGGCAACAATGCACTCTTCATCCGTGGCGTCCAGCTTGCCGTAGCGGATATTGTCCATGACCGTGCCGGTAAACAGGTGAACGTCCTGCAGGACTATTCCAAGGGAGCGGCGCAGGTCGCTCTTTTTTATCTTGTTTATGTTGATGCCGTCATAGCGTATCTTGCCGTCGGCAATGTCATAGAAGCGGTTGATAAGATTGGTTATGGTGGTCTTTCCGGCGCCGGTGGAGCCTACAAAGGCGATCTTCTGTCCCTGCTGCGCCGAAAGACTGATGTTATGCAGGACTATCTTGTCGGGAATATAACCGAAGTCCACGTCATCCATTACCACATGACCGTTCAGCTTTGTATATGTCACGGTACCGTCGCCGTGAGGATGCTTCCACGCCCACATTTCGGTGCGCTCCTCGGTCTCGGTGATGTTGTCGTTCCTGTCGTACTTTGCGTTGACAAGGGTGACATAGCCGCTGTCGGTCTCACTCTCCTCGTCCATAAGCTCAAATATGCGCTCGGCTCCCGCAAGAGCCATAATTACCGAATTGAGCTGGTTGGAGATCTCGCTGATGGGACGGGTAAAGTTCTTTGAAAGCTGCAGGAAGGATGCGATAACACCGATAGACACTGCGCTTATGCCGTTGATGGCAAGCAGTCCGCCCACAACGGCGATGAGAACATACTGTATGTTGCCCAGGTTGTTCATCACGGGCATGAGGATGTTTACAAAGGTGTTTGCAAGAGTAGAGGTCTTGCAGAGGTCATCGTTCTTTTGGTCAAAGTCCTTTTTCACGGTTTCTTCGTGACAGAACACCTTGATGACCTTCTGGCCGTTTATCATCTCTTCGATATAGCCGTTAACGTCACCCAGTTCTTTCTGCTGCTTTATGAAGTACTTTGCGCTGCTGCCGGCGATCTTCTTTGTTATGAACATCATGAAGCCCACAAATATCAGAACGAAAATAGTCATGTATATATTGAGGGATATCATTGCCGCAAGTACCGCAATGATGGTCATAGCGGAGGAGAACATTGCCGGAATGCTCATGGAAAGCATCTGGCGCAGGGTGTCGGTATCGTTTGTATAGCGGCTCATAAGGTCGCCGTGGGTATGGGTATCAAAGTAGCTTATGGGCAGGGTCTGCATGTGTGCAAACATCTCGTCCCTTATCTTCTTCTGTATGCCCTGGGATATGGTGACCATAAGCCGGTTGTAGAGCAGGGTCGCAAGGGCGCCAAGGGCAAGGATAACGCCCATGACGATTATTGCCGTAAGCAGACCGCCGAAGTCCTTCTGATTTGCCACCATCAGGGGTGTGATATAGTCGTCAATGAGTATCTGGATAAACAGTGAGCTGGCAACTCCGGCGCCGGCGCTGAGGATGATAAAGAACAGAACAAAAACGAATCTCAGCTTATATGCCCCGAAGTATTTCAGCAGACGCTTTATTGTCTTTTTGGGGTCGTTCATCATCTTTGGAGGACCCATTTTGGGAGCGCCGTGAGTCTTCATCTTTGCATTTTTGGGCATACCGTCTTTAGGCATACCTTCCATGACCTTAGCCTTTGACTTTTCAGACATCATCCTCACTTCCTTTCTGCTGTGAGTAGTAGACCTCCTGATATATTTTGTTGGTCTTGAGCAGTTCGCTGTGGGTGCCTGCGGCGTTTATCCTGCCGCCGTCCATGACGATTATCTTGTCCGCATCCTGAACGGAGGAGATGCGCTGGGCGATGATAAGCTTTGTGGTGTCGGGTATCTCCTCGGCAAAGCTGCGGCGTATGCGGGAATCGGTCTTGGTGTCAACGGCGCTGGTGGAGTCGTCAAGAATGAGTATCTTCGGCTTTTTCAGCAACGCCCTTGCAATACACAGACGCTGACGCTGACCGCCGGACACATTGGTGCCGCCCTGTTCGATATATGTGTCGTACCTGTCGGGCATCTGCTGTATGAATTCGTCGGCGCAGGCAAGACGGCAGGCCTTTTCTATTTCTTCATCAGTAGCGTTTTCATTGCCCCATCTCAGGTTTTCCTTTATGGTGCCGGAGAAGAGGGTGTTTTTCTGAAGCACCATTGCAACGCTGTTGCGCAGGGCGTTAAGGTCATATTCCCTTACGTCCCTGCCGCCCACAAGCACTCTGCCCTCGGTGGCGTCGTAAAGTCTGGGTATAAGCTGCACAAGGGTACTCTTTGAGGAACCCGTGCCGCCGATTATGCCCACGGTCTCGCCGGACTTTATGGTCAGGTCGGTGTCGATAAGACACAGCTTTCCGTCCTTGCCCGCATAGCTGAAGCTCACGCCCTCAAAGACAATGCTGCCGTCGGGTATATCGGTGACGGCATTTTCGGGAGAGGCAAGATCAGGCTCCTCCTGCAGCACCTCGGCAATACGGTCGCCGGAGGCCTTGGAAAGAGTGATCAGCACCAGCACGATAGAGATGAACATAAGGCTCATGAGTATCTGCATTATGTAAGTCATCATGCTGGCAAGCTCGCCGGTGGTCATGTCGCCGCTGACGATAAGACGGGCCGAGAACCATGAGATCAGCAGGATACAGGCGTATATGCAAAGCTGCATTACTGGCATATTGAAGTTGACTATCTTTTCTGCCTTTGAAAAGTCCACATAGATATCCTTTGATATTTTCTTGAATTTTTCTGTTTCGTGTTCCTCACGGACAAAGGATTTTACCACCCGGATGCCGTGAAGGTTCTCCTGCACCACGTTGTTCAGCTTGTCGTACTTTTTGAACACCCTTGTAAATATCGGGTGAGCAAAGCGGATTATCAGCGCCAGGGCAAGAGCGATTATGGGTATGAAGATGACAAATATCCAGGAAAGTGTGGCGTTCACCCTGAAGGACATCACCATTGCAAATATCATCATAAAGGGCGCGCGGAAAGCCATTCGCAGTATCATCTGGTAGGAGTTCTGCACGTTTGTTACGTCCGTTGTAAGTCTGGTGATAAGTCCCGAGGTTGAGAATCTGTCGATGTTTGAAAAGGAGAACCGCTGTATGCGGCAGAACATATCATGCCGGAGGTTCCGGGCAAAGCCGCTGGAGGCAACGGCACCGTATTTTCCGGCAAGGGCGCTGAATATCAGGGACGCCAGCGCCACCAGCGCCAGCACAAGTCCCATCCGCCAGATATAGTCGATATCCCCCTTGTCAACTCCCTTGTCGATAAGGTCAGCCATCAGGTAGGGTATCAGCACCTCAAGTATTACTTCAAAAACGATAAAGACCGGCGTTATTATCGACGCCACCTTGTATTCCCGTATACTTTTTGCAAGTGTGCGGATCATGTTTCTGCCTCCTTTTTCTCATCCGTTTCCATATAGGTCTTGACGTTGTTCTGTATCTTTCTCAGAACCTCAAAGAACTTATCAAGCTCCTCTTGTTCTATGCCATTCCGGAACAGGAATTCCTTTTCCACAAGCTGACTCGTAATACTGGCGTACCTATCCATGCCCTTATGGGTAAGGCGCAGCTTCTTATGGCGGGCGTCCATAGGGTCGGCCTCACGGATTATATAGCCGTTTTTCTCGAGACCGGCAAGCACGATGGAAGCCGTGGAACGCCTCAGGGAAAAGTGTTCCTCTATGTCCTTCTGGTGTATGGTATCGTTCCTGTGTTCAAAAAGAAAACCGATGATGACTCCGTTCCGTCCGGTAGCCTCGTCAACTCCTTCTATCATACAGATCCTGCGGAAGCAGCTTCTCAGCAGACTGTTGGTACGGCCTATTTCAAGACCGATGGATTTTTCCGGCGTCATGTAAACACCTCCGTATTGTCAGATATTAATCCATTCTTCATGATACCACAAAAGCAGCCGTAAAGTGATAAGGAATTATGAACACACAAAATTATACACGAATCGTGTAGACGAGTTAGGAGTTATGAGTCAGGAGTGAGGAGTTATAACATAAAAATACAGATCACAGCAAGTCGCTGTGATCCGTAAAAAACTATCAGCATATAGGAAGCTCCATGGGTCTGCGCTCCTCATAGACCGTGAAGTGGGTAAAGCCGCATTTCAGCAGCATTCTCAGTCCGTCCTCTATGCCGGCTCCCACATCTCCCCAGCGGTGAGCGTCAGAACCGATAGTTACATATCTGCCTCCCAGCTCCCGGAAACGGGATACTATGCTCCCGTCGGGCATGGTCATGTTCATCGCCTGACGGAGACCGGAGGTGTTTATCTCCAGCGCTTTTTCACGCTTTACAAGCAGACTCAGCACCCGGTCGATGTGCTCCCGGTAGTCGGATACGGGAATGTCCAGTCCGCTTTTGCCGTAGATGTACCGGAAGGGATAGGTCATGTGGGCGAGGGAGTCGAAGCGGTCATCCTCGATAAGCTCCACAAGCTCGTCAAAGTATCTTTCCAGCAGTCCCGGCGTGTTCTCCGGCGTATAGTCAAGATAGTAAAAATCCTGTTCGTCCCTCAGGTTGTGAAGGGAGCCTAAAACAAAGTCATAGTCGTAAAGGGACATGGCCTCTTCCGCCGCCTTTTTGTCCTGGGTGGGCTGGCCCAGCTCGATACCGGTGTAGATCCTCAGCCGGTCGGCATAATGCCCCCTTGCATGGCAGGCGTCACGCACACTGCCCTCGATATCGGAGCGCATGTCGTTGGCAAAATAATCGTTGCAGTCGCAGTGGTCGGTTATGGTGACGGCATACAGTCCGAGACTGTGGGCCCTCTGGGCAAGCATCATCACGCTGTCCTTGCCGTCAAAGGAATTGTCGCTGTGTATGTGGCAGTCGGAAATAAAAGGATATTTCATAGCTTCCCCCTGGTGTGATATCATTCTCTGCGACAGATTATAACACTATTTTTACCTTTTTCATACATCTATACTGAAAGAAAAACTCCAACAATTCAACCGGCAAATTGTAAAAAGAGTAAAAAACGGTTTTCTCCGGTGATATTATGCTGCACTGCGCTCATCTCATATTTGCGAGAAACTCAACGCCCACAGCTATACATCTCCCGTCTTTGTGTATGTTGTACATAAAATTATATAAATCTTTGTTTTACTGTTACTTTAAACTTGTAAAATAAAGTGATATAATTACTATTGAGTATGGGACACTGTGTCCCTTATTCGGTTGGGAGGAAATCATGAGGCATATTGAGGCGGCAATATTTGACCTTGACGGCACACTTATCGATTCCATGTATGTGTGGCAAAAGGTGGATACCGATTTTCTGACACAAAGGGGTATACCCGTAACAAAGGAATACACCGACACGGTTCGGGGGATGTTTTTTGAAACTGCGGCAGAGTATACCCGCAGCACCTACGGACTGTGCGAAAGTGTTGAAGAGATCGTTCAGGTCTGGCTTGATATGGCACGGCACGAATATGCCCGCCATGTCAGACTTAAACCGCACTCAAAGGAGTATCTTGAACACCTGAGGGCCGGCGGAGTCAGGATCGGTA
The DNA here is from genome assembly GCA_045221075.1 of Acutalibacteraceae bacterium. GTDB lineage: Bacteria > Bacillota > Clostridia > Oscillospirales > Acutalibacteraceae > UBA1213. The sequence continues at coordinate 5,997 of JBGUWL010000226.1, forward strand.
TGGCAACCTCGTCAAACCCTTATCTGCTTGAACCGGTGCTTAAAAACAACGGCGTGCTGGAATGCTTTGACGCAATATGCTATACCTCACAGGTCGGCAGGAACAAGAGCTTTCCCGATATCTACCTTTACACCGCAAAAGCCCTGGGAGTCCCCGGCGGGTCGTGTGTCGTCTTTGAGGATATACCCGAGGGGATAGACGGAGCAAACAAGGCCGGTATGTATACGGTGGCGGTGTATGATGAGGCTTCACGGGAACACGAAGCCTATCTCAGGAAGGCGGCCGACAGGTACATACATGATTTCTCCGATATGATGGGGGAAGGAATATGCAAAGAAACAGGATATTATATTTTTTGATCGGCGCAGTACTTATCACTGCAGGGTACATTGTCCGCATAACCGATATTTCGATCTCAGCCGGAGCGGATGAACGAAAATTTGCCATGGAGGGCAGTTTTGTCTTTATAACCATGGGATTCTACTTCATTTTCGCCGTGCTTTTCAGACGTGCGGCTGCATGGGTCGTCGGCGGGGCCGCTTTTCTTACCGTGGCATTTTTCCAGCTTTTCCGCAAGATGGAATTCGGCTGGTACAACAGCCTTTACGAAAGCAGTGCCGGAAGGGTAGTTCTCGGAGGCCCATTTGAATTCAGACTGCTGATCTATATTTTCATCGGTACTCTCCTGGGAGCGGCGCTTGAGATCGTCCTGCGGCAGTACAACCGGGTGGGACTGTAACACAAAAATCAAAGACACGATGAGCTCGGAGCTTGTCGTGTCTTTTTGTTTCCGTAATATATCGGTCATTATCCGGTATAGGCGATGCTGCTCAGAACAGAGAGGATATCAGCCTGGGCAGCTCCCCGATGCTCTCCGCCCTTGCGTCACACTGTCTCACCTTTCCGAAGCCGTATGCGGCGTGTATGAACCTGACGCCGGCGGTCATTGCAGAGCTGCGGTCCAGGTCGGTATCGCCGACATATACCGCCCGTTTAAGCCGATGGCGCTTCATTATCAGGCGGATATTTTCCGACTTGGGAAGTCCGGTGCGTCCGTTGGTCTCAAAGCCGTCAAAAAGACTTTCAAGACCGTGAGCGGAAAAGAAGGTGTCAAGATATTCTTCGGTGCAGTTGCTTACGATAAAGAGGGGATAGCTTTCTTTCAGCTTTTTCAGGGTATCCTCTGTCCTGGGATACAGTATCCCTCCTCGTTCCTTAAGAAGCTCATTCTGCACCCGGCAGCATTCTGCGAGTATATCGTCCCTTCCGTCTTCCTCCGGCAGAAGCTGCAGGGCAATATCCGGAAGGGTCTTTCCCATAACACCGGAAAGCTCCTTCTTTGTAATAGCCGGACGGTAACGGCACAGGACGCTGTTCCATGCGGGAAGTATGACACCCGTGCTGTCCCACAGGGTGCCGTCAAGATCAAATATGATTCCGGCACTGTCCTTTTCGGCGGGACGGCGCAGACGCCGGAAAAACTCCGACATAAGGGACGCACATTCCTCACCGCACACCCCTCCGGTACATTCGGGTCTGTATCCGAAGGGAAGAGCGAACAGCCCCGTCACGGAATGGCAGGAGCCGTAAGCCGGATCCGGCGCTCCGTAGATCACCCTGCGGAGCCTTGAATTTATCGCCGCCCCTGCGCACATGGGGCAGGGCTCAAGGGTGACGTAAAGGTCGCACTGACAGAGCCGCCAGCCTCCGAGAGTGCGGCAGGCTTCGTCAATGGCGATGAGCTCGGCGTGACGGAGAGCGTTTTTGTCGGTCTCACGGCGGTTATACCCTCTGCCCACAATTCGTCCGCCCATCACCGCCACCGCGCCCACGGGGATCTCTCCCAGCTCCGTGGCCTTTTTCGCAAGGACAATAGCCTCTTTCATCCATTTTTCGTCATCGGTCATTTTGCCACCTCCGGTCCGTCAGGTCAGCTTGCACAGCAGACTGACAATAATAAACAGCAAAAACACCGGCGAGGTCAGCACCGACGCCGCCTTTTCACGCTTCCGGAGCGGATAGGGACAGGGACGGAAATAGAACACCCTGATCCTTCTGCGGCGCAGCAGCGCCCATGCTGCGGCATAAAGCAGCAGTCCGGCCTGGGTTATTATACGGAAATATAGCGTGTGTACGTCGGAGCCTGCGTGTATCAGCACGAATGTGCCTATGGTGGAAAGGAAATTGTTGGTAAAATGAATTATGACACAGAGCATAAAGCGGTTGGAGGTTTTGCGGATACATCCGGAAAGCATTCCGCACATAAAAGCGAATATCATCGCCTGCAGGCTTCCGTGGAGCATTCCGAACACCAGGGACGAAAAAACCACGCTGAAAAGATGACCGTACCTTGCAAGGGTCGAGTAAAGATAACCCCGGCAGGCGTATTCCTCACAGAGAGCGGGAGCCAGATCGGATGCGAGCATAAGCAGCAGGAAATCCCCTGCGGTACCGCCGAAGGAAAGATAGACGGTATGGTCCACCTTGGGCAGCACCCTTCCGATAATGGTGGAAACAAGGTTCGCAATGAGACAGCCGCTGACTCCCAGAACCACAAGCAAAGCGGAGTCAACTCTTCCGGTGCGTTTTTTTGAGCGGGGACGTATGCACTGACCTACCCCGTTACCCATATAGGCAAGCACGACTGCGGGAAGGAGTGTCGCGCCAACGCTTGAGATCATGTCAAGCAGGTTGAAAAGAAGAAAGTTCCCTCCGGAAAGACCCGTCAGCCAGGTCGCAGCCACATGGAGCAGCACGGAAACAAGGCCGTACATGGAACAAATATTTACGGCGTATTTCAGCCGTTTGCGATGAAAAAGATTGTCAGGGGCAAGGCGTGAGCCGGTGTTCATTGTTTCACCTCCGGGCAGTTGAACCTTTGGTTCAGTTAGGAGTTATGAGTGAGGAGTGAGGAGTGAGGAGTGGATGCGCTCCCTTTGGTCGCTAACTGAAAACTGAAAACTTAAGACTTAAAAAATAATAATATTTGTGGAATAAAATATCATCAGATAAAGGCGGAAGCGCAGAAACGCTTCGCTCAATGATCAACTCCCTCCGGCACTGCGCGCCACCAGCTTTGCATAAGTTCCGCCATCCAATCAGCGTTCGCCTTCGGCTCCGCTTCCCCCGGCGTCACTCTTCCCTCAAAGAGGGAGGTATAAAGCCTTCCCCTTGAGGGGAAGGTGGCACGGCAACGCCGTGACGGATGAGGTGAAAAATGGCTCCCTCTGGGAGTGGTGCGGGTCTCCGGTGGAGACCTCTCAGCCGCAGGCTGAGAAGCGCCGACCGAGCCGACAGGTGAGACTGCTGTCAGCGAAGCTGACTGAGGGAGAGAAGCGCGGA
>JBGUWL010000227.1:0-1752 GCA_045221075.1 Acutalibacteraceae bacterium
GCGCAAAAAAGGCCTGCGATAAGGCAGGCCGGATAGAGATTGAAAAACAGAGGGAAATCTGCTATATTGTTAGTGGGAAAAGCATCCGCTCCAAAACGGATACTCCCGACAGAGGTATTTGTCCTATTTAAGGACGCGCCCTTCCTGTGGTTCGGACAGGAAGGGCTCTTCTTTTACTCACGTTTGTGAAAAAGCCGGGCAATTACAACTTCAACAAAATGCGTTCCTACTACAGACCATAGATCAAATAGCAGAGAAAACAAATCATATATGGTCATAGTCAAACCTCCTGTTTTGACGTCAAAGCGCTTTGGGCGAATGAGGTCGGGAGGTTTCCATCCTGTCACGGATGCTTTCCAAGTGGTGTCCCACTTAGTAAATATTATACCAGAACAAATGTTCTAAGTCAAAAAGTTGAAACACGTTTGCAATCAAGCAAAGAGCCCTGCGGAAGCAGGGCTCTTTGCTTGTTGTCAGTTCAGTTTGTAGTCCTGGTTGGACTCGCGCTTGATGAGTCCGAAGACCAGCAGGTACATGAAGATGATGAACACGGAGAAGACCACGGAGGACTCCGCGGTGCCCAGCATGGCGCAGGTGTCGTAGAACCCGTGCAGGAGGACGGCGAAGAACCAGCCGAGGAAGATGTACAGCCACTTGCCGGGCTGGCCGTGGTTCTCGAGGTACTTGGCGCGTCCGTAGAAGACGCCCATGACGACCGCGAAGGTCATGTGTCCGGGAATGGCGAGGATGGCGCGGGGAAGCGCGACGGACAGACCATAACTGAACACGTACTTGATGTTCTCGAACGCCGCGAAACCCAGAGACACGAACACAGCGTAGATGATGCCGTCGAACTTGTAGTCGAAGTTCGGGTTCTTCCAGGTCTTGAGGTACAGGAAGAACAGCTTCGTGCCTTCCTCCACGACCGCGACGACGCCGAAAGCCAGCGCCATGATGTACAGCGGTGTGGTCTGGTCGATCTGCGACATGTTCAGCGCGCTGATGCCGATGCCCTCCAGGGCAATGGAAGCAAGCGCCGCGCAGACGCCCATGAGGATGCACATGCCGAGCAGGCCGATAGGCTCCTTGTTCCGCTTGTCCTGCTTGTAAACGTAGTTCATGAGAACGAGCGCCGGCACGACCGCGGCGGCGAGGTAGATCATGAGAACAGTATTGGCAGCTAAAAACATAGGTTCACTTCTTTCAGAGGGCGGCCTCACTGTGGCGATGCACCGCCGGTTATTGTTACAAAACACATTTTACAGGAAAATGCGAAGACTAACAAGAGAGACCTGCTTTGCAAATGGTTGAGGCGCCCTGTCTTTTCCCGTGCGTAACTCTCAGCCGCGGAGCAGACGGAAACCCAGTTTTCGCTGCTGGAAACACACCACTGTCCGTCAAGAAATACACTCCAAAACAAGGGTTGCCAATAAAGTTATTTGTGATAGAATAGTAACAATTTTGAATCAGCAAAAATACCGTTTTGCAGAAAGGAGTCCGGAACGTGAGTCAGCTCATCGCCAAAGTGCCGCCGAAGGCCAAGGGCATCCTGTACATTGTCCTTGCGGCGTTCTTTTTCAGCCTCATGACGTTCTTCGTCAAGCTCTCGGGCGATGTACCCTCCATCCAGAAAGTCTTCTTCCGCAACATCGTCGCGTTCGTCATCGCGTTCGTCGGGCTGGCGCGGAGCGAGGAGAAGTTCCACGTCCGCAAAGACTCCTGGGGGCCGCTGTTCCTGCGCTGCGCGTTCGG
>JBGUWL010000228.1:0-4777 GCA_045221075.1 Acutalibacteraceae bacterium
GCCTGTTGAGGGTGCGGGTGTCCGGTGGACACCTCTCAGCCGCAGGCTGAGAAGCACCGACCGAGCCGACAGGCGAGACCCGGGGGATATCGACGTCTGTTATAGAACAGAAAAAGAAAAGGGCCGCAGCAAACAGGAATGACCTGGCGCTGCGGCCGATATTTTGTATTGTATATGTCCGGCGGGATACTGAGGTTATTCCCATTCCCGGACGGCATCGTTGTAGTACTGGATGAGTACGGGCTTTGTAAGACGGTTGACATCCACGTCGGAGGTCTTTTCGTCCTTTCCGAACCGGAAGAGTGAGGAGAGATTTTCCTGAGTGAGGAAGCGTGTGTCCTCCGGCAGGTCATGGCGCTGCTCCAGCGGAGAAAAGGACGCCATGTGGAAGCCCCAGTCGCCGAAGGCGGGTACCTGCAGATGGTATGACGTGACATTGAAGCCCTCGCTTTTTATGGTCTTTTCGATGCACCAGTAGGCTTTTTTTGCGTAGTACGGGCTGGTAGACTGGACCGCAAGAATGCCGTCGGGAGCAAGATGGTTCCCGCACATACGGTAGAACACGTTTGTATACAGCTTGTTCAGGGCCTCGTTGTTGGGGTCGGGCAGGTCTACGATAATGACGTCAAACAGGTCCCTGTCGGATTTGACGTATTCGTATGCGTCCATGTTTATGACCTTGACCCGGCTGTTTGTGAGGGAACCCTGATTTATGGCGGTTATCTGATTGTAGGTGCTGCACAGGTCTGTCATGCCCTTGTCAAGGTCAATGAGGGTAACGGTGGTGTCGGGATACTTGAGAAGCTCCCGGGCTGCAAGTCCGTCTCCGCCTCCCAGGATAAGCACACGGCTCTGCTCCTTTGCGTATGCCATGGGTATGTGTACAAGAGCCTCGTGGTAACGGTATTCGTCCACCGCAGAGAACTGGCAGTTGCCGTCAAGATACAGTCTCAGGTCGTCCTTGTGCTTGGTGACCACGATCTTCTGGTATTCCGTCTGCTGTGACAGGATTATCTTGTCGCGGTAAAGACCGCCCTCGATGATGTCGCTGACGTTTTCGGAAAATATCATTCCGGCTATCATCGCGGCCAGCAGAACGGCCACGGAAACCTTGTACAGCACCGGCTTTTTCAGCCGCTTGTGGTACTTCCAGATTATAAGGGTGGCGGCGGTAAGGTTGAGCGCGCCGGAAAGGAAGCAGGTGGCGAAGTATCCGAGGCTGGGAAGCAGCAGCATGGGGAAGGCCACCGAGCCTATGAGTCCTCCGATATAGTCAAAGGAAAAGATGGAGGAAAGGGTCAGCCGCAGCTCCTTGCGGTCTTCCTCGATGATGCGTGTAAGCAGGGGTATCTCAAGTCCGGCAAGGGTGCCGATGGCGATGATCTCTATATACATCACTATCTGGTAGGCGGTGAGATAGAGATTTGCAAGAAAAAGCACCAGCGAACAGCTTCCGCCGATGATGCCGATGCCTATTTCCACCCGGGCAAACCAGCTCCACAGATCCTTTTTGATGAATTTTGAAAGAAAGGAACCAAGACCGAGGGCGGACATATAAAGACCGATGGTCACTGAATACTGCAGGGTGGAGTTGCCCGAAAGATATGAGCTGACAGCGCTTATGATAAGCTCATATACCATTGAACAGCCTGATATCAGGAGCGTTGTCAGCATAAGGAGACGATATTCTTTTGCAGGGGCCTTCATCAGAAGATCACTCCGCTGATAACTATTGCAAGACCGGCAAATATACCTGCCACCATGATACCGGCGGCGGTGTTGCCGTTTCCGATCTCATCGTTGAGTTTGTACTTTCTGTTGAAAAGCTGGATGACGATATATCCCAGCATGAAGAAGAGTATGCCCACAACAAAATATACAAGGCTGCTGAGCAGTCCGCCCGCAAGACTTTCCTTTGCGATGGAAGTGGATGTTTCCGGTGAGGATATGGCGGCCTTGAGGAGCAGACCCACGCTGATGTTTATGCCTGCGGAAACAAATCCGATGGCGTTGTTGCCCTTTTTGATCTCTTCGGGGAAGGAACAGGGGATGATAAGGTCGATAAGGAAGTTGCCCAGCATCATCAGGATTATGCCAAGACAGGAATAGATGGCTACATCGAGAATGTCGGTAAGTACCGTATTGAAATCAAACATTGATAAAGACTCCTTTTTTGTAGATTGGGGCAATTATTTGCCGCTGCTGATACCGCCGGAGGAGGATTTTCTTGAGCGGATGCTGGACTGGCGGATGCTGTTTGAATATGTATGGTAGGTGTCGGTTGAAGAATAGCTGATATCGCTGTCGCTGAAGGAGCTGTAGGGTGATGTGTGGCTGGTGTAGCGGGTAGCATCGGAAAAGTATCCGGTGCTGTGGTAAAAACGCCTGAAGAAGCGGTTCGAGGCCGTTCTGCCCTGATACAGGTTGTTGTCGCTGGTATAGGCGTATTCACGGTCGGATATCTGGATAAGCACGTCGCCGTTTTCGCCCTGGTATACGATGCAGTATTCGTCCTCCGTAAGTATCGCAACGCAGTCCTCCGGGGCGTCAGTGGCAGCGTCGGCTGCGGCGGTCAGGGCAGTGTCCGAGGAAGCGTCCGAGGAAGTGCCGGCGATCTCCGCCGTATTCTGCTGGACGTACTGGGTCTCGCCCTCTATATTTTCGATTATGCTCTTTGCAACGGTGTCAACGGTAATGGGAGCCTGGGCCTTGTACACGTCGGCCTTCTGGTTTTCTTTGCCGGTGATGGAGGTGACATAGGTGTATGTGTCGTCATCCTCAAGATAATCGGAGATGGACTTGGTCCCGAATATTCCTTCAAGGATCATGTTAAGGAGCGGTATGGACACTATTACCACTGCGATCACAACAATGAAGACCACTAGCTTTTTGCTTTTCTTTTTCTTTAACGTACCGGGGGTGTAGCTGTGGCTGTCGAAGCCGGATGAGGATGAAGAAGAAAATCCGGAGCCTGAGGAAAAGTCGGAACCGTAGGAGCCGGACGAGGATCCGGAAAGAAAATCGGAGCCGTAGGATGCGGACTCGTATGTTCCCGACCCAAAGGGCTCGGTGCCGTAGGAACCGGAAGAGAAGCCCGTACCGGTTGAGGGAGGATCGGCAAAGCCGGTGCCGAAGGAACCGGAAGAAAATCCCGTTCCGGTGGTGCTTGAAGCGCCGGATGAGAAGCCCGTCCCGGATCCGGTCCCGGTTCCGGTTCCCGCGTTGTAGGGGCCGGTGTAATAGGAGTCCCTCATGCTTTCGAGGGCGATCTCGTCAAGGTCGAGATAATAGCCCTCGGAATATTCCGTCTCGTCGTCCCATTTTTCCACGGAGAATATGCGTTCCTCGGTGGAGTCCTCATATTCGATAAAGCGGGCCTTGTCTCCGGGGTAAACGTCCACATTGCCCTGCGCCGCAATTACAAGCTGACGGCCCCGGTCCACTTCGTGAAAGCCCTTTATGTTTTTGTGGCGGACCATGAAGGAAATTGAATATTCCTTGTAAATGTCGTCCATGCTGAGCCAGGCTTCGTTGTTTTCGGGAATGGACATCAGACGATATTCGTTCCAGTCGCAGTTGTCGTCGGTGTTGCGGTAGGTGATAATTCCGATGACACTATATCTTGCGCCGTTGATCCTGAGAATATCTCCTGTTGAATATTGCAAAGCTCCTGCCTCCTTTTCTGTGATTTTGCGTTATTGGTGTCAGGCGTACATATAATCAAAGATGATGCGTCTTGCGGTCTCTTCGCCGAAGTTTTTCTTTATTGTATCAACTGCCGGACCGTTTGCCTCAAACAGCTTTTCGGCAAAGGCGTGCACACGTTCGCTGCGTTCGTCGGCGCTGCACTCCGGTGCGGCAAGAAGCCTGTCCACCAGGGTCTGCAGGCTGTTATAGGCCGTGCAGGTGAAACGCTTGCCGGCGCCCCGTCCGCTTTTGTGGTAGGTGCAGGGCAGCAGATAGTCGTGATATGTATACCGCTCCCAGGAGGAATCCTTGATATCGGCGTCACGGCAGGTCACCTTTTCCCACTGCATGATGATATCCTCGCTGCAGGGCTGCGCGCAGGTGTTGTAAAGCTCGCAGATCTGTATTTCCCTGCCCATTATCTTCATCCAGTCAAGATTGAACAGGGGCTCGTCCCTGTTTATGGGGGTCAGCACCACCGTTTCCATCCTGATAATTCCGAAGCCCGCCTTGAGAGCCATTATGCACAGCTTTCCGACGCCCTCCACATGATAGGCCTCTGTGTTGAGGGTGAGGCCCTTGTATGTCAGGCAGGCGTCCTCCCCTATATCTGCGGGTGTAATCTCAAAGTGTTTTGAAAGAAGCTTTTTGGCCATCCGGCCAAGCTCTATGTGTACTCCCATGAATACAGCACCTCCGTTGTATGTGATTGTGGTCTGATGTCACTGATACCTGGTCTATAGATACATTATACTTGTTTGCGGATAAAATTACAATAATAATATATCCTAATATTTTATCATGGGAAAGATTTTATATATTATAAAATAGTGAAAAAACGCAATAAAATGGGGACGAAAACAGAGAAAATGCCGTTTGCGGAGCCTGACGTATGAACAGATACAGGTCAGAAAATGAAAATATTGTAAATCATGCAGGGAAATAAAGAATAAGCTGATATGATGATCCCATTTTTTCCTATTTTTTCCTTAAAAATAGAGGTGTATCATATTGACACGGTATCACAATTATGATATAATCAATAATAACAACTAAGTGTAGGTAACTTTATTTGTTGTTTTATGAGAAA
>JBGUWL010000229.1:0-2260 GCA_045221075.1 Acutalibacteraceae bacterium
CCGCTGTTATATATCCGGGAGTCTGCAAAAAGTGAATGCACGTTCAATGCTCATTCAATGTGCGTTCGCACGTTCGTACGTTCAATGTGTTTTCTGTGCGCGCAATGCGTATTCTGCGAGTGAAATACGTATTCTGCGAGTGAAATACGTATTCCGCGAGTGAAATACGTATTCAGTGCGCGTAAAATACGTATTCTACACGCACGGTCCATTCCCGCGGCTGATATTGCCTCCAATGAGATCTATGCCGATTCTCAGTCTGGAGGAAGGCCTTTCTCAGACGAGTGCAAAAAGCCGGCTATAGTCTGCCGAGACCAGATATCAATGCGATTCGAAGACTCTATGTACATACAACTATACATTAGTGTTCATACAACTATACATAAGCCTCAGAATTGCCGCTCTCTTACATCTCCTGAGCATTCGCATGGGCGTAGAAAATCCGCCGCGGGTGACGGCTCAGGATCTGGTCCCAGTCTTTTTTCAGTCCGGAATTATCCTCATACCCATTCAGATAAGTATGCGGCTCCAGATCGCCGACGATGCAGTCTCCGTCATCCAGAAGAACAGAGATGCTGTCCTCGCTGTGGCTGGGGGTATGCACGATCTCGCCGCCGATATCCAAGCTATGCAGGAATGCGCGGCTTTCCCCGCAAGAGATGATCTTTGCCGCGGTCTCGTCGATCGGCACATAGTGAAGCCGCTTGTCTCTTGAAAAAATCTCATCCGGGAAGTGCAGGAAGCCGCGCTGAACATCAGCTGCTAATAGGACAACGCCCAGCCTTTGCAGCTCCCCAATGATCCCGACGTGATCCGGGTGATAATGCGTAGCCAGCACATAGGAGATGTCCGAAGTCCCCAGGCCGGCCGCTTTGATCGCCTTGAAAAACTGCGACAGCGTGCCTGCCCAATCCGTGTCGATCAGCAGCCCGCCCTTCGCGCCGGGGATGTAAAAGGTGTTCGTATTGCCATAGCGAAGCTTTATCATCTTTCCCGCCCCCTGCTATTTCCGCTCGGAAAACTCATAGGCCTGCTCGATCCAGGAAAGGAGCTCTTCGTCCAGCTCCTCAGGGGAGCCGATGACAAGATGCGTGGTCCAACGTCCCGGATAAACCTCGGTCTTTACAGCGACACGCTCAGAATCCAGCGCATACGGAAGCCCCATCGTCAGCGTCAGCCACCTCTCCGGCAGCTCCGCCTTGCGCCTGACCCGGGCAAATGACACGCAGGCAAAGACATGCTTATGATAATAAGTGACCTGTGTTTTCTGTACCCGCTTTTGCATCTCCGGGAAGTGCTCATAAAGCGTTGCTTCCAATGCGGTAAAGATGGGCAGCGTGTCCCGGTGGGCGTCGAAAAACATCAGGGTGTCCATATCGAGTTCTCGCATTGGTGTCTCAAGCCTCCCGCAGTTTGATCGTGACATGGACGGTGTCGCCGTCAGATTTTCCCAGGCACTGACGAATCGCTTTCAGGACACCGATCACGTAGCAGATGCTGCCGTCTGTGTTTTTGAGCCCCATATTCACGATGCTCCCGTCATAAGGGATCCCGTCAAAAGTCGCATGGACCTTCACACGCCCCTTGCCGAATTCTCTGCGGATGTCCCACGGGAAAACCACATAGGCCCCGCCGTTATCCGCATTTTCGTGCAGAATCGTGTCATAGCTGTAGATCTGCTCCATCCGGGTTCACCTCGCACAAACAGTAAATGCATTATAGCATAGACGCACACTAAAAAGCAAAGTACAGGTATCAGCATTGTTTTCTGTTGAGAAGTGAAAGAAAACACGATATACTTACTTCAAAATACATTACAGAAAGACGGGATGTACATGAACTCAATTCAGGGAATCCGATATATCGTAAACGCTTCGCCCGACCATGGAAAGGGGCCGGCGTTTCTCAGTCTGGCCGAGACCGCAGCCGTTCAGGCTTTTCATGAAGCGCTGCCGGAGTATGCGCCGACTGCGCTCGTGCCGCTGCCGGAGCCGGCCGAAAGCCTCGGGATCAAGGCAGCCTTTATCAAGGATGAATCCTCGCGTTTCGGTCTGAAGGCGTTCAAGGGGCTCGGCGGATCCTATGCGGTTTTCCGCGCCGTCTGCGACAGACTGGGTCTGGATTATCGTGAGACGAGCTTCTCCGAGCTGCAATCCGACAAGGTTCACCGGCAAATCGCGGAGCTGCACTTTGTCACCGCGACAGACGGCAACCATGGAAAGGGCGTGGCATGGGCCGCGGCAAAGCTCGGCTGTCAGGC
>JBGUWL010000230.1:0-4635 GCA_045221075.1 Acutalibacteraceae bacterium
TCAAGTCCCGTTCTTTAATAATATAATCAGAAGCCGAAATGAAATATTCCGGCTTCCGTTTTTTCTGGCAGGGGCAGAAGGACTTGAACCCTCGGCACGCGGTTTTGGAGACCGCTGCTCTACCAACTGAGCTATACCCCTATATTCACTTGTTCAACTAGAACATTAACATTCTACCACACCATTTACCCGTTGTCAAGAAAATTTTATTCTGTTTTTAATAAGAAAAGATAAAAGTATCGTCTACATACTCCGTCTGAGCTCGGTTTTTTGACCGGATCGCAGAGCAAACCTCACTTATCAAACTTGCCGTTCTCGCTGCGGATGAATTCCACGGCTTCACCAAGACCGCCCTTGGTCATGGGAAAGGTCCTTTCTGCAGTGATCTGCTCCAGACTTTTTTCATAACAGAACAGTCCGTTCCATATCCTTACCGTCAGTATCTCATCCTTGACGTCGGGCAGGATAATATAATGGAACGTATAGCTGCACTCGGTGTATGGGTTGTCGTTTGCGAACCATTCGATCCCCGGTAAGCTTTCACAAAGCATTATGATCTTCCTTTCTGTTCGTTCCGGTCGGCACAATCCTGTGCCGTGGTTTTTGCTGCTCTTTTTTCGTTCCGGATATGTGTTGCTGTATCCCGATATGACAAATAACCGATCCGGATATATGGGTATGCATATTTGACTTCCTTATTATAGCACAGTTTTTGACTTTGGAAAAGATATAGAATAAATATTTCATCTGCTGTTATGTGTTTTGTTAGTCCGGGTATAATACTTCCGGCAGAGGCTTGCGGCACGTGATGATCCGGGTTTCCGTAAATGCGATCCATAACAATATGATAAGCGGTTTGAGGTTCCATAAAAATGCTTTGCAGTAATGTAGTGTACAACGGCGGAAGTTCCTTTGTTTCCTTCCGGAAGGGCAAAAAACATAAAAACCGCAAAAACCGCGCAGAAAAAACAAATATATGTCTTTTCTTTTTTGTCGGGATGTGATATGATAAACGGGTATGATTTTTTATTGATATGAGGTTGAAGGAAATGATATGCAACAATATTCTTGAGGCGATAGGGCATACACCCATAATCAGACTGAACCGCATGGTCAGACCCGGCAGCGCCGAGGTCCTTGTAAAGTTCGAGGGTCTGAATGTCGGGGGTTCCATCAAGACCCGCACCGCCTACAATATGATACGCATGGCGGAAAAGGAAGGAAAGATAAAGCCCGACACAATAATCGTTGAACCTACCAGCGGCAATCAAGGTATAGGGCTTGCGCTCGTAGGCGCGGTAAAGGGCTATAAGACCATAATTATTATGCCGGATTCCGTCAGCGAGGAACGCCGCAAGCTGGTGCGTCACTACGGCGCTCAGGTCATCCTGATACACGATGACGGAGACATAGGAAAGTGCATACAGCAGTGTCTTGACACGGCCCTTCAGATGGCAAAGGACGACCCGAGAGTTTTTGTACCCCAGCAGTTTGAAAACGAAAACAATGTATTTGCCCACAAATATTACACCGCACTTGAGATTCTGGAACAGACGGCAGGACGCATTGACGGATTCTGTTCGGGTATCGGCACAGGCGGTACTATCACCGGCATAGGCGAAACCCTCAAAAAGCAGTACCCGAATATGGAGATATGGGCGGTCGAACCCGAACACGCCGCCATACTTGCCGGAGGTACTGTGGGCACCCATCTGCAGATGGGCATAGGGGACGGTATAATCCCGTCCATACTCAATACGAACATATATGACCATATCTATATCGTTACGGATGAAGAAGCCATTGAGACTGCCCGGAAGCTGGCTTCCATGGAGGGTATCATGTGCGGCATTTCCGCCGGTACCAACGTGGCAGCGGCTCTCAGACTCGCCGAAAAGCTGGGTGAAGGCAGAACAGTCGTCACCATCCTGCCCGACACTGCAGAACGCTATTTCTCTACGCCGCTTTTTGACCGTGACAACTGATGCGGATAAGATGATACGGTTGGCAATGACGCGACTCAGGCAATGATGCGACTCCGGCGATGATGTGCTTCCGGCAATGATTCTGGATCCTGTCATAGAACCGCAGCACAAAAACACAGACCGGTACGATGTTTCTGTCAGCCGTTATCCTACGGCAGCCGCGAAAATACTAAATGACCCGACGTGATCGCGCCGGGTCTGTTTTTTATCATTTTCTGGGTTCGGAAAGCTCAATTGAGATGTCTTTTGCCTTTACGGTGAGGGGGCGTCCGTCGCTGTCGGTGGTAACGCTGAGACCGCCGTTTTCCGAGGAGAAAACACACCGGCCGTCATCGGACTTGGCATCAAGAGTAAGACCGCCCCGGGCAAGCAGGTCAAGTATGCCGCATACCCGCACAAAAACACACCTGCCGCTTTCCGGAAGGCTCAGGTTCCTGCACGCACACTTGTCCATGGAAAGGGTGCAGATCTTGCCGCTTTGCGAGAAGACCAGACCCGACAGGCTTTCCGGGGAAACAAACGTCATTACGGTCTGCTCGCTGCTGATGCGCCTGATCTCACACCGGTATGTGGTGCCGTCAAAGCTTATCACCGCATTGCTTTCCGTGACTGGTCTGACGTCGGGAACGCTGCCGCCCATGCCGCAGCCCGACATGATAATACAAACCGTTACTGTCAGCAACAGGATACGGAACAGTCTCTTCAAATTCATCAGCTCTTTTAGTCCTGTTATGCCGTAACTCATCCGGACAGGCTGTCACCTGAGTGTATGTCCCGCCGTTTTATCGTAAATATGACGCAGGACTGCGGTGTTTCGATGCTCTTGATATGTCCTGACGGGACACAGCGCATAACAGGTCAGAAAATTGTTTTCAGTTCAGACACCATATCTCCGGGCTGCATGGAGCGTTCGGAATACTTTTCGGCGCATCTGTCTCCCGCAAGGCCGTGGTAGTAGACCGCTGTTACGGCGGCGGCTTCGGTGCTCATACCCTGAGCAAGGAATGAGGCGATCATTCCCGCAAGGACGTCTCCGCTGCCGCCTTTGCCCATGCCGTTGTTTCCGGTAAGGTTGACGTAGACCTTTTCGCTCGGAGTGGCGATGATGGTATTTGCGCCCTTGAGCACAACGGTGACACCGAATTCCCTGGCAAACCTCAGCGCAATATGGTATCTGTCCTTCTGCACCACGGAAACGTCAACTCCCAGCAGTCTTGCCATCTCGCCGGGATGGGGCGTAATGACCATAGGTGCGCCTGACCTTTTCAGTACATTTATATTCGCAGTCATGGCGTTTATTCCATCGGCGTCCAGTGCGATCGGCTTTTTTGCACCGTCTATGAGAAGCGCCACAAGACTTGACAGGTTCTGGCTCTGTCCCAGACCGCAGCCGATGAGGGATGCGCTGCTTTTTTCGTTCATTTCTTCCATGAGCCGGCCGTATTCGTCAATATCTATCTGACCGTCCTTTGACTGTGAGAGGGGAATAAAGACCGGCTCGGAAAGCTGTGAGGCGGCTATGGGATAGACAGACTCGGGCATGGCGGCCTTTACAAGACCCACACCGCAGCGCAGGGCTGCACCGGCGGAAAGTACGGCGGCCCCTGCCATTCCGAAGCTTCCGCAGACGGTAAGCAGTGTGCCCCGGCTGCCCTTGTGAGCAGAGGGACTGAGCTTGGGAAAAGGATGTTCCCGTACATATTTTTCTGTGGATGTCATCATTGCCGGAGCGTTTTTGAGCACACGTTCCGGAATGCCGACGGAAACGACCTTTATTTTTCCGCAGAGGTCGGAGGAGGGATAAAGGACGTGGAGAGGCTTAAGGGCGGTAAAGGTCACGGTGTGGTCTGCGATAAAGCAGCCTCCCTCGGATATTCCCGTGTCACATTCTATTCCGCTGGGAAGGTCCACAGCAATTCGCACGGCCTTCATGTTATCGTTGCAGAAGGCGATAAGATCGGCGAGCTCCGCGCCCAGAGCGCCGTGGAAGCCTATACCGTAAACTGCGTCAATAATCATGTCGGATTCTCTTACGATGCCGATACATTCATAGTATCGTGAGCTGAGATAGAGTACATCCACGTTTTCCGGAAGCAGCTCAAAATTCATTTTTGAAAGGGTTGTTTTAGGCTCGCCTGATGTAAGTATCACGGACACCCTGCACATCATGGAAAGCAGCCGCGCGACCACAAAGCCGTCACCTCCGTTATTTCCTGAGCCGCAGAGTATGCACACGTTTTTGAGTTTCTTTTGGGCAATGATACCGGCTGCCAGTTCCGCAACGGCGGTGCCGGCGTTTTTCATAAGGGTCTCCATAGTGACTCCGCTGTTTACCGCAGCGACTTCCGTTTCCCTCATGACTTCGCTTGTTGTAACTATCATATTATCATCTCCTGAAAGAGTATCGGTTTTTTATATTCAAAGCTGCGATCCGTTTCGCATCAGCTCCGGACATGGGATGATACGGCCGGCAAAAGAAGGGAGGGCAGCAATGGTTTTGGAGTGTTCTTGCTATTGACATTTTGAATGATATCGGGTAAAATAGTCATTGTCAAACACGGAGACGTATCGAAGTGGTCATAACGAGAACGACTCGAAATCGTTTGATCGGTGATGAGCCGGTCCGAGGGTTCGAATCCCTCCGTCTCCG
>JBGUWL010000231.1:0-1515 GCA_045221075.1 Acutalibacteraceae bacterium
TTTGAAATCTTCATGCCCGTCTCAAACGGAATCGGATCGTCTATCGTACCGCTGTGTCCGACAACTACTAATTCGTATAAAGCCGGAACAATGTCGGGTGTATACTGCGCTTGTGATCTGTGTGCCTGACGAATCTTATACAGATGATCGTTATACAGATACCTGAGTCCGTCAACCGTATAGTCAGTGTCCGGTTTCCATGCCGGGTAAAGATCAACCGTCTCCAGAGCGGTTTCATCAGTTGCGGCATCACGCATTTTAATCAGGGCGTTGATGATGGCGGTCAGCTTTTCTCTTGTCATAATATGCCCTCCAGTGCTTCCAGAACCTCCTCAGGTGCTACATCGCTTTCAACCACTGGGATTTCGGCATAGGCGTATCCACTGCCATCCTCCACAACTCCCTGCCCAGTCGGAGCATTTTTTATCATCTGTAGTATCCGATCATACTCCGTCTGTGAGATGTTCCCGTCCCCATCAGCGTTGACTGTGGAGACAGAGATGAAACCATCGGCCCCGAGTGTCTTGTAATAGATCATTATGCCACCTCCACAATATCGTTAGACGGGTCTGAGCCGTAATACAGCACCTTATAGTTGTAGGTGATCCCGCTCATAAAATTCTGGGATGTCCATCTCAGAGTCAGCGTGAACCCGCTTGACGAACGGGTGATTTTGTTGTGCGAAATATCGGCGGGATAGCTGACATAGGCGGCATTGTTTCTCAGGGAAGCGGAACCTCCGTATATGCCCGGTGCTTCTCTGTCTGTGATCGTTCCGTCCTGATTCACCTTATAAGTGAATTTCCCTGTCGGTGCTTTATTGCTTACATCTTCATGCAGGTCGTAATAGCCAAATGTCTTATCACAAACCAGTACCCCGATCATGCCCTTCCATGTTCCATCATACGGGATTTCCGTTTCATCGTCCGCATATACAAGAACAAGGAAATCGGTCTGGGCCATCTTGTTCCCTATGGCGATGCTCTTCGAAACAGCAGTCGTACTCGGCGTAAATGTTCCTGATGCAATCTCGACCGCGCCACCACCCCCACCTTGCCCATACCCATCTATCAGCGTTTGCATAGCATCGGTCAGAGTGGTATCCGATTCGCCAGTTTTTGTATTCGCCGCTGTCAGGAGCGAATTAAGTTTATCGCACGGAGTCATGAAATCACCCCCGATCCGATAAGCGCATCAATTCCGGAGATTTCCGCACCGATCTCCTGAAGCGCCCCTTCAACCGTGTCTGTGGCATAGTAACCACCTTCGTCCGTGATGGTCGAAAGCTGTACCTCTTGTAGAACATAGGTTTTCAAGGCGCTCAGAAGCAACGCATACGCAGTGCTCCCATTATCCGCAAGGACGCTATGAGCATCAGC
This sequence comes from Acutalibacteraceae bacterium, assembly GCA_045221075.1. Classification (GTDB taxonomy): domain Bacteria; phylum Bacillota; class Clostridia; order Oscillospirales; family Acutalibacteraceae; genus UBA1213. Next base: position 1,380 of record JBGUWL010000231.1, read on the forward strand.
GGGTGTTTCATTTGTAAGGTCTGTTGGAAAATGCTTGTCTGCCATATGCCCTCCTTTTATGCGAACGCATCATATTCTATGTCTGCTATTCCAGTTGTTGCTACAGACCGGATATATACCGCCCCGGATGCCTCCA
>JBGUWL010000232.1:0-1584 GCA_045221075.1 Acutalibacteraceae bacterium
ACCTGGGAGCAGATCGGAGATGAACTCCATGCCGACAAATCCACGGTCAGACGGTGGCACGGTTCGGCGCTTCAGCACGTCATCATGCCGGAAGAACCCATCGTTATCTGAAACATGCAACGGTTTAAGCACCTTTGAGCAGAGATAAGCACCCGCCGTTTATGTTATGATATAATCAGCGAAAAGCAGAATGAACCGAGCCTCATGGGGTCTTCCCCGTGGGGCTTTTCTCATGCTCGGAAACGGAGGAAAGCTATGGGTTACAGAAAAGTCGGCTGGCTCGAACAGTGCTGGTACATCATAAAATACAAACTCCGTGAGCTGTTTCGTGGACGGAGGTGACCCCATGCCGAGAAAGCCACGCAGACCGTGCGGTCACCCCGGCTGTCCGAGGCTTGCCGTTGATGGCGGTCAGTACTGCGAGGAGCATACGAAGACGGAGCGCGACCGCTACAACAGATATGAACGCGCCCCGGACATCAACAAGAAATACGGCAGAGCCTGGAAACGTATCCGTGACCGCTATGCGGCGGCGCACCCCCTCTGCGAGATGTGCCTCAAGGAAGGACGGCTGACCCCTGTGGAGGAAGTGCATCATATCCTTCCCATCTCACAGGGCGGCGACCACAGGCAGAGCAACCTTATGAGCCTTTGCCAAAGCTGCCATACGAAGATCCACCACGAGTTGGGTGACAGATAATGGGTGATTTACTGTTCCTGCTTTAACAGTCTGTTTTTTGTCACATCAATCGCAAATGCTCCAAGTGGAGCGGTGATCAGAATAGCGATAACCGATACAGTCAAAACGGTCTGACCGCAGGCAAGCCCCATTGCCAAAGGCAAGCCGCCGATTGCCGCTTGCACAGTAGCTTTCGGTGTATATGCGAGCATACAGAAAAGCTTTTCCCTGAAGGTAAGTTTCGTTCCCAAAACGCACAGAAATACGCCGAGCATACGGAACAGCAGAACGCTGAGGATCAACAGCACAGCTGATATACCGGCTTCTTTTGCGCTGTCAATCGCAACCGATGTACCCACCAAAACGAATAGAAATATTTCGGCGGGAACCCACAGCTTATCAAATACTGCGGACAGGGATTTTGACATATCGCTATTCTTCCTGTTGATCTCTGTGCCGAGCGCCATAATAGCGATAAGTCCTGCAAAAGGAATAATCGATGAAACACCCTCAATCCAGTTAAGGATAAAGCTTACGGTAAAGACAATAATTACCTCCACGGTCGTGTTGATCTTGCACTTGTAAAAAAACAGAAACAGTAAAAGTCCGGAAAGCAACCCCACGGCGATGCCCGTAATGATGGAGAGCGGAATATTCGCAAAACTGACCCACGATACAGCTTCGCCTTTAGCGAGTCCTGTAAATGTCGAGAACATGACGATGACAAAGACATCATCTACAGACGCTCCGGCAAGGATCATCTGCGGAATTCCTTTGTCTGTTCCACGTTTCTCATCAATTAGCCGAATCATCCGGGGAACGACAACAGCCGGTGACACTGCTCCTACAACAGCACCAAGGACCGCAGAATCAACGAGTGAGAGCCCAAGGAGCCGTGGAGCAAG
>JBGUWL010000233.1:0-14772 GCA_045221075.1 Acutalibacteraceae bacterium
CTTTCGGCTACGATTGGCGAAAATCTTCCGGCGCAAAATGGCGAAAATCTCTCGGCACTTTTTGGTTAAAATCTCCCGGCGCTAACAATAGTGCATGCAATACAGCCATATCCCTGTTTGCTCACGGAAAATCGGAAGCTGTACAGCTAGAGATTGCCGAAAGGGAAGGGTGAGACATACCTCAGCCTGAAAAGCAAATATGGCTGCCATTATTCTTTAACGACATTGTGGGGAGAAAAAAACTGTCGCTTCGCCATATACAAAACGAATTGACTTGTAACGCAAATAGCGTTACAATACTGATGAAGGAGCGTGATTGCTATGGAGAAGACTGCGACTTTGAATCTTCGCGTGAACCCAATTGCAAAGCAAAAGGCTGAAAGCGTCCTCAAGCAGCTTGGTATCCCGATGTCAATAGCAATGGATATGTATCTCAATCAGATTGCTCTTGTAGGTGGAATCCCGTTTCCGGTTACGCTGCCAAAGGCACCATTGTCTGTCAATGCGGATATGATGAGTGATGAAGAACTGGTCGCTAAGCTCAATCGCGGGATCGCGGACGCTGATGCAGGACGGACACGGCATGCTTCCGAAGCTTTTCAGGAACACAGAAGCAAACGCGAGAAAACTTAGGACTACGGATTTGATACGAAGGAAACGACAGCACCCCCTGAAAACCGCTTGCTACAAGGGCTTTTGCGGTCAGGGGGGTGCATTTCGTTTGATGTGCGGGGCAGGAAAAAGAGCAGGAATGCGTATAGGGCCTTGTACGATGGATACTATAACACTTTAGCGGCAGAGGGGCTATCGTGTTATAGTATCCATCGTACATAGGGCTAAAGTGTTATCGTGTCCATCGTACATAGGGCTAAAGTGTTAAATTCTGTGCAAGCATGCCACGGGACAACATGGCCGCTATCCATCTATTCATAGGCGGCCTCCGTCAGTCAAAGAAGAGCGTGACGGTGACATTCCCGCTGCCAAGAAGCTCGGCCATCTCGTCCGCACTCTTATCGGTGATATGTCCAAGCCTGGTATAGGACCATGAATTTGACCCGTAAAAAACGACCATCTGATTGCCCGAATAAAGAACGATATCCCCGGCTGAAGTGGTGGTCTGCCTGTCGTTGCGCGGCAGCCCGGAGCCGATGGAGCCGACCTGCTCAAAGCCGCCGTACATGGACATTTTTATCGTGAGCGGTTCCTCTGCACAGAGCTTTTTCAGCGTCTCTACGGATTCGTTTTCCTCCCAGGCCACATCGACTGCAATATCGCCAATTTTCATCTGCATCATTTTTGCGGACACCTCCTCAGCTGCCGCAGCTGTCTCCGTTTCTTCTTCAATGTCTGCTTCTGCAGAATTGTTTCCCTTTGCAGGGCTTTCTTCTGTGTCTGCCTCCCACCATCGTTCCTGATATTCCGATATGCCGTCATAGTCTATCAGCTGGCCGATCCTGGGTGTGGCGATATTCACGCCCTGCTTCCCGGCTTCCGCTGTAATACGAATAACCGGATTATCCCAGGCATGATTGCTTATCGAAAAGCTTCCCCAATGAACGGGGATCGCCCATTTTGCGTGTGCATCTTTGACAGCCAGGACAGACTGTTCCGGCATCATATGGCACTCCGACCATCCATTGTCATATTGCCCGTCTTCAACGAGCATAAGATCCGCCTCACCCAGCTGTGAATAAACACGCTGAAAGACATCATAATACCCGCTGTCTCCGGTGTAGTAAAGGCTATGGCTGTTGTCCTTGATATAAAGTCCGCCCCAGAGCGTGATATTCTGCTTCAGAGGATTTCTGCCCGTATAGTGCTGAGCCGGGGTAAGCGTGCATGTGATCCCGTCAAGAGTTATCTCCTCCCACCAGTCAAGGGTATGCAGTTTGCTCTTGTCCACACCCCAGCCGAGAAAACAGCTGTCGACCCCGAGCGGAAGAACATAGTTTTTTACCTTGCTGTCAATTTCCCGGATCGTCTGATAGTCCAGATGATCATAGTGGTCGTGGGAAATAAAAAGCACATCGATCTCCGGGAGATTCTCACACGAGAGTGCAATCTCAGAAAAGCGCTTTGCGCCAATGAAGCTGACAGGTGAAGCATACTCCGTCAGAACCGGGTCAATCAGAATGTTTTTATCTCCCATTTGTACGAAAGAAGAGGAATGTCCCAGCCATGCGACCTTCATTTGTCCCTTTTCTGCCCGTTCTATATTCTCCAGTTTTTCCACAGGCAAAGTGTGGTCGGGGATATTCCGGTCACTATGCGGATCTGTATCTCCAGTATTTACACTGAATTCGTTTTCATTGTGAAATTGACCATCATAAAACTTATCTGTTTTTTCAGCAAATCCTCTCTGCATCTGCTTGTCAGGTGTTTTACCGACGCCCGGATAAAATGCAAGGAACAGCAGCACTGCTATAAGAATGATGACGGCAATGATAACGATGATCAACAGAATTTTCCCCGTAATTTTCAAGACGTTCATCTCGCGGCCTCCTTTTTGTTTAGAAGGTATTTTCCCGGAGCCAGTCGTAAGCTTGACAGTAATACCATGGCTTTTTATGCTCTAAGCTTCTTTTCCCATCCTGTACGCCACATCCAGCGCGGGGTGCGCCGGGTTTTCCCCTGCTGCGGTGACACCTCCCATGAAAACAGTCCCGGCAAGCTTCGCGTGCTCAAAACATTCTATCCAGCCCTCTACGCCGCTCACAGCCCGCTGTGGAACATGCTCCTCGTCCTCGGCGGCGGATGTCAGCAGATAAACGTCGCGGAAGGCGTATTCGCTGAGGAAGAGCGGATTCAGACGGTCAAGCAGGGTCTTGAGCTGCCCCGACATCTCATAGTAATAGATCGGCGTAGCAAAGACCAGCACGTCGGCGTTCAGCGCCTTTTGGCAAATCACGTCCGCATCGTCGCGGATCACGCAGCGCTGCTTCTCCTGACATACAAAGCAGCCGCGGCAGAAGTTCACAGTCTTGCCGCGCAGGGAAATCAGCTCCGCTTCATGGCCGGCCTCCTGTGCGCCGCTGGCGAAGGCTTTTGCCAGCGCTTCGGAGTTGCTGTTTACGCGGGGGCTCGTCGATACGATTAATATTTTTTTCATGTGTTCCTCCTGTTATTCTAACGTCAGCGCGACGGAAACGCCGCCGTTTCCCAGAAGCGCCATCAGCTTTGACGTGCTTTTGTTCAGTACCAATCGTGTTTTTCGCCCCGATCCAGTGCAGCCATGGCGTCCATCTCCGCCGTGCTAAGCTCGAAGCCGAACAGATCGAGGTTTTCTTTGATATGCTCTGGATTGCCTGACCCTGGAATCACCACGACACCGCGCTGCAAATCCCAGCGCAAAATCACCTGTGCTGCGGAGACGCCATGCGCTTCGGCAATGGCGCAGATGGTATCATCATGCAGCAGCGCAGCCGTATATCCGCGCCCGCCCAGGGGATACCAGCACTGAACCACGATACCCTTTTTCTGAATGAACGGCACGACATCCTGCTCCTGGTAATACGGGTGGATTTCATTCTGCACCAGTGCGGGGGTGATCGAAACCTGAGGCAGAAACGCGCTCAGTTCCTTTACATACCAGTTGGAAAGACCCAGAGAGCGGATTTTTCCCGCCTCCACATAGCGCTCCATGGCTTTGTACGCCTTCACATCATCCGTGCCCGGATGGTGCAGAACCATCATATCGATATAACCGATATCCAGCTTATTCAGCGCCATGTCGATGGCGGCTTCCGGCTCATGGAACTGGTTGGGGTAAATTTTCGTGATGACAAAGATTTCCTCTCGGTCTATCCCGTACTCTGTCATGGCCTGACGCACACCCTCGCCTACAGCGTCCTCGTTTCCGTACATGTAGGCCGTGTCGATCAGCCGTCCGCCGTTTTGAAGCAGCGTCTTGACAGAATTGACACAGGTATCATAATCCAGCGCATAGGTACCGAGTCCAAGAATCGGCATCTCATAGCCGCTGTTCAGCAGCACCGTTTTTGTTTCAAAATCAAACACGCCGGGTTCCTCCGCAAATCCGAAATCTGTTTTGCACATAAGAAGCACAAGCAGCAGTGCAGACGCCGCAAGGCATTTCCCTGCTCTTCTCATCTCAGTTCATATACAGATCGAAAAAGCTCTGAATCTTGTCAAAGGGGATGGCGCCCTTGCCGCCGCCGTCATAGAGGTCAGTATGCACCGCGCCGGGAATGATCATCAGCTCTTTATTGTCCGCATATTTGTTGTCGCGCACCATGTCGGCATAGGCGTCGCGGCTGAAATAGCAGGAGTGAGCCTTGTCACCGTGGATCAGCAGCACGGCCGAGCGGATCTCATTGGAGTAGCGCAGGATGGGCTGATTGAGGAAGCTCTCGCAGCCAATCACGTTCCAGCCGCCGTTCGAGTTGAGGGATCGGGGGTGATATCCGCGCGGCGTCTTGTAATAATCGTAGTAGTCCTTTACGAAGAAGGGCGCGTCCTCGGGCAGCGGATCGACCACACCGCCGCCGAGCGTGTATTCTCCCGCCTTCAAATCGGCCAGGCGCTGGGCACACATGGCCGCCTTCGCCTGATAACGCGCTTCCTCACTGTCGGCAGAGTCGAAATAGCCCTTGGCATTGACGCGGGTCATATCATACATGGTCGCCGCTATCGTCGCCTTGACGCGGGTATCCAGCGCGGCGGCGTTGAGCGCCATACCGCCCCAGCCGCAGATGCCGATGATACCGATACGCGCGGGATCGACCATTTTGTACAGGGAAAGAAAATCCACCGCTGCCATGAAATCCTCGGTGTTGATATCCGGAGAGGCCATATAGCGGACGTTGCCGCCGCTCTCACCGGTGAAAGAGGGATCAAAGGCCAGCGTCACAAATCCGTGCTCCGCCATCGTCTGGGCGTACAGACCGGAGCACTGCTCTTTGACTGCGCCGAAGGGGCCGGAGACTGCGATAGCCGGAAGCCTGCCCGCCGCTCCTTTCGGAACGTACAAATCAGCTGCCAGCGTGATGCCGTAGCGGTTGACAAAAGTTACCTTGCTGTGATTGACCTGTTCACTTTTGGGGAAGGTCTTGTCCCATTCCTTTGTGAGCTTGAGTTCTTCGAGTTTCATAGTCTGTTCTCCTTTACTTTTTCGTATCGCGGATCAGCTTATCCAGTCTATCCAACTGCTTTTGTTTACCGTGAATCTCCTCCAGCGTATCACAGCGGCACAGCCGCAGGCAGCGGATCAATTCCTCAAAGTCTCCGCTTTGATAAAAAAGCTCAGCACGCCGTATTGCAGACTCGCCGCAGCCCGCGTCGCTCATGCACTCTCTCATGCTTGCCCAGTCGACCATATCGCTTTCCTCCCGCTTTGTCCTTGCAAATAGAGAATACCATATTGCAAAGCAGAACGCTAATAGCTATAATGAATATCGTGATATTCTGAAACAGCATATCAAGGAGGACGCCATGGAGATCCGCACGCTTCGCTACTTTCTCGCTGTCGCCCGGGAGGAGAACATGTCCCGCGCTGCAGAGCAGCTTCATGTTACACAGCCCACCCTGTCGAAGGCGTTGAAATCCCTTGAAGATGAGCTCGGGAAGAAGCTCTTTACCAGGCACAGCTTCAGCATCGCTCTCACGGAAGAGGGAGAGCTTCTCCGCAGCCGCGCGGAAGATCTCATCTCCATGGCGGACAAGATCGAGCAGGAGTTTTCGTCCTTGGACGACATCACCGGCGGGGATATTTACTTCGGCCTTGCGGAGTCCTATCAGATCCGCTATCTTGCCAGAGAGGTGCATGCGTTCAAAAAGCTCTATCCTGACCTGCGCTATCATATCACAAGCGGGGATACGGAACAGGTTACGGAAAAGCTGGACAAGGGCCTGCTGGATTTTGCCGTGATCTGTGAAACACCGGACGAGAAAAAGTATCGCCATATCCTCTTCCCCGAATCGGATCATTTTGGAGCTGTTTTCTCTCCGGATTCTCCGCTTGCCCAAAAGGAGAAAATCACCGCAGAGGATCTTGCAGGGCTGCCTCTTTTCACCTCCGAGCAGAGCTGGGAGAATGATATCCGGCCCTGGGCGAAGGAGACCTTCTCCGCGCTACGGCTGGAGGGCTCCTTCCGCCTCGCCTTTAACGGCTCCATGTTTGCAAGAGAGGGGCTCGGCGTTCTTCTGACACTGAACAATCTGATCGACACTTCGCCCGAAAGCGGTCTGGTTTTCCGCCCGCTGTATCCGCGGCTTGAAATGAAGATGTACCTGATCTGGAATAAATACCAAAGCTTTACCCCGATTGCTGAGCGCTTCCTGAAGCAGATCAAGAACTCTTTTGCCGGTGGCTAACAATTTTGTACCACAGAATCAGACCTGCAAGCTGCATGGTCAGATACTGACACCGGATGGGCTCCATGTCGTCTGCGCCGGTCTGGACAATGATCCGGAAAAGATTGGCATCCACATGCTGGAGATGCTGTCAAAGTTCAAAAATGAAGGCGCAATAGAATAAAAATTCTCGGCTGTCCGTGAAGAGAACGGCTGCCGAGAGTTCTTCATTGTGAAACAAGCTATTTTTTTCGATTTTGATCTCCCCACTCACACATCTGGTCAAGAATGGGCATGAGTGACTTCCCGCGGTCAGACAAGCTGTATTCGACCTTGGGAGGGATTTGGGTATATTCTTTTCGGTTGATCAGTCCATCCGCCTCCAACTGCTTCAGTGTCGAACTGAGCGTTTTGAAAGTAATGGTGCCAATGTATTTCTGCATCTCGTTAAAACGGACGACACCGAATTCCATCAAAGTATAGAGTATGAACATTTTATACTTTCCTTGTATTAAGGACATGGTATAGTTGAAGCCGGTTTCTTCCAGCTTGCTATTGGAAATGCAATCTTGTACCATAATACTTTCCTCTGAGATAGTATATATCTTAAATGTGCGTACTTGCTTTATATACTTACACTGGCTATAATTATAGCCGCATGATGAAGAGCTGTCAATCATCAAGCTTGGAATGGAGAATATCAAATGGGAAAGAAAATTGTCATTCTGAATGGAAGCCCCAGAATGAATGGGAATACATCGTCACTCACAGCGGAGTTTAAGCGTGGTGCAGAAGAGGCTGGAAATGAGGTGCAGGAGTTTTTTCTGTCGAAAATGAAGATCAACGGCTGTCTCGGATGCTGGAGCGGTGGTAAAGATCCGGAGCATCCCTGTTCGCAGCGGGACGATATGGAAAAGATTTATCCTGCATATAAAGAAGCAGATGTGCTTGTGCTTGCTTCCCCGCTATACTACTGGTTCATCTCTGGCTTTTTGAAGAATGCTTTTGACCGTCTGTTTGCCGTTGCGGAATGCGATCCAAACTATTGCAACCCCAAGAAACAGTGCGTTCTGATCATGGCCGCAGAGGGTGCAGGCTTTGAGGAAAGCGAGCACTGGTATGATCATCTGGAAAAGCATATCGGGTGGAAAAGTCTCGGCAAGATCCTTTGCGGTAATGTAACGCAGCCCGGTGACGCTAAAGGCAAACCGGAATTAAAACAGGCGTATGACCTTGGAAAATCAATAAAGTAGGAGAAGCATTATGGGTAAGAAAATAGTTGTGATTACAGGAAGTCCCCGGAAAAACGGAAACAGCCTTGCCATGACAGACGCTTTCATCAAGGCGGCGGAGGCAAAGGGACACAGCGTGGTGAGATTTGACACGTCGTTTATGAAAATCGGCTTTTGTCACGCTTGTGAGACCTGCTATAAAACCGGAAAGGCTTGCTCTTTTGATGATGACTTCAACACCATCGCTCCTGCAATATTGAAAGCAGATGCGGTTGTGTTTTCCATGCCGGTATATTGGTATTCCATTCCCGCTCAGATCAAAGGTGTTATTGATAAAATGTTCTCTTTAGTTGTAGGGGGGAAAGATATCGCCGGAAAGGAATGCGCTCTCATTACGTGCTGTGAGGAAGAAGACATGAACGTTATGGATGGTGTTCGTATTCCTGTTGAGCGTACCTGTGATCTGATCAAGTGGAATATGGTCGGAGAGGTTCTCGTTCCCGGTGTACTTGAAGCAGGAGCCATCGAGAAAACGGATGGATGTGCTCAAGCAGCTGCTCTCGCAGAGAAGATTTGATAGATTCAATGACATAGAAGTCTCAAAAAAGGCTCCCGGTCACCGGTGTAAAACCGATGATCGGGAGCGTTGCATTTACCCGGCTCAGCCCTCGAAGGTGGAGCCGTTTTTGAAGGTGAAGGTCAGGCAGCCATTCGCGCAGGCCGCGGCGTAGTCCGATAATAGCGAAGTTCACTTTTTGATACTTTCTGTAAACTGCACCGGAATTCAAACGCGCTCTCTCACATCGCCGGATCATATCCGGCAGAAAGGCCGCGATCTGTTCCGGTGTACAGTCGTCCCAAATCAGCCACTCGTGGATCGTGGAGACAAAGCCCGCGGCCAAGGGAGGTAACGTGACGATTCCTGCTGTGTCTGCTCACAGTGCGGTATAATGTCGTCAGTAAACAAAGTTGAAAAAAAGAACAAAATGATATTGACACGCTGTCAGAATGGTGCTATAGTACATTCTGACATCGTGTCATTATAATTTCTGAAAGGGAGTATGACAATGAAAAAGAATACAGGAGCACAGCTTGCATTGTATCCGGCGCCGGTGATCGTGGTCGGCGCGATGGTGGACGGAAAGCCGAACTGGACTCTGGTGGCCCATGCGGGCATCATGGCGCACAGTCATCTGATGCTCTCCATGGTCAAGGCACATTATTCAAACAAGGGCATCCGGGAAAACAAGGTCGTCTCCATCAATGTGGTGGACGCCTCCTGGCTCAGGGATGCGGATAAAATGGGCTGTGTCAGCGGAAACAAGACGGACAAGTCCGAAGTCTTTGCTTACACCATCGGAGAAAAGGGGGCACCGATGATCAATGAGGCCAAGGTTACGATGGAGTGTGAGGTGGAGGATATCTACGATCTCCAGGGCTTTGACAACTTCATCTGCCGCATCACCGGAACCTATGTGGATGAGGACATCCTGACCGAAACGGACAAGATTGACTACCGCAAATTCAAGCCCGTGCTGTTCCAGTTCCCGACCTATGAGTACCTGGAGACCGGCGACATCCTCGGCGCCTGCATGAAGATGAACTGATCTCAATTTATATTTCAAAAAGGGGAGGTCAATATGAAAAAACTGTTCGCTTTGCTCCTGACTCTGTCTCTTGTGCTTGCGCTGTCCGTGCAGGCGGCGTCAGCCGAGGAGGCGGCACCCACGGTGTATTTCACCGCGGACATTTCACCCGAAGGTTTGCAGCGTGTGTACGACGCGCTGAATTGGTCGCCCGGCGGAAAGCTCGCCGTCAAGGTCTCCACCGGGGAGCCGCCCGCCAGCAACTATCTCCGCGCCGAACTCATCGGCCCTCTGGTGCAGTCCATCGGCGGCACGATTGTTGAGTGCAACACCGCCTACGGCGGCTCTCGCGCAAGCTCCGCCCTGCATAAGCAGGTGGCGGCGGACCACGGCTTCACCTCCTTTGCAGACTTCGACCTCATGGACGAGGAGGGCGAGGTGCGGTGGCCCGTCACCGGCGGCAAGCGTCTCGAGTACGCCATCATCGGCAGCCACGCGGAGAATTACGCTGACTGGCTGATCCTGTCCCATTTCAAGGGCCACGCCATGGCGGGCTTCGGCGGCGCGATCAAGAATGTCGCCATCGGCATGTCCTCGCCCAGCGGCAAGGTCTATGTCCATTCCGCCGGAACGAGAACCAGCGGCAGCATCATGCACAGCGATCAGGACGCCTGGCTGGAGGCTCTGGGCGAGATGGTGACCGCCGTGCGCGACCATGTGGGCGAGGCGCACATCGTCTATATCAATGTTATGAACCGCCTTTCTGTGGACTGTGACTGCGACGGCAACCCCGCCGAGCCGGATATCCACGATATCGGCATCCTCGCATCCACCGATCCGGTGGCGCTGGATCAGGCCTGCATCGACCTTGTGTGGCAGGCGGAGGGCAACGAGTCCCTTGTCCGCCGTATCGAATCCCGCGACGGGCTGCACACGCTGGAATACGCGGCCGAGATCGGCCTCGGCAGCAGGACCTACAATCTGGTAGATTTGGATGCTTGACATATTGCGCCGGGAAGCAGTCTATATCTGGTACTATTTCGATCTGCAATTCCGGCAGATATTCTGGTACTGGGTGCTGGGCATGGCGATCGGCTCTGCGGTCAGCGTTTTTGCCAAAGAGCGCATCCACGGCCTGTTTGCCCGCATGAAGGACGCGAAATGGGGCCTTTTCGGCATCATCCCAGCCTGCCTTCTGGGGATCGCGTCGCCGCTTTGTATGTACGGCACGATCCCCATCGCGGCCTCCTTCTCCAGACAGGGGATGCGCCATGAGTGGCTCGCGGCCTTCATGATGGCCTCCATCCTGCTCAATCCCCAGCTGATCATTTACAGCGCCGCGCTTGGAACGGCGGCACTGGCGGTGCGGATCGTGAGCTGCTTTCTCTGCGGATGCGCGGCGGGACTGCTGATCTGGCTTTTCTATCGCAGGAAACCCTTTTTTGACTTCACGGGTTTTGAGGAGAGAGCCAGCCGGGATACAGACCCGAATCTGCTGCTGCGCTATCTCAAAAATCTGTGGCGCAATGTGAAGGCGACGGGCTTGTACTTTCTGTTCGGTATCCTGCTCTCAGCTCTCTTTCAGCGCTATGTGCCGCAAAACCTGATGGCGGAGGTTTTCGGCGGAAATGAGGCCTGGGGCGTACTCATGGCGGCGACCATCGGCGTGCCGCTCTACGCCTGCGGCGGCGGGACAATCCCGCTTTTGCAGGAATGGCTCTGGCAGGGCATGAGCCTCGGCAGCGCCGCGGCCTTCATGCTCACCGGGCCGAGCACGAAGATAACAAACCTCGGAGCCCTGAAAATCGTGTTGGGCATAAGGCATTTTCTGCTGTATCTTGCCTTCGTGATGGCCTTTTCCTTCGTGACCGGTTTGATCGTCAATATGATTTTTTAGGAGAAACAAAAATGAAAATTCTTGTTCTGGGCGGCAGCCCCAACCGAAACGGCTCGACGCAAATCCTTATCGAAAGCTTCTCCCGCGGGGCAAGGGAAGCGGGGCACACGGTCACGGTGCTGGACACCGCGCACATGAACGTCCGCCCCTGTACCGGTTGCATCGCTTGCGGGTATGACGGCCCGTGTGTGCAAAGGGACGACATGGCGCAGATCCGGGAGGCGGTCATGGAGTCGGACATGCTGGTATTCGCAAGTCCGCTGTATTTCTTCGGCTTCTCCGCCCAGCTCAAAACCGTGATCGACCGCTTCTGCGCCTTCAGCAGCCGGATCAATGCAAGGTGCATGAAATCCGCGCTTTTGTCAGTCGCCTGGAACGATGATGACTGGACGATGGACGCGATCAGGGAGCACTATCTGACGCTGGTAAAGTATCTGAATCTCCGGGATATGGGGATGATATTGGGAACCTCCTGCGGGACACCGTCCATGACAAAGCGAAGCCGTTTCCCGCAAATGGCCTATGAACTGGGAAAGAAATTAAAATAACGAGGTATAAAGATATGCCGAAAGGATCACCGGAGTTGACAAATGCCCGTAAAGAGGAAATCATTGCCGCCTGCCGCAAGCTTTACGAGACCATGAGCTTCAAGGAGATCACGCTCAAGGAAATCGGGCAGCAGACCTCCTTTACCCGCACGTCGATCTACAATTATTTTGAGACGAAGGAAGAAATCTTTCTCGCCCTCTTTGCGCAGGAATATGAATGCTTTACTGGAGAGCTTGACAGTCTCTGCGAGCAGAAGGAAAGCCTGACGATGGATGAGCTGGCCTCCGCGCTGGCCCATGCGCTGGAGCGCCGTCCGCTGATGCTCAAGCTCCTGAGCATGAATATGTATGACATGGAGGCAAATTCCCGCATGGAGCGTCTGGTCGCGTTCAAGAAAGCATATGGGGCCTCGAAAGACGCGCTGGATCGGTGTCTGAAAAAGTTCGTGCCCGCCTTGGGCGAACAGGGGCGCCAGACCTTCCTGTATGCCTTTCTGCCCTTTGTCTATGGCCTTTATCCTTATACCATGGTGACGGAGAAGCAGAAACAGGCCATGGCCGAGGCAGGGATCTCATACGTTTATATGAGCACCTATAATATGGCTTATGACTTTATTCGGACGCTGCTGGGAGGACTGCAATGATCACTGTAAATCTCTATTATACCGGCACAAACGGCAGTGCCAGAGCCTTTGCGGAGGAAATGGTGCAAAGCGGCACGGTCGCCGCGATCCGCGCCGAGGACGGCAATGTACGCTATGAATACTTTTTCCCGATGGACGATCCCGAGACCGTGCTGCTCATCGACCAGTGGCGGGATCAGGCCGCCATCGACACGCACCACGCTTCGCCCATGATGGCGCGGATCGCGGCGCTGCGGGAGAAGTACGACCTGCACATGAAGGCGGAGCGCTTCGTGAGCGACGATGCCCTGCCGGAGAAGGATATGAAATTTATTAAACGATAAAAGAGGAATATGACATGAGCAAGAAAATCACACAGACCGCGGGCCGCGCACAGCTCGGCGAGTTTGCGCCGATGTTCGCCCACCTCAACGACGATGTGCTGTTCGGCGAGGTGTGGAACGAGGAAGCCCTCGACGTAAAGACCAAATGCATCATCACCGTCGTGTCCCTGATGGCGTCGGGGATCACGGATTCTTCCCTTGGCTACCATCTGCAGAACGCGAAGAATAACGGCGTGACGAAAGCGGAGATCGCCGCCGTCATCACCCACGCCACCATGTATGTGGGCTGGCCCAAGGGCTGGGCGGTGTTCCGCCAGGCAAAGGAGATCTGGAACGAGGAAGAGCCCGTGCAGACGGAGAAGGACGCTTACCAGAACACGATCTTTTTCCCCATCGGGGAGGAAAACCCCTACGGGCAGTTTTTCGTGGGGCAGAGCTATCTGGCCCCCGTTTCCACGGCGCAGGTCCCGGTATTCAACGTGACCTTTGAACCGGGCTGCCGCAACAACTGGCACATCCATCACGCAAGCGCCGGCGGCGGTCAGATGCTCATCTGCGTGGGCGGCCGCGGCTGGTATCAGGAGTGGGGCAAGGAGCCTGTGGAGATGACGCCTGGCACGGTGGTCAACATCCCCGCCAATGTAAAGCACTGGCACGGCGCGGCCTCCGACAGCTGGTTTTCACACCTTGCCATCGAGGTCGGCGGGGAAGAAACCGCCAACGAATGGCTGGAGCAGGTAGCAGACGAAGAATACACCAAACTTTGAAAGGAGCATACACCATGAACAACAAACCGGTTCCCGGAAAAGACGGGAATAAATATATCCCTTATGAGGAGCGTACAGGCGAAAGCTCTGTGGTATTCTTTACCCGTGATCTGTCTGAGGAAGGACTGAAGAAGATCTATGACAAGGTATCCTCTGCCCTGACCGGCAAAGTAGCCATCAAGCTGCATACCGGTGAAGCGGAAGGCCCCAACATTATCCCTCGTCCCTGGGTGAAGGAACTGATAGACACACGTCTGCCGGATGCTGCCATCATCGAGACCAACACATATTATGAGGGAAGCCGTTATACCACGGAGGCACACCGCAAGACGCTGGAAATCAACGGCTGGAATTTCTGCCCGGTGGATATTACCGATGCTGAGGGCGTGGCTGCACTGCCGGTCAAGGGCGGCAAATGGTTTAATGAGATGCATGTCGGCAAGTCCATGCTCAATTATGATTCTCTCCTGGTGCTGACACACTTCAAGGGTCATGCCATGGGCGGCTTCGGTGGTTCCAATAAGAATATCGGTATCGGCTGCGCGGACGGCAGAATCGGCAAGAAGGAAATCCATACACATCCCGGTGCGGGTATGTGGAGCATTTCCGAAGAAGAACTCATGGAGCGGATTTCCGAGAGCACCAAAGCGACTGTCGATCATTTTGCGCCTCATGTCTGCTTTATCAATACCATGCGTAACATGTCGGTATCCTGCGACTGTGAGGGCCCTGGAGCGGAGCCTGTTGTGACACCAGATGTGGGCATTCTGGCGTCGCTTGACATTCTGGCGGTTGACAATGCCTGCATAGACATGCTCTATAACCTGCCGGAAAAGGGCGGCAAAGCAATGATTGAAAGAGTGGAGTCCCGCCATGGTCTGCGTCAGCTCAGTTATATGAAGGAGCTCGGCATGGGCAATGACCGCTATACGCTTGTTGACATCGATCATGATGATGCCGTTATTACCGCTGCGGAAGCTGTGAAGGATATAAAACCCGGTTGGGAACCTGATCGCTACAACACCTTCTGGGGCCGCAACAAGCACAAATAATGATTGGAGGATACAAATGAACACACTCGTCGCCTATTTTTCAGCCAGCGGCAGCACCGCAAAGCTGGCGCAGACCCTCGCCGCCGCGGCGGAGGCAAAGGCCTATGAGATCAAGCCCGCCGTCCTCTATGAGCGCAGGGATCTGAACTGGATGGACAAGAAGGCCCGCAGCACCGTGGAAATGCAGGACCCGAACAGCCGCCCGGCGCTTGCCGATACTGCCGCCCCTGTTGCCGGGGCCGACGTAATCTTCCTCGGCTTTCCCATCTGGTGGTACCGCGAGCCCAGTATCATCGACAGCTTTCTGGATGCCTATGATTTTTCCGGCAAGACGATCGTGCCGTTCTTTACCTCCGGCGGGAGCGAGCTCGGCGACGGTCAGGGACGGATCGAGGCGCTGGCCAAGGGCGC
>JBGUWL010000234.1:0-3952 GCA_045221075.1 Acutalibacteraceae bacterium
AACACCTCATCCGTCACGGCGCTGCGCGCCACCTTCTCCCTCAGGGAGAAGGCTCTGGGGCTTCCCCTCACAGGGGAAGCTGTCAGCGCAGCTGACTGATGAGGTGGAAATACAACTTGCCTAAGAAAGAGTTATTGATATGAAAAGAAATTACAATCCAGCACTGAAAGAACGTTCTCAACAGTTAAGACGAGAAATGACCAAAGAAGAAAAACACCTGTGGTATGATTTTCTGAAAAAACTTCCTGTTAATGTAAACCGTCAGAAAATAATCGGAAATTTTATTGTCGATTTTTACTGTGCATCGGCAAGACTTGTAATTGAACTTGATGGTTCTCAGCATTATACGGATGATGGAATTGAATATGACCGTCAAAGAGATCAATTTCTTTCCGGTAAAGGACTAACAGTCAAAAGATATAGTAACGCAGAAATTAAAAGAAACTTTAAAGGAGTATGTAACGATATTCTTGAATTCATTACGAATAATTGCAAGCAGTCTGATATTTTGAGGTGATGCCTATGTCAGAAAAAGAAAAACCAAAGCTGATTATCACTCCCAAAGCCTACACCGGAGAAACAAATGTAATATCTGCCCGCCTGCCGAAGGATATGATAGCGGACATCGACAAAGTGGCAAAAGCGACCGGCAGAACACGGAACGAAATATTGCTGATGTGCCTTGAATATGCGCTGAAATACATTGAAACGAGTTAGGAATTATGAGTTAGGAGTGATGAGTTAATGTGCGAGGAAAGGACAGTACGAATCAAAAGCAAAATAGTTCGCAGTGAGAATTGTGAACCTGTACAGGTACTTGATAACCGAAAAGAAAGAGTTTGTTTTATCAAGGCAGATATTACGAAGCGGAACAAGTATCGGGACAAATATTGCCGAAAGTGAATACGCCCAGAGCCGAAAAGATTTTGTTTCAAAATTATCTATTGCATTAAAAGAATGTGCAGAATCAATTTATTGGTTAGATCTGTTATATGAAACAGATTATCTGTCAGAAAAAGAATATAAATCATTATGGAATGACTGTGAGGAACTCAGAAAGATGTTGTCTTCATCAACGAAAACCATCTCTGAGGAAAAAACTCCTAACTCCTCACTCCTAATTCCTAACTAAAAAAAACGGAGGTTTTAAAGATGAGTAAATTTGTAATCGAGTGTCCTAACTGCGGAAGGTTCGCAGAGGCAAGAACGGGATTTTTTGCAAAGAAGAAGGTTGACTGCGCCTGCGGGTTTGTAATCAACGTGAGGACGGATAAGCTGACAAGCAGGAAGTGCGCCCACTGCGGGAATGATGTGGTGTTTGACCAGTCAAGAGGCGATAAGGCCAGATGCCCCGTGTGCCACGAGAATATAAATGAGCTGTCCGACAAGACGAAGGTAGAGGAGTTTTCCTGCGCCCAGTGCGGGGTGAAGCTCATTGCCGCAAAAAACGCGTATACATACACCTGCCCCGTGTGCGACTGCGTGAACGATGTGCAGAAGCAGCTTGTGCAGGAGAGGATCAAACATGACGGTCTTGCAAGTATTATCAGGTACGAGGGCGATAACGATACACTGATCTGGAAGCACCCCATAGAGGACTTTAATTTAGGCTCCCAGCTTATTGTACACGAAAGTCAGGAGGCGGTGTTCTTCCGTGACGGTCAGGCGCTGGATACCTTCGGTCCTGGACGCTATACCCTTGAAACACAGCAGCTCCCCATACTTGAAAAGCTCTATAAGCTGCCTACGGATACGGACGGGACCTTCCATTCCGAGGTCTATTTCATCAACAAGACCGTACAGATGGCGATAAAATGGGGCACTCCAGATAAGGTGCGTTTTATTGACCCCCTGACAGGTACGCCGCTGGAGCTGGGCGCATCCGGTGAGATGAACATTGCCGTAGACAACGGCCGCAAGCTGCTGATAAAGCTGGTGGGTACAATGAAGGGAATTGCGTGGGGCGACGGTACCGGCTTTACCAAATCGCTGCAGTCCTCCTTCCGCCCGCTGATCGCCAACGCAGTCAAGACAAACCTGCCCGCCGTCATCAAACAGAACGAAATTGATATTTTAGAGATAGACGAAAAGCTTGATATTATTTCCGATTCCCTGTGCAGCAAGATAAAAGCGGGCTTTGAAGAGTACGGTCTGACTATCCCCCAGTTTTATGTAACAAATGTTGTACTGCCGGAAAGCGACCCCAACTTCAAGCGCATAAGAGAGCTGCACACCATCGTACTGCAAAGCAAGGTCCTTCAGGCAGAGGCGACCATCAAGACCGTAGAAGCACAGACTACCGCCCAGTACCGTACCGCTCAGGAGCGCAGCAAGGCCGAGATCGAAGCAGCCCGCAGAGAGGCCGTACTGGAACAGCAGACCACGGAGACCGAAGTAGCCCGCCGTGCAGCAGAGCGCAGAGTGATAGAAGCCCAGGCCGAGGCTCAGTCAACTCTTCTGCAGGGACAGGCTGAGGCTCAGGTCATGAAGGCCAAGGGCTACAGTCAGAAGGATGTTATCCAGGCGGACGTACAGAAGGCCTATGCCGAGGGTATCGGCAACATGGGTCCTGCCATTTCGTCAGGCGGAGGAAGCGGCGGTATTGTGGGCGACATTATGGGTATAGGCATCGGCATGGCGGCGGCGCAGGTAGTGGCTCCCCAGGTCGGAACTATGTTCAAGGGCATAAGCCCCGACCAGAGCAATGAAACCGCATCCCAAGCCCCCGCAGGATGGGATTGTCCCGTATGCGGCTTTAAGAATATCACAAGCAGGTTCTGTCCCGACTGCGGCTCAGGAAAGCCCGGAGGGGCGCCTGCCAGCACATGGGACTGCCCCTGCGGGAACAAAAATATAAGCGGAATGTTCTGCAATATGTGCGGCGCTAAAAAGCCCGAAACGAAGTCTGACACATGGGACTGCCCCTGCGGGAACAAGAATATAACCGGAATGTTCTGCAATATGTGCGGCGCAAAAAAGCCCGAAACGAAGTCTGACACATGGGACTGCCCCTGCGGGAACAAGAATATAACCGGAATGTTCTGTAATATGTGCGGAGCAAAAAGGCCCGAAACGAAGTCTGACACATGGGACTGCGACTGCGGGAACAAAGGCATAACCGGAATGTTCTGCAACAACTGCGGAAAGAAAAGGAGTGAATAAGCATGAGTAAAAACGCTTTAAGGATACTGCTGTTTGCCGGTATCGCGCTGGTCTGCTTCAATGTTATTTCATTTGTGATCCCCCTTGAAAAGAACGGAACATTCTGGGTGGGGTATATCTTCGGTATGCTTGCCATACTGCTGCAGCTTGTGGTAATGAAGGTGGCATTTAATGGCGCCGAAAGTATCAGAAGCAAGTTCTACGGCTTCCCCATCGCCCGTATCGGAGTTATTTACGGAATCTGTCAGATACTTCTGTCATTCACGGCAATGGCGCTTTCCCCCTACATTCCCTTATGGATACCCATAATCGTTTTTGTGCTTATGCTTGCGGCGGCTTCTGCCGGCTGCATCGCTGCGGACGCTGTCCGTGAGACCATCGAAACACAGGACGAAAAGCTGGTCAAGGACGTCAGCTCAATGCGCAGCATACAGTCAAAAATGAACCTGATCCTGTCTCAGACCGACTGCGGCGGCGATCTGCAGAAGGCCATTGAGAAGCTTGCCGACGAGATAAAATACAGCGATCCCGTGTCAGGAAAAGCCACGGAGGAGCTTGAAGCCGAGCTTGACACCCTGATCGGCGAGCTGCAGAAAGCGGTGGTTGACGGCGAAAACGAATCCGCCCTTGCACTGTGCAAAAAGGCGGGCGGCATCCTTGCCGAGCGCAACAGGGTCTGCAAGCTGACGAAAAACCAAAAATAACGGAGGATAAAATCATGGCTGTACTTAAGGCAACACCGCATATATCGAAAAAATATCGGATTCAAAAGAAAAACACCCGACAAATA
>JBGUWL010000235.1:0-1534 GCA_045221075.1 Acutalibacteraceae bacterium
TCCTTATCCCTCATAAAATCCACCAACCGAAAAAGGACATCTGGTATCGTTTCTTTCGCAAGCTGCTCCTGCGTTTTCCGCTCCACAAGCTCCCAACGGCAATCACGGAAACGCAGCGTGTATTCCTGATAAGGCGTGTCCCTGCCCGTCACATACAGCTTGGCGGTGTCAGACGCACGTTTCTCCTTTTCCAGAACAAAGGTAGCGTCCGCACTCCCCGTTAATCCTGTCGTCCCAGACACCTTGTTGAACACGTCGCTGTCATTCTGCTTTCGGATGTGGTGTACGACAATGACCGCCAGAGAGTGCCTGTCGGCAAAGTCTTTGATGAGGGAGATGTCCCCATAGTCGCTTGCATAGGCATTGTCTTTTGAAGCTGTACGGACTTTCTGCAAGGTATCAATGACAATGAGCCTGCTGTCTGGGTAATCTTTCAGATAATCTTCAAGCTGCACGATAAGACCGTCTGACAGCTTGCAGCTTGCCACGGCAAAGTGGAGCCGCCCGCTTGCTTCGTCCGTCAAACGAAATAACCTGTCCTGTATGCGGCAGAACGTGTCCTCAAGGCAGAGGTAAAGCACATCGCCCTCCATTGTCGGCATATCCCATAAAGGGATTCCCTGCGACACGCATAAGCATAGCTTCAGCATGAGCCAGCTTTTGCCTATCTTCTGTGAGCCGCAGAACAGCGATAAGCCTGTCGGGATAAGGCTGTCCACCACAAAGGATGGTTTCTCAAGCGGTTCATAAAGGAGCGTTTCGGCGTTGACTGTCTGTAACTTCTGCATGGCTTTCCTCCTTTCGGGCGGTGTCTTTGTTTTCGTTGCACATAGGCGTTGACCTCCTTAAAAATAGATTTACTCCCACGGAAAAAAGTGAGAGTATGTAATGCCGCCAATCCCACACAAATAAAAAACAGATTTCTTTTTCGGGCGGTGTCGGTCACGGTTGGAGATATTTCTTCAATTTCCGCCTTTACTTTCTCCTTTGCAATCGCAACAGATTTCTGTATTGCCGAAGCGGTGCAATGCTCCATAGCGGCGATTTGGTAAAAATTGAACTCATACTCGTAGTAGAGCAGGAAACGCCGCCTTTGTATCTCTGGAAGGCTCCCAACCGCCTTATAGAGCGTTTCATTCCGTTCTTCCTCAACCATGCGTTCATCAAGGCTCTTAGGCACACGCAACGCCCGTCTGTAAAGGGTTTCGTCCCATACCTCGTTAAACTCCCTGTGCCGCTCGTCCCATTAGAAAAGATTCCTGTTCCTGCGCTCCATCTGCCGAAACTCCATAAAGAACTGTTCCGACACTTCCAACTCGTGGGATTTGCCCTGCCCGTCCTTAAAGCTGATAAAATACCTTGTGCCGCTTTCCGTGGATTCCTCCCGAAGCGTGTATGCCTTAACCCTGTATGCCATCCTGTTGTCCTCCTGCAAAAAATGAGTGAGGGGATTTCCATCCCTCACCCAGTAGCCCGCAGGATGGCAGGCTGTTTTAGAAGCTATAAAATTTTCCGCAGCTTCTTCCGCAGATGG
>JBGUWL010000236.1:0-2171 GCA_045221075.1 Acutalibacteraceae bacterium
TCGTGGAAGTTCAGCTCATATTTCAGGCGTTTAAAGTAAATATCCATAAAGCCATCCGGGTCTTTATTATATTCGTAGCGTTTATCCACATCCCGGGAGCCGTCCAGTCCGTAGCCGTAGGTATTGTGATACCAGATCACTTTCGAGCCGCCCACCGCAATACCATAGTTGCCATCCGAGCCCTTGAAGAAGCAGCTGAAGCCGGTGGGATTACCGGGTTCAACGCACTTGGCCCTTTCGCCATACACATAACCTCTGTCTACCTCATAATACAGCCGGTCGTCGGTATTATAGCCGCCCGTTATACGGGCAGAGGTGTTGGGCACCGCATTTTTGCCGGCGGGCGCCACGCCCTCCAGCGTCTCATAGAAAATCCGATCCGCCAGATTGAAATTGACCGCACGCCAATAGCCTTCCTCGTCAGCATAAAAGATCATCTTCTTCATATCGCTAAGCGAATCTACCGATACCGCATTCGGCGAGAGGAGGAACTCATGCTTGCCATCCAGCAAATAGTTCAGATCGTTGTGCGAGGCGACCTCGTCCCAAAAGAAGCCCATGTCCGCAGAGTACTTGACGTTCTCGGCGCTTACGGTCACGTTGTTTCCGTCCCTATCCGGGAAGGTGAAGGAGATATTCCGTGTCTGACAGTCAAAATAGACGTTGACCACGGTGCTGCCGTCAGGTGCCACGGTCTTGGTCTCACTCTTCTCCTTATTCAGCACATAGCCATAGTCTTTGTGCTTATAGGGATTTTTAAAAATCAGCTCCGGGTCGTATTCCGTCTCTGCGCC
Organism: Acutalibacteraceae bacterium; assembly: GCA_045221075.1. Classification (GTDB taxonomy): domain Bacteria; phylum Bacillota; class Clostridia; order Oscillospirales; family Acutalibacteraceae; genus UBA1213. Next base: position 795 of record JBGUWL010000236.1, read on the forward strand.
GGTCTTGCTCTGATTCACAATGCGGGCCACCATCTTGTAGTCCCACTTGTCGTTTTTGATATCCGACTGGTACTCAATCCAGTAAATCACCTTATACTGGGTGTTGTCGTTGGGTGTCCACTTGGCATAGACCGTCGTTGGCGCAGTGATGGGCATGCTGAAATCAAAGGGAGTGGTACGGGAAGTATCCGCATACCAGCCTGCAAAGGTGAAGCCTTCCTTATAGGGCTCCCCAGGCTCTTGTGCCTTCTGATCTTCTCCGCTGGCCTTCCCATCAATAAACTGGCTGTTGATCGCTGTGCCGCCGTCGCTGTCAAAGATGACCCAATGGCCTTCCAGTATAATGGGATAGAGAGAAATATCCTGCGTTCCCACGGAGAGGCTGCCGGAGACATCCTCCGTCCCGCCTGCCGTCTTTGACCAGCCCTCATGACAGAGGGTGAGCGAGTCCATGGCAATTATGGGACTGTCGGGCAGGACAGTGACCGTGGAGTTGACCGGCACAGTGTCGGTGCGTACCACATTGCCTGCGGTGTCATGATAAATGACATGGGCAAACTCGTCGCTGTAACGGGCCGTGAGTGCAATCTCCCGGCTCTCCGTCACCTCAGATACCGTGCCAAAATCTGTAAAGGCCGTACTGCTCCCCTGCTCATACCAGCCGACAAAATGCTTGTTGGCCAGCGTGGCCGGTACCGCAGGCTCATACAGCGTCTCCCCCGCTTTTAAGATCTGGACGTTGATTTTCGCACCGGTACCGTCATAAAAGGAATAGGTCAACAGCGCGGGAGATTCGGTCGTGTCGGCGTCCACCACGGCGTAAATGGAGAACTCATCTGTCACCAGCACTACGGTGTCGCCGCCCGTGCTGCTGGATGAGATCTGTTCGGGCGCACTGCTGCGGTCTACCGCACCGCTTTCAAGGGTATCCACATGGACCACCTGAAGATGCTCCGCTTCATTCAGCGCAGCGGCTGAGATGGTGACGGTGATCTGACGTTGGGGCTCTACCTGATTACCCTCGCCATCCCAGAAAGTAATATCCACGGCTGCGAGAACCCGGCTTCCGTCCGCAGTGTCAAGGATCTGCGCCTCTGTGGCAGCATCCACCCTGGCATCACAGACTGTCATCGTCACCGGCGTGCCAAAGGCTCCGGCAGGCGCCTTGGCCGTCACACGGACACCGGAGTCTGAGCGTCCCTGAAAGCTCATGGGTTGCTCTGCAGCAGTCTCCTCCGCGCTTTCCTGCGCGGCTGTTGTTTCAGCGGGGGCTTCCGCCGATGCTTCTGCACCGGGTTCTTCCGGAGCAGCAGTCTCCTGTGTGGACTGCGCGCTCTTTCCGGCGTCACTGTTTTCAGGATCTGCATCCTCAGCGAC
>JBGUWL010000237.1:0-22193 GCA_045221075.1 Acutalibacteraceae bacterium
CGGGGCAACCGAAAAGCATGGCAATTATTACTCCGGCAATACCGGGTCAGCGGTAGTTTGCGGATGTATAATTGCCGGAGTAATAATCAGATTCTCCGTAATCAATAAGCCTCCCCGATGAAATGTTATTCTTAAGGGAGGCTGTATTTTTTGGAAAGCTGTTACCGCTTACTATCCTTTCGCCTCCACATTCCCCGGTTCGGTATAGATCATCCCATTCCTTCAGACCGCGATAGACATGATGGATCTCCTTTCAAGGTTTGCCCTGCAAGCATATCGGATCAGGCGGAACAATGAGGGAAAAAGGCCCTTCCCTGCGCGTTTTGTTTTCTGTTTCTCCGGCAGATACGCATACGCGCCCATATCCATGATATGCAGATCGGACGCATTGACCTTGTCGCTGTCTTTCTGCTTTGCGCTGTCCATCGCAAGCCTTCCGCTCAGCTGTTTGCGAATGCTCTGTGCCCGGCGCAAAGAGAACTGCCGAAACGTCTCGCAGCCTTTTTTGAATTCCTCCATGGAATAAAAAGCATTCGGGTCCTTTTCCAAATACGGCGCGAGCATTCCCTGCAAAGCGTTCAGCTCGTCCTCAAACACGCCCGATTCAAAATATCCTTCCATCAGCTTTGAAAGCACATCATGATATTCCTTCCGGTATTTTTCGTTCTGAACGATCCATGCCCAAAGGGGCCGTCTCTTTTCCTCGGTGCCGATCAGCGGCGTGTCGATGCCCTGATTCAAAAGATTGGTCGGGTCCTCCAGCACCTCTTTCCCGATGCCGGTAACATACGTGCCGAAAATGAGATTGTAATCCCAGGGCATAACGCTCAAAATCCCGTCTTTTTCACAGATTATCATGTTATGCAGCTCGGTTCCGGTGTAGGTGTCTAAATTCAGCAGAAAATTGTGCGCCGCGAAGAAGCGGATGATCTCATGGGTATCCAGACCCTTTTTCAGCTTTTTACCCCGCGACAGCGTTTTGATGGACGCGATCACTGCCGCGTCGTCTTTCCTGCCTCCGTCTGTTTTGCGGTTTTCAAAGATGTCCGGATAGCTCGCGGGGTCATCATTGGTATATACAAAGTCCCCACCCCGCGATTCGTCCGAAATATAGCCATCGGGGATTCCGTGTTCCTCAGATACTTTGCCTCTTCCAAAGTCATCTGCATGTCGCCGGTACACGGCTTATAGAGCACGCCAGTGCCGAAGTTTCTCGCAAGAAAGCTCTCTTCCGGTTTTTCCACCATAAGATACAGACCGTGATCCTTGCCGTTTACCGTGACCCACGCATGGCCGGTAAGAGGCTAATAAGGGGAATCATAGTCCTCCGCCGCGATAAATGCGACGATATTCTCGGGCGTGTCGGCCATATTCATGACCGTCTGAACGCCTGCCTCCTGAATCAGGTCGTCGGCATAGTGTGCGCGGTTTGCCTTGTTATCGATGGGAGAAGCGGAACGATACAGTTTTCCCTCTGCCACAGGCCGAAAATTGGCGAAGACCACATCGGAAGCAAAGTCTGCCCTTTCATCGCTATAAACCAGGTCGTTGACCTCCTGGGTTGCCAGGGCACCGCCTTTTTCCTTCATCGCTATGGTCACGGCATCGCCCGCACCGACGCCCGCTGCTTCCGAGAAATTGCCGTAGTTGATGCACAGGCTGATGTCGTCTTCGTGAGGATCAACGCGCATCATGCAGCCTCCGCGATCCACGTAGTAACCGTTGAAGACGGGCACATCGCCGATATAGCTTCCGCAAGTCACCGTGACGATATCCCCCAGGTCAAATCCGGCCCTGCTGAAATCCGCTTCTGTGATGTCCAACTTCGCATGGCCGTATTCATTGATTCCAACAACCCTGGCATCCATGGCGGGACCCTCCGCCATTGCCGGAACAACGCTAAGCGTCAGCAGGAAAACGAGAAAAAGATCGATCATTTTCTTCATAGTTCAACCCCTAACTCTCAGCCGGACACGTAATAGAAATAGAGAGGGCATCTAAGAACTTCTGGGTTTTGCCGGATATTTCCGACAGGGCCCAGGAGTTTTTAATGTTCAGAATGTGAATGTATTTCAGATGGGCAATGAAATCATCGATGGAGAATTTGGAAAGGAGATTTGCCGAGCGCAACTTGTCATAGATAAGGTAAGTCAATAGAAGGGAAAGATGATTGACAAAAGCCCAGCCCTCAACGGCATATTTGTCCTGGAGGTAGACAACATCTGTTTCAAGCAGGTTCTTCAAGAAGTCAAATGTCTGCTCAATTTCAATACGCATCTTATAGAGTTTGTAGATTTGGTCAGGAGGATCTTGGCGATTCGTGCGGAAAAGGATTGTACCAAAGTCGTATTGCCTCTCCAAATATCCTTCCATTGTGTAGTTTTCGTGCTGCGCTTCTACACGCTGCAAGTAATCTTTTTCCTCTTCTGCACGAAGGGTGCTATCCTGGAAAACAATGTATCGTGCATTTTGATCTTTGTATTCATAATACCAGATAACACGTTTCTGGAACAAAAAATGCCCATCAAATTTGCCTTTATCCCCTGTTTTCAGCTTTTCACGATCAAAGTGTCCATTATTCCTGCGAAGCGGAACGACATATTTGATTTGGCTGCTTTCCAGCAACTCAAAGTTTGCCTGAGAGCCAAAACCTTTATCGGCAATGACCGTTACATCCTTAATGCCTGACTCTACAACAGCGTTCTTGAACGAGGATACATCTCTTACATTTCCGGGAACAATACGATAATATACGGGCTTTTTCTGCTCACATGAGAATGCATACAGCAGATTAATCTGAGGGTTGAACTGTCGATGACTGTTGTACCCTAAACGATTGATGTCCAGATTTTCAGACTTCGTAATGATGTTTGTCCCGTCAAACAGAATATGCTCACTTCCGCCGATCATTTGATCCATAAAGCGAGCGATCTTTTCCCTCTTACTGCCTACTGCCCGGAGGAAACCGGAAAGGCTCGCGCTGGACAATGGCAGTTCCGGAAACCGCTCGGAAAGATAAGATTTTTCATATAAGACACTTATTCGCTTAAATGGGCAACGTTCAATCAGGCGAAGTATAGCCAGTGTCATCAATTCGTCTGCTTCTTTCGGGAAAACCAACTTCAACTTTTCGTAGATTTCCGAGGCCATCCCCAAGGTTACAGAGCTTGCACCATATTCCTTGACTGTATATTTGATGGTTTCTTTTTGCTTTTCTTTAGGCGGTATCAGTCCCTCTTCAGTAATCCTTCCTAAATACGCTCCCGTTATCTTCCGAGAACGTTTCTTTTCCTTGTCATAAACTGACTTACAGGCATAGAGATAATACTTTCCCTTACTGCAAGTAATATTTGTCCCTGGCCTCTTTTGTTTCTCTACCCATTCCGGATATGCCATATTTATCCCGCCCTCCCGCAAGAAAGTTACGTGCCACGTAATCTATTATAGCATAAGAATTGGCCGAAAGCAAGCTTTTTTCCTGCTTTCGACCAATTCTGTTACGTTGAGAGTTAGGGATTAATCATAGATGGTCTGGCAGCAGGAAAAGAAACCTATAATAAAGAAGAAACACAATACTCTCTTGCCGAAGCCCTCGATTATCTCCGGGGATTCTTACAAGAGTTGAAAAAAATCAACAACCGGATTGTTGAGGATGGAAATACGCCGGAACTGTTGGAAGAAGTACACAAAAAGTATACAGAGCTTTGGCTATTCCAGCTATATTTCTATGTCGACAGCCTTCCTCGCGTTGTTGGCGGACTGTGGCGCTACCCCAGTGATGAATAACATCCTATCTCAAACCCCATGTACGAAGCAGGCTGCGGCCTGCTCCTTTTTCATTCCTCAGGTTCAGCTTCTTCGTCGAACAGTTCGCAGGCGATGATCGACGGCTCGCAGGTGACGTACTCCACCGCCGCGCCCTGGCAGAGATTGGCGGTGTAGTTCGGTGTGGAGAGGCGCTCCGGGATGGGCAAGTATTATTTGCGTTCTGCCGATCAGGTGCAAGGCAGAATCGGAGATGTAAAGGCAAATCGGGAAGCATGCAGGAATACATATTCTGGTGTGATTGAACTCGTCAGTGGTTTGTGGCTGAATACGAAAATAATCCCGGACAAAGTCCTCGGTGGCCTTTTCGCCTGAAGCAGAACTGTCACAGGCAGGGGGCCGGTCAATAAGCGTCCACAAGCTGTGAAACCCTGATCTGCTCCGGATCATCCGTTCGCATGATGCGATCCAGCAGTTCCGAGAAACAGTCCACAGCCTGAGCGATCTTTTTCTCCGAGTAAATGGCTTGGTTGAACATGAGATACGGAACAATTTCGTCCGGGTTCTCGATGATCTGAACGGCCAGACTTCGGGAGTTGATCGGCGTGCGGCTCTCCACGTTCAGCCTTGTTCCGCCGATGGAGCCGATGCTGCTGCCGCTCATAATCTTCGATGTCTCATAGCAGACAATCATCATATCATGCTCAAAGACATTGTCCTTATTCACGCTCCACTCATAGGAGCAATGGGCAAGGCTGTCATAAGACCGGTCGGAAACCTCATTGAAAAACGCCCGCAGCGTCATATCCCCACTGATTTCCAGACCGACCGTGACATAACGGAAGAGACAGCCAAATGCGTTCTGACGGACTGCATCTGTTCTGTCATGGAAGACCCAGTCCAGCATGACACGGTTTTTCTTTTCCATCGCGCAGATTCCGAGAAGGCCGACTGCGGTGAAGAGGCTGTTCCGGGAAATACGGTTCTTCTCCTCAAATTCCTGCATTTCTGCCGGAAGCACGGTGCGTTTGAGAGGCAGAAACGTTCTGCCGGCGGGTCTTGCCTGTACATCCGGGATGAGGTTGATGCACCAGTCGTCCGTCCCGTAGCGCTCTTCAAAGAACGCCCGGTCTTCCCGGTACTTTTTCCCCGCCCGCATCTCTTCCTGCCGGCGCAGATACGTGCAGTAGGTGTCCAGCGGGAGTTCCTCCCCGTTCCAGGCGCGGACGATATCCTCGTTAAGAAGCTGCATACCCGAGCCATCCGTCATGATATGGTGAATATCCCAGAACAGATAGACGGATTCCTCCGTATGCCAGAGCGATGCGTGGATCAGCGGCTCGCCGATCACATGGAACGGATAGAGCAGACTCGCCTTCTTTTGCTCGAATTCCGCCTCGCTGATTTCCTCTACGGAGAGCTTCAGGGCCTTTTCCGGCACAACCCGCTGAACCAGCGAGCACTCTTCGTTGAACTCCAAAACCGTATACAGTGCGGGCCGGTTTGCTATAGCCCGGTTCACCGCGTCACACAGACGTCCGGCGTCCGTGTCCGGCCCAAAGCGATACAGCCGGGGAAGATTCCACATGATGGAGTGCGGAGAGAAAATACAGTAATCAAAGATCGAGATCTGATTGGGCGTGAGGGGATGCGCCTTTTTCCTTTCCCGTTTCTCCGTCACGGCTGTGTCTTCCTGCGCGGAACAGGTATTGCGGGCCTCATAGAGGGTCGCAATGCGCTCCGGCGTACAGCCCTCAAAGATATCCGCTGCTAAAAGTCCCGGCAGATTTGCCGCGGCCAGCACGCGCATGGTTCCGAGGGAGTCGCCGCCCAGATGATAGAAGTTGTCCTGGATCCCGACGCGCTCGAGCTGCAGCGCCTGTTCAAAGGCGCGGCACAGGATTCTCTCCGTCCCGGTACGCGGGGCCAGATAATCCGTCAGGTCTGCTTTCGCCTCCGGCTTGGGGAGGGCTTTCCGGTTCATTTTGCCGTTGGGGAGCAGCGGCACTTCGTCCACCTTTACGAAATAGGACGGGATCATATAATACGGCAGGTACTGCTCCATCTGATGGCGGACGTCCATCTCGTCAAAGGTGACATCCCCGGTGTAGTACAAGCAGACAAAAGCATGGAGCGGGTCTTCAAAGCCCCTGGCCGCGCACCATTTCACGCCGAGCACTTTTTTGCCCACCGCCTCGATCTCCGCCGGCTCGATCCGGTTGCCGTTGATCTTGATCATATCCGTGCTGCGGCCAAGCAGCACGAGGTTGCCGTCCGGGAGCTTTTTGCCGATATCGCCGCTGTGGTACAGGCCGCCGCGCAGCGCCTCTTTGGTCTTGTCCGGCAGATTGATGTATCCGCGGAAAAAGGGGTCTTCCACACAGATTTCCCCTTCCACGCCGTCCGGGACTTCCTTTCCGTCCTCATCCAGGATATGGAGAACGATCTGCTCCGCGTCCGGCTTTCCGACGGGACAGGTCTCGTAAGGCCTGTCAATCACGAACTCCGCGAGGGGAAAGCCGCACTCACTCATGGAGTAGCCATTGATCAGCTCTTTCCCCGCAACATAAATGCCGTTTGCCGGTTCCCCGCCGATCTGGATCTGGCGGATCGTCGGCCCCGGATCTCCGATCAGGCGGATCAGAGAAGGGGAACAGTAGGTAAAGGTGATGCGATTGTCCTGATAATACTGCCGGAGCAGAACCGGATTCTTGATGATGCTGTAAGGTACGACAAAGGCGTGACAGCCGTCGTACACGGCGTAGATATAGCGCCGAAGAGCTGCGACGAAATTCAGCGGCGGGATCAGGGCCATCCGGTCGGCCTGCGTGAGTCGGGGCTTGCCTGTCCTTGGATCGAGAGAAGTCGCTTGAATCAGCTTGATGCTGCCGTATTCATGCAGCGCGCCTTTCGGATTTCCCGTGGTGCCGGAGGTATAGACTGCGAAGGCGGCGTCCCGGGAATCGGTCGTCTCATAGCCGGGCTTCGGCTCCGTCTTCAGGATCTCCTCCCAGGCGGCAGCGTCAATCACGACTTTGCAGGCACAGTCCCTGCGGATATACGCGATGCGTTCCGGCGGATAATTATCCTCCACCATGGTGAAGGCGGCGCCGGCTTTCCATACGCCCAGTACCGCGATCAGCGGGACCGCGCCGCGGGGCAGACACAGGAAGACAAAGTCTTCCCGGCCGATGTTTTTCCCTTTCAGCCATGCGTAGACCCGTCCGGACAACTCGTCCACCTGCCGTCTGCTCAGGCCGCGGGGATGACGCTCGTCCGTGAGCGCCAGGGCGGCGGGATCATCCGCCGCGTATTTCTTCCACGCTTCCAGGATGTATTCTGTCTGATTCAGAAATGCCAAATCCATGCGGTTTCCCTCCTTGTTATATCACAGATTCAAATAATCTCTCAGCTTTTCTTCACCACGTCCTCACCGATCATAAACCAGGTCAGAGCAAACGCAGCAACTGCGCTGATCGCAAGGCCGACAAGGTAGCAGCAGATGGATTTCGCCGCGCCCAGCGGGCCCTCCGTCATCACGAACACACCCAGCAGACCGGAGGGGCCCCAGCTTGTGGAGGCCACCTCCGCCCACATGACGAAGGCCCCGCCAAAACCCGCGCCGAGACCGGCTGTGAGCAGCGGTTTTCCCAGCGGGAGCATTACGCTGTAAATGAGCGGTTCTCCCACACCCAGCACACCCGCAGGCAGCGCGCCGTTGATCGTCCGACACAGGCGGCTGTTCCCGGCCCGCTTTGCCTTGATGGCGAGAGCGGCTGCGGCACCTACCTGACCCGCTCCGGCCATGGCCAGAGCGGGGTAGAGCGTAACATAGCCCAGCGTCTCCAACTGCACGGAATAAATGGCGATCAGGCCATGGTGCATGCCCAACGCCACCATCGGCAGGAACAGCGCCGCGCTCACATAACCCGCAAGCAGACGAACGGCGGCGTACGGGCTCAGGGCCACCAGGGAAACCAGCCTGCACAGCCCGGTGGACAACAATCCGATCCCCGGCATCACAACAAATACGTACGGCACCAGTACCAGCAGCAGCGTCAGCAGCGGCGCGAACACCGTATCCAGTGCGTCCGGAAGCCGCTTGCGTATCCAGCCCTCGACCCTGCACAGGAACCAGACGCCGATAACCACGGCCAGCACACCGCCGCGTCCGGTTCGCAGGACGGAGTCAAGCGGCTGTGCCTCGTTGAAGAGCCCCGCTGACATGGCAATCTGGTTGACGTTATCCAGCGCCGTAAACATTCCCATCAGCCCGCCGAGGATCGGCGTACCGCCGAAGACCTCTGCCGCCCGGTAGCCAGCCCATGCGGTGAGGTAAGTCGTCGCCGCTGTGCTGACCCCGGTGAGCAGATTATAGAGAATGTTCAGAATCCGGCTGTCCTTATATCCGGGCGCGAGTTGAGACAGAAGCGCTGCAAGTCCCGCGCAGATGCCTGCGGCGCAGATACCGGGGATCAGCGGCGCGAAAATGTGTCCGAAATCCCGGCACAGGCGTTTCAAAAGTTTTTTCGTGCCCGCATCGGCGGTTTCCTGTTCCGGCGGCGAAAGCGCCGTCTTCTGTGCGTCGTCGGCGAGTCCCATATCCCGCAGCAGTTGGAAGCACTGCCGAGCCTTGCCGGGGCCAACCACGATCTCCAGGTAGTTTTTCGTATGATGGTTGACAGCCAGCACCTCCGGCAGCTGCCGCAGAGCCTCGTCCTGCACGGCGCTGTCGTCCAGGACGCTGATGCGCAGACGGGTCATGCAGTCCGTTACGGAGCTAATGTTCTTTTCTCCGCCGACCAGCCTGATGATGGTTTTTACAAATGCCTCGTTAATCTCCGTCATATATACCCCCATCTCCTCGTTCATCATAGAATTATCCCGTTTTCCGCCTAAAGGCTGCTCTGTTTGCTCCATTATACAGGATACGCCGGGCCAATACAACAAAAATCCCCTGCGGTTTCATTCCGGCTTCATCGTTTCCGCGCCTGTCAGGGCCGGCTTTGATTGACATATCCGTAATCAAGCGAGTTATTCAAAACAGTCCCTGCTGACACATTCCGATTTGAGCTTGACGAACGGAACGGAAGCACTTTATAATGACCATACAGCAGTTTTTTGAATTTAAATTAAGGAGGAATGAACGATGAAAAAAATCCTTTGTCTGTTGATTCCGCTTTTGCTCCTGTTCTGCCTGTTTACCGGCACCGCATATGCCTGCACCGGCGTTTACATCGGCAGGGAAGCGACTACGGACGGAAGCGTGATCATCGCCCGCTCAAACGACACGCAGGGCAATTTCCCCCAACGGATGTCGGTCGTGCCGCGCATAGAGCAGGATCAGGATCGGCAGATGCCGGTGGATAACGAGCATTCAAGCTTTTTTGATCTGCCGAACACGACCTTCAAGTACATCGGGACGCCGCTCATGGCCTCGGCCCAACTGCAGAACGGGAGCGGGCTGGACGACGCGGTCTGCATCAACGAGTATGGCGTTGCGATGACCATGTCCGTAACGGCCTTCAGCAATAAGGCCGCCATGACCGCGGATCCCTGGATAGCGCACGGGATCACCGAGACCACGATGAACCAGTTGGTGATCGCCGTCAGCCGGAGCGCACGGGAAGCCGTGCAGAAACTCGCGCAGCTGATCGACCAGTACGGAAGCGCGGAGACGAACATTGCGCTGATCATTGACCAGAAAGAGGCCTGGTATGTGGAAATGTACACCGGGCATCAGTACGCGGCTGTAAAACTGCCGGAAGACAAGGTGTCTGTCTTCGGCAACGAATTCAATCTGGAATATCTCTCGGACTATGCCGACTGCATCACTTCCGAGAATCTGGAGAAGCTGGCGGTGGAAAACGGATTCGCAGTTTACGGTAAAAACGGCGAATTGAATTTGCTGGCGACCTATGCCGGTCCCGAGACCGTGGAGGACTACAGCCATATGCGCACCTGGATCGGCCACAAGCTGCTGGCCCCCTCGGCCTATGGAGATTATGACAAAAACGACCGCTATCCTCTGGTCTTCACGCCGGAGAATCGAGTTTCACTGGAGAGCGTGATGGAGCTGATGCGCAACCGCTATGAGGGAACCCCGTACAGCCCGGATGAGACCGGACGGATCGACATGCGCGTGATCGGCACGGATACCTCCATGAGTGTGCACATCGTACATCTCAGACCCGAACTGCCCCCGGCCCTTGCAGGCACCGCGTGGGTGAGCCTGGCCCCGGCGCCCTACGGTGTCTTCGTGCCGCTGAACATTCTCTGCACAGAACCTTCAGACGCTTATGCGGCCAACCAGCCGGAGGATCGGATTGGCTGTTTTGAGTCCGACGCGTACCCCTGGTTCACGTTCAAGGAGCTGAATACCCTGTGCCTGACGGACTATAAGATCTACGGCATTCCGGTGCGGGCGTACTGGCACACCGCCGAGAAGCACATGATCGACGGGATGGCCGCTGAGCTTGAGGAGGTCAATCAGCTTCTGAAAACCGATCCCGCGGAAGCGCAGCGAGAGATGACGAAATACTGCGCAGGCATGCAGGAGAAGGCTTTCGACGACGCGAAGGCGCTTTTGAACGAGGTTCGCTGGGCGATGAGCGCAAATTCAAACACCATGAAGATGGGGATAAATCCGGAGACGGACGAACTATATACAACGGAAAGAGTGCTGAACCCGATCAACGTGGAACTGGACGGGAGCTTCTACGGCCGCCGGGCGGGGTAAGCGATTCCGGGTATTCCGCGGCACGCTTTAGCTCTGAGCGACCGGCCGTACAACAAACTGGAGAGAAATAGAGTACGAAGAGGCGCGGCGGGAGATGGTCAGGCGCGGTCTCAGTCTGACACAGGAGCTCACGCTGCGGGAAGGCAAGTTCATTGTCGGCCAGGATATCCAGCCCGGCATCTATACCCTCAAATGCGTGGAGACCTCCGGCGAGAGCTACGGCGATCTGTATTCTTCCCTGGGGAATCTGTACGGCGGCTCCGACAGCGCGTTCGGCGGGCTTTTCGGCTCGCTTGGCGGCATGATGAGCGACCTTATCAATACCGAGGTAAAGATCATCGGCGACTACGGCGCCGTCCTAAAATCCTTTGAACTCAAGTCCAGAGATTCCAACAGACTCACGCTGGAGAAGAACACCACCTTGCAGATCAGCGAAGGGACCTGCACCCTCACCGCAGACTGAGAGAGCAGCGCACCGACCGGGACAGCCCCGAACGGTGCGCTGTTCGCTTTATCGCAACCGGCCGGAAAAAACTGCGCGCGGCGCTTCCTTTTTGCCGAAAGTGTGCTATACTTTTGCCAGAATACGGAGCCGTTTTTGCTTGTCAGAATTCACGCTTCAAAGCGCTCGATGACCGTGTCGGTCACAAACTCCGGCTTGATCTCTTTGAGCCTTGCATAAGTGCTCTTGAGGGAACACACGGCCTCCGCCTGATACAAAAAACGCCCCCTGAACCGCTTGCCTACGGTCTATGGGGGCGTCGATTCTCATGTATGCTGTTCCAAATATGCTCTCAGCGAAAGAATATCCTCATGCGAGGTTTGCCAAAGCTCCTGATAGTCAACCGAGCCGGATTTCATCTCTGCTGCGCATAGATCAACACCGCGTCCTTTCTGGCCTGACGGATCAATTCCATGTCACTGGAGGTATCGGGCACAAGATCGACCGGGGCTTGCAGCGCGTCCTCCAAATCCTGCCACAGCGCCGCGTGGGTAGTGAGACTCTGAACACGTCCCTTGGAAATCAGGAAATCATAATCGCTGTCCGGCCGATGGTCGCCTCTTGCCCGCGATCCGAAAAGATACATCCGTTCCACTCCGTACTGTGAGGCGAGAGGCGCTACGACTGCCTGGAGCTGGCTGATGATCAGTTCGTTCATGGATCATCGCCCTCTTCTAAGGAAAAAAGGAAGCTCTATTCAAAAAATAGAGCTTCCTTACTGGTTGCAGGGGAAGGATTCAAAGTAACAGAGCAAAATTTTATATACTATTTTCAGTGCAAATCAGTGCTATTTTGTACAAAATCAGAAATATTGTGTATCAGTCAGACCATACGATTCTATGATGTTGAAGCTGTAAAGGGTCAAAATAATGGTCAAAACGCAGGCAAGGAAAGGCCAGGAATATGGCCTGAAAAGTTCACAAATTTCAGCGCATACATGGAAGAAAAGCTATGGCGGGCTGTTCATTATATTTTGTTGAAAATTCCTTTCACGGCTGTTACACTGTGGGCAAGAATACTTTGGATACCGCACGCTGTGAAGGAGCATACCATGGACAAGCTCAAACCGGTGAAGAGAAAATCCTGCGTACATGAAGTTCAAGGAGGGCAGATCATGATGGAAAATAAGGAGAGCGCGCTGGACCGTCTTGCGCGGGAGTGCAGCGCCGCCGGGGAGTACAGCGATCAGCTGCTGCTTGACCTGGTCAGGGACAACGCGGGAACCGCCTTTGGCAGAGAGCACGGTTTTTCGGAGATTCGCTCCCCCGCCGAATACAAGCGCCGTGTACCCTTTTCCGAATATGACGACTATGCGGACGCCATTGAGCGGATGACAAAGGGAGAAAAAAATCTCCTGACGGCCTATCCGGTGCTCCTGTATGCCACAACGTCCGGCAGCGTCGGCGTTGTGAAAAAAATTCCCATGACGGATCGGGCGTTTCGGATGAATCGGGTCTTCGCGAATTCGCACATGGATGTCCTTCGCCGTTATACGCTTGACAGGACCGGGAAGGCATATGAGGAAGGCAAGCGCGTTTATCTGTCGGTCGTCTCCTCCTCCCATGTGGAGGATGGGACGCCGCTCGGCGTTATCTCGTCCCATCTCCTTCTCTCCCATAAGGAGGAGATCGCCAAGCGCCTTGCCGGCCCTCCGGAGACCATGTTCGGGGACTCCGAGATGGATTACACCTATCTCAAAGCCTTCTATGCCCTGAAGGAACGGAATGCCACGTTTCTCGTCGGCATCTTCATGTCCTCGGTCAGCGATTTTTTCAGTTATCTGGAAGAGAACTGGGAATCGTTATGCAGAGATATTGAGGCCGGGCGCCTTGATTCAGAAAAAAACATTCCGGAAGAGCTTGCCGGGCGTCTGAACGAATCCTTAAGCCCCGATCCGGAACGGGCCGAAGAGCTGCGGAAAATCTTTCGACAGGGGTTTGCACAGCCGGTTGTCTCTGCCGTCTGGCCGAGATTTGCCGCGCTCAACGCAATCGGCTCAGGCAGCTTTGCCGTCTACACGGAGAAGGTTCGCCGCTTTACCGGGGACATTCCGATATCCATGGGCGTATACGCCGCCTCGGAAGGAATGATCGCTGTCATCACGCGTATGGACAGCGCAGAATACACGGTGGTTCCGGAAGCGGGATACTTTGAGTTCATTCCGGAGGAAGACATGGAGCTTCCGGCCGAAAGGCTGCAGGAGCACACGCTTTCCCTCGACGAGCTGACGCCGGGAAAAAACTACGAGATCATCATGACCAACCTCTCCGGTCTTTACCGCTACAGGATCGGAGATGTGATCCGGGTCCTTGGATACAGCGGCCAATCGCCGGTCATCTGCTTTGCGTACAGAAAGCATCAGATGCTCAATATCACCGGTGAGAAGACCACGGAGGATACCATCCAGTACGCGGTCGACCGTATGAGCGAAAAGACGGGGCTGAAAGTCGTCGAGTGGAGCGTATACGCCGACTACAGCCTGTCGCCCGCGCGCTATGTCCTGTTTATTGAGCCTGTCCGTCCGCTCAGCGCGGAGCAGGAGCATCAGCTGCGCGATCTTTTGGAGGAGGGTATTGCCGAGAAGAACGAATCCTACGCACGGCATCTTGAGAACGGGACGCTCAGTCCCCTGAAGCTGGAGATCCTGGAGATGCAGACCTATCGGCTTTACAGAGACCTGCTGATCTATAAGGGCGCAAGCGCAAACCAGATCAAACCGGTACACGTCATTGATAATCCCGTCAAGGAGAAGTTTTTATTCGGTCTGGCAGAGGAAGAAGTATAGAGTTCCCTCCCGGCGCTGTAACAGAATAATATGGGACAAAACGCCAGGCTGTCTCCGCGATACCTGCCTGCTGATGCAGGATGACTTCAAAGCAGTTTTGGACTGCTTTGGAATCGTACAAAGTGTAAGCTGATATTCCATACCGTATCCGGATCAGATTGAGTATGTTTACCGGGGAGTTATTCTTGACGGCCCGCGCGGTTCACCGTGCAGGCCGTCGTTTTGCATCGGCGAAGTCATAGGACGCCCGGATCCAGGACGTCATCTCTTCGTCAAGCTCCTCTATGCTGCTCAGGACAAAATGGTGCGTCCAGCGGCCGGGACAGGCCTCCGTTCTGACTGCGACGCGCGGGGAATCCAGCGGCGTGGGAAACCCGAGCGTGAGCGTCAGCCAGCCCTCCGGCAGCTCCGCCTTCCGCTTGACCCGCGTAAAGGATACGCAGGCAAACAGGTGCCGGTTGTAAAAGCTGATCTGCGTTTTCATCACGCGCTTTTCCACATGGGGAAAGGCCTCATACAGCCACGTCTCCAACGCCTGATACAGCCCAAGCGCGTCCAAATGTCCGCTGAAAAACAGCAGGGTATCGTCGTCCAATACGTTCATATCAGCACCCCGTTGCAGTGGTCAATCTCATGCTGGATGATCTGCGCCGTCCATCCGGTGTAGGTTTTGAGCCGCGTTTCAAAGCGCTCGTTCTGATACTGCACCTTGATCGAGCGAAAGCGCCTGGCCTTTCGCGTGCCGCTGAGGGACAGACAGCCCTCCTCCGCCTCATAGGGGCCGGAGCATCTGACGATCTCCGGATTGAACATGACGACAGCGGTCCCGTTGTCGTCAAAGATGATGATGCGCTTGCTGACGCCGATCATGTTCGCCGCCATGCCGACGCAGCCGTCGCGATGCGCCTCCAGCGTGTCCCGCAGATCCTGCGCGACCGGCAGGTCGAGCATGGTCGCCGGGGCGGACTTCTGCGCGAGGAAGATCGGGTCCTTCATAATGGGTTTAATCATGACGTCATATCCTTCATGGCAGAGCGGCCGGAGCAGCGCGCCGGACAGGCCCCGCGGTTTTATCCGTTCGCTCATCGTTTTGCAGAAACAGAAGATATCCTATTCTACCACATCCGGGGGAACTCCGCCAGTATTTCATAACGGGGCAAAACCGCACTGTTTTCAAAGCTGAAAAAACCTGACCCACGCGGCGGAAGTACGGTTATACGCCGCGAATATGGGGCTTTCCAAAAAATACAGCCTTCCTTGTGAAAACATCATTTCATAAGGGAGGCTTGTTTTGATTATGGAGAATCTGATCAACTGCATCGGTCTGAAAACCGGGTTCCCGAAGAGCCTGTTCAGGCGCACGTATGTGTACGCCGACAGCGCGGAGCCGAAGTCCTTCCGAATCCTTGAGCGAAGCGGCATCCGCAGCTTCCGGCTCCGCGCGGTCTTTCGCCATGAGGCAAGCGAAAAATACTGTCTGATCGGCTGCGAGCTGAACAAGAGGGAAGAACAGGCGTTCTTCGAGGCGCTCGATGAGCTGGATCGTGATCTGCTGGTCTTGGGGTATCGGGACTATGAGGGATACTGTGATGAAGTGTTTAACTCATTTGAATATGCCTAGGCAACATCAATTCTCCGAGTTTTGCGTGTTTGATGGAATCAAATATAGCAACTGCTGAATAAGTCCAACGCTATTATGCCGCACGGCTTCCACTTCATTTATAACGGTTCTCTTATCATCTTTACATTGAGACATACTGATTTTTGTTCCGCCATGGGAAGCGTTATTTCGATTTTCTGTTGAATTATCAACCATTTCAGCAAAAGTTTTGCATTTGTACATAAAATCATCATTATTAAACATTTCCGCACTACAAGTAAAACCGGTTATCCCAGCAAAGTAGTCACATAGTTTGGGTAATTTGCTGTTCTTGATAATGTTCTTCATAATGATCGCAAAGCTTTTGTACATACACCGTGGCATAATCCTTGCGCTTGGCTGCTTATTTGTGGAATATTCGATGTAATACTTTCTGTTTTTCGGATCTGGATCCAAATATCCTTTTGCCTCAGGAATCTGTATTGCTCGGTTTTTTGAGTCATCCATTATTTCAGTAAACTTTTTACCTTTGATTTCTAAGGTGTTCAACTTTTCAGCATAACCGTACCATATAAGTGCATTATATGCATTTTCAAAAGCCTGATAGTATAAAGCGGAAATGCTACTATAATCAAATCCGCTTTTTGCATAATCCGCAGTAACATATTTATGAAAAAGGATTTCAGCAGTTGCTAAGGACTCAATTGCTGAACGCGGTAATTTCTCACTATTCTGTCCGAGTCCTGATGTAATCTTTTCTATCGCTTGGGTAAATTCATTTACATTATCTTTGCATTTTTCAACTAAAACTGTTCCAATTCGATCGCTTATCTGATCAAGCCATGCTGCAAAGTGCTCTTTTTCATCACATGCTGGAAATGCTAGTATTTCTTGCCTGATCTGTCTTTTGGTCTCTATCAATTGACTAATATCTTGGGTTTCAATCGAGTCAATAAGTTGTTCTAGTCTACTTTTCAATACTTCAGAAAACTGCTGATTTATATATTGATCTACCAAAGCTTCCTGCTCTGAGAGTATTTGCGATTCTATCCCTATTCTTTCTCGATATTCGAGCATTCCCATTTCGCGTGGGTCTAAATTTGAATATACACATTGAACTAAGGCGCTATCAATTTGACGAAGTTTATAGCGTTGCATTTTTACAATCTCGGGATTTCGAAGATTAATGTGAATACGTGGATTTGTTAATATGATGCGAAGAACTTCACTAAACATATAAATGATATTCAATGATACAACGATTTGCCTTGATTCTGCCATTTGATCGAGTTGGTTACATGTGTTTTTCGCATCATCTATTTCTTTTATAAGCTGGTTACTTGTTCTCTTTCTCATTCTGTGATATTTCTGATTAGAGGATTCTATATTATCTAGGGCAGTGTTAACAAATTCAGCTAATTCTGATTCTAGAAAAGATATTGTCTCCAATGAATACAAATTTTCGTTTACTAAGGCAGAATCATTTTGTATTCTACCAAACGACATCTTGTTAATAATTGCCTCGTGATTGCTATAAAATGCTGTGACAGTATTATAAAACTCTTCTATAATATCATTGATCGAGTGATTTTTTTGTTCATTCTTTAACCTAAAATTCCTTCTCGTGCACTGCAATGCAACAGAAAGAAATTGAATAGCTGTCTCTTTCTTTGGCGAGAGTCGAAATTGATGAAATAGTATGTAGAGGTAATTAACAGTATTAGGTGTTTGAGCCAAGTCAAGTATCACAGGATTGACAACAAAGGATTTACCACTATCTAAGTGAGCGCGACAATAATTCTGAGCTTTACAAAACCTTACCGTAACAACATCGTATACTTCTGATAGTTCAATTTTTTCTCCATTTAAAAAATAGTGACCATTTTCAATTCCACGAATAATTGATTGATAATTGTATATTGTGTTTAGTTTTTTCTTTGAAGAAATGGGTTTCATTATCTCTGATATGACATCAAACTCGTTTTTAGCTAGATCATTGATTATTTGAAGAAATAAACCCCACTGTCTATCAGTTTTAAGAGCTATTGAAAATGCCTGCTTTCTCTTGATTTCAAATTGAGAAAGTATTGTTTCTCTTTCACTCTTTAGATTCGACAAGCGTAGTTTTTCTTCCTTTGATAAAGGTATTAAATATCGATTAAAGCGCGTATTCCAGTTTTTGCCAAGCAATTCTAAAATATTAACGTTTTTCTTCAACGCCAAATTCACGTTAATAGTTTTTTGAAATTGCATTTCCTTTTCTTGGAACAATCTAAGCAAGCAGACCCACGTGTTTATGGCATCAACTACTTCATCTTTTTCATCATCAAGGGACAACGTGTATCCAGTTTCGGCGGCATAGGCATTAAACCATAGTATTTTATCTATTGCTGTTACAGCGGGATAAAGCTGACATGAACGAAGAAGCAATTCTTCATCTATCGCAAAATAGTCATTAGGAATCATGGTATTAATCAAGCTATTCAATAAGCTTGGTGATTCCAACAAATGAGAGAAATCTATCATCTCCATTTCCTTAATTAGATCATATGCATTTGAAATGAGTAAAGGAGAGAAATCAATACCAAGTCTAAGGCTTGCAAGTGTGTCAGCAGCAATTGTAATGCTTCTTTCGTGACTTTGGTTTTCTGTTGCTGATTCAGCAAATAATTGTTTAGTTGCAAAGTAACCAGATAGTAATCTTCTATTAATGCTATTATCGATAATATCCATACAGGCATCTCCTCTATAAAGAAAAGGCACATAATCAAAAGACTATGTGCCTCCCTGACGTTCGCCCTTCATCTGCGCTCATTGAAGAGATTCAGAATGCTCTGGGCACCGTCAAGAACTATCTTACCGATAGCGACAGTGGTCTCCAGATAGGCCAGGGCGACCTCGAGTTTCCTCATACTACTCCCTCCTCTCTTCAGGCATTTTGAGTGCCTGTTGATAATAATATGGCAGTAGTGCGTCGCCCAACGTCATTTGCATTATACAGCTTATGTCATCCTACGTCAACTGTGTACTGACTTTTTTGTCATAAAGTCTCTTCGCAAAAAATACAGCCCCTATAGCAGAGCGCCGCTCGGGTCAATCCGGGCGGCGTTCAACTATAGAAAGGGTGAACGTCTTGGCAAAAGAAATCTGGAACCGGGAGGACGAATTTGAGGAAGAACTGCTGCGGCTTACCCCGGCGGAGCTCCCGGCTTTCCTCAAGCGGCAGGAGGGGGCGCTGATCCGGGGCGAGCGGCCGTGGGCGGCGTACATGCGCGCAAAGTTTAAGGAGAAGGGCGTCTTGCAGCAGGATGTCTTTCTCGCCGCCGACCTCTCCGAGCGCTACGGCTACAAGCTCATCGCCGAGGAAAAGCACACGACGCAGCGCGACGTGATCCTGCGCCTCTGTCTGGCGGCACAGTTCCGGCTGGACGAGACGCAGGAGGCGCTGATCCTGTACGGGATGGCTCCGCTTCTGGGGCGGATACCCCGCGACGCGGCCTTTATCGTTGCGTTTCAAAACAGAATCTGCGATATCCACGACGTCGACGCGATCCTGCGGGAAAACGATCTCCCGCCGTTTCTGACCTGAAAAATTCCCCGCTGCCACCGATTCGGGGTCAACGGGGAACGCAGCTCTTTGCTATAATAAGCCTTGCAGTATAACGAAAAACACTCACGAAGGAGGAACATCATGAAAAAACTGCTCTCTGTCCTGCTCGTTCTGGCGCTCGCGCTGGCCCTGCTGCCCTGCACCGCCTTTGCCGAGCCCGGCGCGTTTGACGATTTCAGCGACGACGATCTCAAATACTGGTACGAAGAGGCGCGGAAGGAGATGGTCAGGCGCGGCCTCAGTCTGACAAAGGAGCTCAAGCTGCGGGAAGGCAAATTCATCATCGGTCAGGATATCGAGCCCGGCAGCTACACGCTCAAATGCGTGGAGACCTCCGGCGAGAGCTACGGCGACATTTATTCCACGCTGGGGAATCTGTACGGCGGCTCCGACAGCGCGTTCGGCGGACTGTTTGACTCGCTCGGCGGCGCGATGAGCAACCTTATCAACGCCGAGGTGAAGATCATCGGCGACTACGGCGCCGTCCTCAAGTCGTTTGAGCTCAAGGCCGGGGATTCCGTCAGACTCACCCTGGAAAAGAACACCGCCCTGCAGATCAGCGAAGGAACCTGCACCCTCACCGCGGACTGACATAGCGGCGCGTTCGACCGTCCCGCGCTTCCCGGCGGCCGACCGTATGCGGAAATGACGCCGAAGAAGAGAAGCGGATCAAGACAATACCTGAAAAGCAAAGGAGCCGCCCACTGACCGGGGACGGCTCCTTTGCCGCTTCGTGTGTTGAATTCCTGCCGGATTGTGCAGATAACGAAATAACAAACTTGTCCGGAAAATGAACAAAACCGCCCGATTCTGAAAGAATCAAGCGGTTTTAGTGGTTGCGGGGGAAGGATTCGAACCAACGACCTCCGGGTTATGAGCCCGACGAGCTACCAGCTGCTCTACCCCGCGATATTCATCTATGCTCCTGAAAGCTTAAATATAATATCACGGGGAACAGAAGTTGTCAATAGCGATTTGCCTTTCTCTGGAAGTGTTAACGAATTATTCACGGATGCTCGTCCGTGTCTTTTTCTTTGCCATCGCCGTGCTCCGATTCATAATCCAGTACCTGCCGGAACTGCGTCTCGTAGAGCTCGCGGTAGACCCCGCCGCGGGCGAGCAGCTCGTCGTGCGTACCCTGCTCGGTGATGACGCCGTCCTTGACAACGAGGATGCTGTCCGCCTTGAGAATGGTGGTCAGACGGTGGGCGATCACGATATTCGTCCTGCCGCACATGATGGCCTCCAGCGCGTCCTGAATGGCGTTCTCGGAGATGGAATCGAGGGCGGAAGTGGCCTCGTCCAGGATCAGAATGCGCGGATCCTTGAGCACGACGCGCGCGATGGAAAGGCGCTGCTTCTCGCCGCCGGAGAGTTTCAGGCCGCGGTTGCCGACCTCGGTATCGTAGCCGTCCGGCTGGTTCATAATAAAGTCGTGGATGTTCGCGATGCGGCAGGCGGCCTCCAGCTCTTCTTCCGTGGCGTCCTCCTTGGCATAGAGCAGATTGTCCCGGATGGTGCCGTTGAAGAGATAGCTCTCCTGCGTCACGACGCCGATGTTCGAGCGCAGGAACGTGAGGTCATAGCTTTTGACGTTGATATCGTTGATGTATACCGCGCCGCCCGTCACATCGTAGAGGCGCGGGATCAGGTTGACCAGTGTGGACTTGCCGGAGCCGGAGGGGCCGACCACGGCGTACATCTTGCCCGTCGGGATCGTGAAGTTGATGTCCGTGAGCAGGGGCTTTTCCGGCAGATAGGAAAACTGCACATGCTCAAAGCGGATCTCGCAGTTCTCGTCCATCGAGGCCCTGCGCCCGTGCGGCGGGGAGACGATGGCAAGCTCCCGGTCGAAGTAGTCGAAAATGCGGGTGAACAGGGCGAGGGAACGGGTGAAGTCCACATGGATGTTCAGCAGAGACTCCACCGGGCGGTACAGGCGGTTGATAAGCGAGACGGAGGCCGTGACCGTGCCGACCGTGAGCGTGGGATCTTTCCCGGTGATGATGAGCCAGCCGCCCGCAAAGTAAATGAGCAGGGGCCCGAGCTGGGTGAACATCCCCATCACCACGCGGAACCATTTGCCGCTGCGCTGTTCCTTGAGGGCAAGCTGCGTGACCTCTTCGTTGACTTTGACAAAGCGGTCATACTCCCGCTTTTCACGGGTGAAGAGCTTGACCAGCAGGGAACCCGAGACCGACAGCGTCTCGTTGATGAGCTGGTTCATCTCGTCGTTCTTGGCCTGGCTCTCGTTGAGAAGCTGCCAGCGCGTACGGCCGACGCTGCGGGTCGGGAGGATCAGCAGGGGAATGACCAGAATGCCCACGATTGCGAGCTGCCAGCTCATGGTGAAGAGCGCGACCAGCGTGGTCACCACCGTGGCAATATTGCTCACAATGCTCGACAGCGTCCCGGAGATTACGGAGCTGACGCCGGAGATGTCGGTATTCATACGGGTAATGATGTCGCCCTGCTTCTCGGTGGAGAAGAAGGAGTGCGGCATGTGCTGCAGGTGATCGTACATCTGGTTTTTCATATCGAAGATGATGCGCTGGGAGATCCAGGCGTTGATATAGCTCTCCAGAACGCTGATCACCTGCGACAGGGCCAGCGTGAAGAAGGCCATGAGCAGGAGCTGGATCAGCAGCTTCATGTCCTTGCCGACCAGCGCCTCGTCCACGATGCGGCCGGTGATGATGGAGGGCAGCAGCCCCACCGTCGCCGACAGCACGATTGCGACGAGCACCAGCAGGAGCTGGAGCCAGTAGGGTCGCAGATAAGAGAGGATGCGCAGCATGAGCTCCTTTGTCACCTTCGGCATGCTCTGCTTTTCTTCTTCCGTGAGGAATTTGATCGGCCCGCGAGGGCCCGGCCCGGCCGCCATGGCATACACCTCCGTGTCGGATTTATGCTTGTTTCAGAGAATAGCATATTGAATAGGTATTCATTATAGCATACGGGAATTGAAAAGTGTACAATTTTTGATAATCAAATGCGTTAAGACTCAACAAAAATCGCCGGGGTGTTTTGATTGCGCTTTACAAAGCAGCTGAAATACGGTATTCTACTTATGTATGTCGGCAACAAACACGACGAATTTATAGAATGGAGATGACTGTATGGAGAGACACTACAAGACCATGGACGGCAATAACGCGGCCGCCCATGTATCGTATGCGTTTACGGAAGTAG
>JBGUWL010000238.1:0-16249 GCA_045221075.1 Acutalibacteraceae bacterium
AGAGTGAGGGATTCGAACCCTCGAAACGGTTGTTGCCGTTTACACGATTTCCAATCGTGCTCCTTCGGCCAGCTCGGACAACTCTCCGTGTTGTATCTGTCTGGACGACTTCAATAGTATAGCATACAAATTAAAAAAATGCAAGTGTTTTTTTAGAATTTTCGGAGTATCATTTACGTATCATTTACGACATAAAATAAACCGCGGGTACAAAACACATGATCGCTTCGTAATTCGGTCAAGTGACATCCGCAACTTTCCGATGCAATTACGGCTTTTTCAGGGTCAATACGGGGTCCGATAAAACAGGCGGAAACGCTCATTTCGTTCACTCAGCGAATAATGAATATCAAAAGATATTTATATTTGTAAGTATCTTACAAATAATTCTACTTCCGAATAAACAGGCACGTCAAACTATGGGCAGCACATGAATCACAAAACTCTCATAACAGGAGCCGGAAAGTGACCCGATTAAGGGTCACATCGGCGGACGGAACCGGTATATGACGTGGCGTCCGGCGCGGGAATAATATTATACTGTCCAAGTTCAGAGCGAAACGTCAGTTGAGCGACCAGCGCGACCGGCGAGCCAAAAATATTTGACAATAACGGATAAATAATGTATAATGAGATGCAACCAAAATATTATGGAGGTATCCGGTATGAATTATGTGTGTCAGATCTGCGGCTATGTATATGAGCCCTACAACGGCGATCCCGACAACGGCATTGCAGAGGGTACACCTTTTGAGGATATTCCCGATGATTGGACCTGTCCTCTTTGCGGTGTAGGCAAGGAAAACTTTGCTCCCGAAGCATAAGAACATCAGGAAAGTTCGTCAGGAAGGGAATCTCAGGAGTCACTGAGCTGTCAGACACGACAGTCACGGCGGCATCCTTTGATTTCCTTCTTTTTTTGAGGAGAACCGTAAATGGACACAAAAGAACTGTTCCGTTCATGGAACGGCAGACGCTACTACAGCCTTGACTGCTATCTTAAAAAAACGTTTGACCGGAAGCTGTACAAACTATCCATTGACGGCGGGATGACCTGCCCCAACCGTGACGGAAAAGTCGGAACCGGAGGCTGTATTTTCTGCAGCGGAGGTTCGGGAGATTTTTCCGCAGACCGCAGAAAACCAATAGACATACAGATAGAATACGCAAAAGCGCTTGTGGCTTCAAAAGCCCAGGGCTGCGGATATATCGCATACTTTCAGGCCTATACCAACACATACGCTCCTGTCGATCATCTTGAACGGCTGTTTATGCCCGTTGTAAAGCGTCCGGACATAGACGTGCTTTCAATAGCTACAAGACCCGATTGTCTCGAACCCGAAAAGACAGAGCTGCTGTCACGGCTTGCAAAGATCAAGCCTCTCTGGGTAGAACTGGGACTGCAGACCGTACACCCGTCCACCGCAAAGCTGATAAACCGGGGCTATGACCTTTCCTGTTACGACAATGCGGTAAGGGAGCTGAAAAAAATCGGTGCAAACGTCATTGTACACCTGATACTCGGGCTGCCCTTTGAAAGAGTGGAACAGATGAAGGAAAGCGCCCGCTATGTGGGTGAATCCGGAGCGGACGGTGTGAAGCTGCAGCTTCTTCATGTGCTGAGAGGCACAAGACTTGAAGAGATGTATAACAACGGTGTTTTTGATGTGATGACGGAGCAGGAATATGCCGCCGCAGTTGCGGATGTACTGACCGTGCTGCCGCCAAATGTCGTCATTCACCGGCTGACAGGCGACGGGAACCGCAGTCTGCTGGTCGCTCCCCTGTGGAGCGGACACAAGCGCCATGTTCTGAACTCCATACAGCATGAGCTGAAGGCGAGGTCGGTCTTTCAGGGGTCGGCTCTTGTGTGAGCGGCAGGTAAAATGTCATCACTACGGACTTTTTGTCCTTAATATAAAATTCATAAAATATCTACATACCCATTCTTTACAATCTGCCGTTTTGTGGTATAATAATATCATTGTTTTTATTATTGTACTACAATACAGCAATAAATACTCAAGGATCCATTTATTCATTTACACAAAACCAAAGCAACGGAGATGATAACATTGATAAACAAAGACCTTTTTCGCATAACGCCCGAGCTGCAGGATCTGAGCGTCCTTTGCGCCGAACAGGGTGCGATAGACAAGAACCTGTATTCAAAATATGATGTAAAGCGCGGACTGCGTGACATCAACGGCAAGGGTGTGCTTGCGGGTCTTACAGAGATCTCAGAGATATGCTCCACCACCGTTGTAGACGGAGAGACCCGTCCCTGTGACGGCAAGCTGTACTATCGCGGCGTTGACGTCGAAGACATTGTAAAGGGATTCATAAATGATGACAGGTTCGGCTTTGAGGAGGTAGTGTACCTTCTCATGTTCGGAAAGCTTCCCGACAAGGCCCAGCTTGAACAGATAAGGCGCATACTTGCCGCCTACCGCCGTCTGCCCCATTACTTCACCCGTGACGTAATACTCAAGGCTCCCAGCAACGACATGATGAACGCCCTTGCGCGGTGCGTTCTTACGCTTTATTCATACGACCCCAACGCAGACGACACTTCCCTGCCCAATGTCCTGAGACAGTGCCTGCAGCTTATCGCCCAGTTCCCGGTCATATCCGTTTACAGCTATCAGGCATACAACCACTATCACAGGAACCAGAGTCTCTTTATACATTCGCCCCAGCCGGAGCTTTCCACGGCGGAAAACATCCTCTATATGCTCCGCCCCGATTCAAAATATACCAATCTTGAAGCCAAGCTGCTGGATATGTCTCTTGTTCTTCATGCGGAACACGGCGGCGGCAACAATTCATCTTTTACCACTCACGTTGTCTCCTCCTCCGGCACGGATACCTATTCTGCCATTGCGGCGGCTCTCGGTTCACTTAAGGGTCCCAAGCACGGCGGCGCAAACATAAAGGTAGTCCGTATGTTTGAGGACATGAAGAAAAACATTTCCGACATAACCGATGAAGATGAGGTACGCAGCTACCTTGCAAAGCTGCTGCACGGCGAAGCCTTTGACAAATCGGGACTCATCTACGGCATGGGTCATGCGGTATACTCCATATCCGACCCCAGAGCAAGGGTGTTCAAGGGCTTTGTGGAAAAGCTTTCCGAGGAAAAGGACCGTATGGACGAGTTCCGCCTGTATTCCATGGTAGAAAAGCTCGCTCCGGAAGTCATCGCAAAGGAGCGCCGCATATACAAGGGCGTCAGCGCAAACGTAGACTTCTACAGCGGATTTGTTTACAGTATGCTGGATCTGCCGCCGAAGCTCTTTACCCCAATTTTTGCTATTGCCCGAATTGCAGGCTGGTCGGCTCACCGTATGGAGGAGCTTGTAAACAGCGGAAAGATCATACGTCCTGCGTACAAGAACGTACACCCCCGCATCCCCTACGCCGACATGGCAGACAGATAAATACCGGCTTGTCATTACGGCTTTCAATGCCGCAGACACCGATACGACCTATAAAAAATCGACCTCTTTTGTTTTTGGCAAAAGGGGTCGTTTTTATTTCATTTTTATGGCTATCGGCTTGCTTAAGGCAACACAATATACAATGCTGTTCCGGTGAGAAATCAGAAGTGCGGAGTTGCCTTAAGCGCTTCGCTGAATTTGGAAAGCGGAATCAGCACTTCGCAGACTGAAACGAAAAATTATAAAACAAAAACCCTCTGTCAATGACAGAAGGTTTAAAAGTGGGAGAGGGTGGATTCGAACCACCGAAGCCGAAGCAACAGATTTACAGTCTGCCCCATTTGACCGCTCTGGAACTCTCCCATATCAAGTTGTTGTGGAGCTGGTGGACGGACTTGAACCCCCGACCTGCTGATTACAAATCAGCTGCTCTACCAACTGAGCTACACCAGCCTACCGTGCCGTCGCAGCTTCCTGACGACTTGTTTATGATACCACAGGCAGAACACTTTGTCAAGTGTTTTTTGAAAATTTGCAAAAAAGAAATTACAATATTTTTCCGGCAATTTCAAAAGCGTTTTTCCGCTGACTTTCCGGAAATGATGATCCGGGATATATTACCGGGCAGTCCGGCATATATTTTTTCAGTGACAGGATATGTTCCCCGCAGAAGACCACAGGGGTTTCCGCGGGGAAGTCTGCTAATGATTCAGTCCGTATTGATATTCCGGATAAACGTACAGGCCGCAGGAAGAACGGGATACCTGAAATGTGAGGGCATGACCCTCAGCTCCGGTCCGGTTCCCCTGTCATCCGAAAAACCGTAAAACGGAGTGCCGGGTCCGTAAACAAATGTGTCAGTGCTGTCAATGCGTTTTTTCATACTCTTCACCTCATAGTTATTCTGAGCCAGCGTGACATTGGCGGAGGACGCACTATTATTATATGGCGATAAAAGTACCGCTTATGCAGCAGCGGAGAAACCTTGTAGGCTATGCCGATATTCATAAGGGAAAGGAGAAATGTTTGTTGATAATTTCCATCAAAAAGCTGTTCCGACACAAAGCTGCAATAATCATTACGGCAGCCGTCATTTTGTCTGCGGCGGTAATACTGTCCTTCTGCTTCAGGAAAGAAACCGAAGCCTCCGGTATTGTGGGATACCGGGTCGAAGACAAAAACGACGCTCTTGCCCTTGCCCGGATGTGCTGCGAAAACGTCAGTCCCGCTCCTGTAGCGTGCGGGGAAATAACCATTCCCACGGAATGGAGCGGGGTATATCAGGAATATCAGCAGCTACAGAAACAGTCGGGCTTTGATCTTGAACCCTACCGGGGCGCAAAATGCACAAGGTACACCCTGACCGCGGATGCGGAGGACCCCGAAGGAGGGCGCACCGTAACACTGCTCGTATGCGCCGGAACACTGATAGGCGGGGACGTCAGCGAGATGCGCTCCGGCGGCGGGACATATCCCCTCACTCTATTGTAAACACACCGGAAAAAGCAATAAAAAAACAGACGATAATGGCCAAAGATGATACGAAACTCACCTTGACAAGCCTGTTTTGAAATGTTAAACTAACATTTGGCTAACCAGAAATATTTTCAAACAGCATAAACAGCCGCTTTGGCGGCATGGCTCTTTGTGTCGGGCAGGTAATGCTTCCCCCGCCGCATCGAAAAAGACAGGAGAGAAAAAAATGCTTCTTGACAGATATCTTCCCCGCATCGAATTCGACTCATACAAAGATTTTAAAGAAAACTACAGGGTAGTTTTTCCCGAAAACTTCAACTTTGGCTTTGACATCGTTGACGAATGGGCAAAGCAGGACGAGAACAAAAAAGCCCTGGTATGGTGTGACGACCATAACGAGGAAAGGATATTCACCTTCAGGGATATCAGCCTTCTCTCAAACCGTACCGCTAATTATTTCAAAAGCATCGGCATCAGAAAAGGCGATGTGGTAATGATGATACTGCGCAGAAGATGGGAATACTGGATCTGCGCCGTTGCCCTTCATAAGTTAGGAGCAATTATTATCCCCAGCACCCTGCAGCTTACAAAAAAGGATATTGTATACCGCGGAAACGCCGCCAAAATAAAGGCCATCGTATGTATAAATGATGATTTTGTGATCTCTCAGGTGGAGGCTGCCGCAGGAGACATACCCACACTGCAGACAAAGACCGTTGTGGGTCAGCCAAGAGAAGGCTGGCGCTTCTTTGAAGAGGAGCTGGGTAATCAGTCCGACGTTTTTGAAAGACCCACAGGCGACGAAGCCACAAGCTGGAACGACGTCATGCTGGTTTACTTCACCTCAGGAACCGAGGGTATGCCCAAAATGATACAGCACAATTTCGTCTATCCCCTGGGTCACATCGTCACCGCAAAATACTGGCAGCAGGTACAGGACGGCAAGCTGCACATGAGCGTCAGCGACTCCGGCTGGGCAAAGTTCGGCTGGGGCAAGATCTACGGTCAGTGGATAAGCGGCGCCGTGGTATTCGCATACGACATGGACAAGTTCATCCCCTCAAGACTCCTGCAGAAAATGCAGGACTACAAGCTGACCACATTCTGTGCGCCTCCCACCATGTACCGTTTCATGCTCCTTGAAAACGTAAAAGGCTATGATCTTTCGTCAATAAAGCACTATGCAACAGCGGGCGAACCTCTTAACGCAGACGTCAACACAAAATGGCAGCAGCTGACCGGACACAACATATATCAGGGCTTCGGACAGTCCGAAGGCTCCGTTCTCCTGGCAGATTTCCAGTGGGACGACATCAAGGTCGGTTCTTCCGGCAAACCCTCTCCCATTTATGACATCCGCCTGCTTGACAATGACGGCAAGGAGGTAGGTGTGGGCGAAGAAGGCAACATCTGCGTCATGGATGTAAAAAACAACCCGCCTACAGGTCTTTTCACCGGATATTATCTCAACCCGGAAATGACCTCCGAGAAGCTCCTGGGAGATTACTACAACACCAACGACATGGCTTGGCAGGACAGTGAGGGCTACTATTGGTTCGTGGGCAGGAACGACGACGTTATCAAATGCTCCGGCTACCGTATAGGACCCTTTGAGGTGGAAAGCGCTCTCATCGAGCATGACGCCGTGGTTGAGTGCGCCATCACCGGTGTACCGGATCCTGTGCGCGGTCAGGTGGTAAAGGCCACCATAGTCCTCAAACGGGGCTACAAGCCTACTGAGCTCCTCAAAAAGGAGCTGCAGGATCATGTAAAGCGCACCACCGCTCCCTACAAATACCCCCGTGTCATCGAGTTTGTGGACGAGCTGCCCAAGACCTTCAGCGGAAAGATCAAACGCGCCCAGATACGTCACGAGGACGAAGAAGCCACCCGTGTAAGGGACGAATAAATTGGTTTTCCACAGCCGATTCCGCCTTCCGAATCACGAATCGAGCTGCGTTTCCATTCCACACTGAAATAATTCCACTTTCAAAATCCCACATTCCACATTTTTATAACTCCTCACTTCTGACCGAAATAAGCCGATGCATATAAAAAATCCCCTCTCTTTCGTTAGTTTCCGGAAGAGAGGGTTTTTTCATCCCTGAGGAGTCATAATTATAACAATGGAAAGGGCGATGGTTCCAAGGATCATGGCAGCGCCGATAATGCCTATGAGCCTGTTCAGCTTTTTTGAACCCCGGGGCTCATAATAATCCGACGGATCCGTAGGATTTATCATAAGGGTATATTTTTTGCCCTCCTCGGGAACGGTTGCGTTTGTATATTCCCTTTCCTGGATCCGTATGTAACGCTCATAGAAGGCAAATTCATATACGGGACAATAGACTCTTACGGGATATCCCTGAGAGTTTTTGACCGTCCTGGTCTTCACCTCCACACACTCGGCTTCCACAGCAAAGGTGCAGCGCTTTTTCTGCCTGTGGGGAGGAATGATGACGTTCAGCAGCATTATCAGACCTATCATCAGAACATTTACAAGACCTGTAAGCGCGCCGTAAACCTCCACCCTGTCCAAAAATAACGAGGGGAAATTCTGTCTCAGCAGAAGCACTGCCACCACCAGACAGGCATCGATCACAATGAATATCAGCATATCCCTTGTGCGGTTCTTCCACTGAGAAAAGGCAAACACCATGGAACCGATGTAGATCTGTATGAAATACGCAAGAATACTCCAAATCTCCAGCTTGGTGAGCAGGTATACAAGTCCTGCGGTGGATGCAAGGAAAAAGAAAAGAAACAGCAGCTTTGACCCCAAGGGAGACCGACCGGGCTTTCGGGGCACCAGTATCTCCGGTTTTCTGTTTTTCTTAAGGTCCGGGGTTATTTTCTGAACAGGCTGTGCGCCGTCGTATTTAAGGGTGTTCTGAACAGTCTCAGCTTCGGGCTCAAAGGAAAATTCCGGTGGGTCCTGCGGCGTATAATCCTGCCCGAAAATGTGATCTGTCTGAGCGTCGGGGCTGTCGGAATAATCCGTTTTGTTTGTGTATGTGTCCGGGGAGTTTTCGTCCTGATCCCTGAAACCGAAGGACAGTCCCTCCGTAACATCGTCTTCGGCTCTTCGCCGTCTTCCGGGAAACAGGTCCATAGTATATTCCTCCTGTCGTTTTTATCGTTGATTAGATTATAAAGCATGGGAGAATTTCTTTTCAACCCTTCTTTCATATTTGTCCAAAAAAATCCGATACATTTCCGGCACCTCTGTATGTTATATGCCTTTCATCACACTTTTCCTGGATTTTGATGGCAAAAAAGAATTTTGCGTCATCAATGGGTCAGTTCATGTCTTTTTTGACCAAAAATTGCAATTTCCCACCCTCAAAGGTGCATTTTTTAATTGACACGGAAATAAAATTGCACTATAATAGGAGAGTACCAAATACATCAGATCCAATACTGGAGGTAATAAAAATGAAGAGAGTTTACAATTTTTCAGCAGGACCTTCCGTTCTTCCTGAGGTAGTGCTGAAAAGAGCAGCAGAGGAAATGTTTGACTATCAGGGTTCAGGCCAGTCCGTAATGGAAATGTCCCACCGTTCAAAGGTATTCGGCGAGATCATCACCGGCGCAGAGAGCCTTCTGCGTGAGGTAATGAACATTCCTGACAACTACAAGGTACTGTTCCTGCAGGGCGGCGCTTCAACTCAGTTTGCAGCCATCCCCATGAACCTGGGCAACAAGAACCACAAGGCTGACTACGTTCTCACCGGTCAGTGGGCAACAAAGGCTTACAAAGAAGCCGCAAGATATCTTGACGCTAATGTTGTAGCTTCCTCAAAGGACAAGACCTTCTCCTATATTCCCAAGCTGGATCCCGCAACCTTCACCAAGGATGCAGACTACTTCTACATCTGCATGAACAACACCATCTACGGTACCGTTTATCACGAGCTGCCCCAGACCGGTGACGTTCCGCTGGTTGCCGATATCTCATCCTGCTTTATGTCAACTCCCCTTGACGTTTCAAAGTTCGGTCTGCTCTATGCAGGCGCACAGAAGAACATGGCTCCCGCAGGTCTGGTAGTTTCTATCGTTCGTGAGGATCTTCTGGGCAACGCTATGGATATCACTCCCACAATGCTCAACCTCAAGACCCATGCAGACAACGGCTCAATGTTCAACACACCTCCCTGCTGGACCATCTATATTGCAAAGCTGGTTCTCGAGTGGATCAAGAACGACATCGGCGGTCTTGAGAACATGAAGAAGATCAACGAGAAGAAGGCTTCTATCCTCTACAACTTCCTTGACAGCTCCAATATGTTCAAGGGCACAGTAGTTCCCGAGGATCGTTCACTTATGAACGTACCCTTCGTTACCGGCAATGATGAGCTTGACGCCAAGTTCGTCAAGGAAGCTACCGAGAACGACTTCGTTAACCTTAAGGGTCATCGTACCGTTGGCGGTATGCGCGCTTCTATCTACAACGCTATGCCTGTTGAGGGCGTTGAGAAGCTGGTTGAGTTCATGAAGGACTTCGAAGCAAGAAACAGCTGATAAACTTTCAATAGCTTTCCGGATACCTGCTGTGTTCTCCACAGCGGGTATCATCATATCATAAATAAATTGAAATGGGTGACTAAAATGTTCAACGTAAAGACACTTAACAAGATCTCTCCCCTGGCCGTAAAGGCACTGGGCGAAAACTACACCGTCAGCGACAGCGCTGAGGCTCCTGAAGCCATCCTCGTCCGCTCCGCTTCAATGCACGACATGGAAATGCCCGAAAGCCTTCTTGCAATCGCAAGAGCAGGCGCAGGCGTAAACAACATTCCCCTTGACAAGTGCGCAGAGCAGGGCATCGTTGTTTTCAACACTCCCGGCGCAAACGCAAACGCCGTTAAGGAGCTTGTTCTCACCGGTATGCTCCTCAGCTCCCGCAAGGTAGTTGACGGCATCAACTGGGCAAAGACCCTCAAGGGCAACGGCGACGCTGTGGGCAAGATGGTAGAAAAGGGCAAGAGCCAGTTCGTAGGCCCCGAGATCAAGGGCAAGACCCTTGGTGTTATCGGTCTGGGCGCGATCGGCATCCTGGTTGCAAACGCTGCTTCCGCACTGGGCATGAAGGTCGTTGGTTATGACCCCTATCTTTCCGTAAACAACGCTCTTAAGGTATGCACCTGCGTAAAGTATGTCAAGACCCTTGACGAGATCTATGCAGAGAGCGATTACATCACCGTTCATGTTCCGCTTACTCCCGATACAAAGGGCTTCATCAACGCAGACAGCCTTGCAAAGATGAAGGACGGCGTCCGCATCATGAACTTCTCAAGAGCCGACCTGGTAGTTTCCGGCGACATCCTCAAGGCAATTGCCGACAAGAAGCTGGCCTGCTATGTTACCGACTTTGCTACCGACGACATCCTTGGCGAAGAGGGCGTTATCGCTATTCCCCACCTTGGCGCATCCACTCCCGAATCCGAGGACAACTGCGCACAGATGGCTGCCGACGAGATCAAGGACTTCCTTGAGAACGGCAATATCACCAACTCCGTTACAATGCCCGCTGTTTCCATGGCACGTTCCGGCGCTGCAAGAGTAAGCGTCATCGCAAAGAACGATCCCGATCTCTTTGCCGCAGTATGCGCAAAGCTGTCCGAGGGCAACTCTGTTGCCGCAAGCGCAAACCAGAGCAGAAAGGATTATTCCTACATGCTGTTCGACCTTGCAAGCCCCGCTGCCGATGCTGCCGTTGAAGCAGTTAAGGCCCTTGACGGCGTTATCCGTGTAAGAGTTATTTGATTAATTTAACACTCTGAATCACCAGCCCCTGCGGTTTTCCCCGCAGGGGCTTTTGTGCGCGCCGGCGCAGAGCCTGCGCTCCCGTATTCGCGCTGTCGCTCAACTAATGTTTCGCTCTGAACTCGGAAAGGATACTTTTACTCCCGCGGCTCACGGCACTTCATATACCGTACCCCTCCGCCGGCGTGACCCTTAATCGGGTCACTTTCCGGCTGTTTTCTTATGAATTTGCAATTATCTGCGCTATTCAAAGATTATTGTGCCTGTTTATTCAGAAGTTAATTTATTTGCAGAATACTTTCCGCAAATATTATTCACTGTCATTGTTCATTATTCACTGTCCTTGAGCGTCCGCAGGGAGCGTTCCCGGGCTTGACACAGGGAGGATAAAACTGTAAACTGATTATGGGTGAATAATATGGCTGAAAAAGAGATGCTGCAGCTTTGCGGGGCAGTTGAAGATATAATATACAGAAACGAGAATAACGGATACACCGTGCTTTCCATGCTGTGTGACGGAGTCAACGCTACCGCCGTCGGGATGATGTCGGGAGTCAACATCGGGGATGAGCTGAAGCTTGTGGGGAACTGGAAGAATCACGCAAGCTACGGCGAACAGTTTGCCTTTGAATACTATGAGCAGCACATACCCACCACATCCGACAGCATACTCAAATACCTGTCCTCCGGCGCAATAAAGGGCATCGGCAGGGCTACCGCAAAAAGACTGGTGGAGGCCTTCGGGGACAACACCCTTGAGGTAATGCAGAACGAGCCTGAAAGACTTGAACAGATACGGGGCATCAGCCATGACAAGGCTCAGGCCATCAGCGAAGAGGTGCGCAGGACCTTCGGTATGCGTGAGGTCATGATATACCTGGAAGGCTTTCATATATCCCCCCAGGAGTCCGTCAGGATATGGAAGGCTCTGGGACCGGAAACCATACACATGATAGAAGAAAACCCCTATATGCTCTGTGACAGCGGCATCGGCGTGTCCTTTGACAGGGCCGATCATATAGCCGCAAGACTGCAGAAGCCGGATGACGACGCTTACCGCATACGGGCGGGAATAATCTACGTTATAAGATATAACTCCCACAACGGCCATACCTGCCTTCCGAAAGAAAAGCTCATCGGGACGGCATCGGCCTTTCTGCGGCTTCCGGAGGAAACCGTGTCCCGATCCCTTGACGAACTGCTGACCGAAGGCAGCCTTATACTTGACAGCATAGAAGAAAAAGAATTTGTATTTCTGCCCTCTCTTTACCGCAGCGAGACCTTTGCGGCGTCAAGACTTTCCATGATGCTCAGCTTTCCCCCCGAAGCAATAACCGGTGTTGAGCTGGCTCTGGATCTGTTTGAAAAGCAGCGCAAAATAAGCTATGCTGCACTTCAGCGCAAGGCGATAATACAGGCGCTTTCCGGCGGCCTGCTGATACTGACCGGAGGTCCCGGAACGGGAAAGACCACCACACTTAATGCCATTATCGAGCTTTTCAGTCAGAGCGGACTTAAAGTGGCGCTGGCGGCTCCCACGGGACGGGCGGCCCAGAGAATGTCCGAGGTCACCGGCAGAGATGCTAAGACCATCCATCGTCTCCTTGAGGTGGAGTGGGACAAAAACGACATACCCGTATTCAAAAGAAACGAAAGAAATCTGCTGGACTGTGATGCGCTGATCCTGGACGAGCTTTCCATGGTGGACGCTCCCCTCTTTGAAGGAGTGATGAGAGCGCTTCCTCTGGGGTGCAGACTCATCATGGTGGGAGACAGCGACCAGCTCCCCTCTGTAGGTCCCGGCAACGTGCTGGGGGACCTTATCTCATCGGGCAGGATACCGGTGGTCCAGCTTACGGAGATCTTCCGTCAGTCTATGGAAAGCCTCATCATAACCAACGCCCACCGCATAGTCCACGGAGTAATGCCCGAGATCACACGCACAGACAAGGACTTTTTCTTTATGACCTGTGACGACAAGGAAAAAATCGCCGATACCATAGTCGATCTGTGCTGCCGCCGTCTGCCCGCCTCCTACAGCTATTCTGCCTTTGACGATATCCAGGTGCTGTGTCCGGGACGCAAGGGCGCTCTGGGAGTCACCGAGATAAACAAGCGTCTGCAGCAGGTGCTCAACCCTCCCCGCAGCAAGTCCGAAGAGGTCAGTATGCCCCTTTATGTTTTCCGCAGCGGCGATAAGGTGATGCAGACCAGAAACAACTATGACCTTCTCTGGACAAGGGATGACGGCACAGAGGGTGCGGGAGTCTTTAACGGGGACATCGGAGTTATAGAGATGATCGACAGGGCCTCAAAGACGGCTCAGATACGCTTTGACGACAAACAGGTGATGTATGACGAGGAGTCTCTGCTGCAGCTTGAGCTGGCTTATGCCACCACGGTCCACAAAAGTCAGGGCAATGAATTCAACGCCGTTATCATCCCCATGTACTACGGTCCTCCTCAGCTCTATTACCGCAATCTTCTCTATACCGCCGTAACAAGGGCAAAAAAGATCCTCATAATGGTGGGCAATGTTCCCACGCTGAAAAAAATGGTAGACAACAACAAAAAGACGCTGCGTTTTTCCGGACTCAGGGACTTTCTTGAAAGGGGCTAATCCATGCTTGATCTTGTTTCATCTCTGCTGTTTCCCGAAAAATGTCCATACTGCGGCGCAACAATAGAATTCTCTCTGAGAAACAGACCGACGGAATGTAAAAGCTGCCGGTCACAGTTTCCCCTTTCCCCCGGCGTACACATATTACCCTGCGGAGACAGATGTGTTTCGCCTTTCAGATATCAGGAACCTGTGCGGCAGGCCATTGTAAACTATAAATTCTCCGGCCTGCGGTACAACGCAAAAAGCTTTTCAAAAGCAATGGTACAGGCGATCCGCACCGTTGGGATCGGTTTTGACATTATCACATGTGTGCCCCTTTCGGAATCATCCTTCAAAGAAAGGGGTTATAACCAATCCGAGATACTTGCGGTAATGATCTCGGAACAGACCGGCAAACCGTACCTTCACACTCTGAAAAAGATACGGCAGAACCGTATACAGCATGAACTTAACGCAGCCGATCGGGCCACCAATGTTACAGGAGTGTATGAAGCCCTGAACATTGAACGGTTTGCAGGAAAAAGTCTGCTCCTGATAGACGACATCTGCACAACCGGCAATACCCTTTCGGAATGCTGCCGGGTACTGAAAGAAGCCGGCGCCGCAAAAACAGAGTGTGCCGCTGTTGCCAATGCCGGCAGTTTTGACACACTTCCGGACGGGACGGAAGATAATAAAGAAGAATATGGGTATCTGTTTAAAACAGCCGACTCTACATACTAACTAAAAAACAACAACACAAAAGTTTCGCCAGCCTTTTCAAAGGCTGCGGATTCCAAAGGCAGAGCCTTTGGTCAGGGGTTCGGGGGCAGAATGTCCCTGATTTCAAAGGCTTAATAAATTTTTTCCTCACAATTTTACTATTTGCTTAATCAAACCGATACCCATAAAGAAGAATTTGATGTTTTTCTTGAATGACAGGTATGTTTGTAATATAATATACAGACAGGAAGAATAATAACAAGAAGACAATGCTGATACAGAAGGTGAAAATATGGCCGTTGATGTTGCAATAGATCTTGGCACTTCAAGAACAAGGATATTTCTGCCCAACAAGGGCATTGTGGTGGACGAACCCTCCGTCATCACCATCGACCTTGAAAACGAGGGTATCATGGCTGTGGGTCAGGAAGCATACAGGATGATAGGAAGGACATCTACAAGAATGGATGCGGTATACCCCCTGAGCGGAGGCGTCATTTCCGATTTCGGACTTGTGGAGGCTATGATCTCCACAATGCTCAGAGGCGTTGTATCCGCAAGAATAGGTATGCCCAGGGCGGTCGCCTGTGTACCCAGCGACATTACCGAGGTTGAAAAGCGTGCCGTTGTAAACGCCATCAGCGGTGCCGGAATACGAAGGGTGTGCCTCATCGAAGAACCTGTTGCGGCAGCCATGGGCGCCGACATCGACATAAGCAGCCCCCACGGTTCCTTTGTCGTTGACATCGGCGGCGGCACTACCGACATGGCAGTCATATCCCTGAGCGGCATCGCAGTATCACGCTCCATAAAACAGGCGGGCAACTCCATGGACGAGGAGATAATAAAATACGTCAAGCGAAGATACAGCCTTCTTATCGGCAAACGCACTGCAGAAGAGGCCAAAATGGCCATCGGCTGTGTTCTGCCCGGGGTGATAAACGGCAGGTTCCGTGTAAAGGGGCGCAACCTCATCACGGGTATGCCCTCCTTCGTGGACCTCAACGCCGCCGAAATGGCCGAGCCTCTGCATGAGACCGCCGCCGCCATCGTCGCGCAGATACAGGACATCCTTGAGGAGACCCCGCCGGAGCTTATCGGCGACATATACACCGACGGCATTGTACTCACCGGCGGAGGCGCACAGCTTGCCGGCATAGACAGGATAATAAGTCAGACCACGGATCTCAAGGTGAGAGTCGCTCCCGATCCTTCGTCCTGTGTGGTTCTCGGCTGCGGCAAGGCAATAAAGTATATCGACCGTCTGAACAAGCCGGACAGGGGCGGTATAAATCCCATCTCCGATCAGTATTGATACCAATACCAAACAGCATGACGACTATCGCTCTTTCTGTCCGATACCGGTATGACAGACACAAAAAGCTCACCGTACAATTCCGTTCGGTGAGCTTTTTCTTTGCGGTTTTATTTGATTTTTCATAATGATCTCTGTGTTAAAGCACAGATGATGTCTCTTGCAGACTCCGACACGCTGACGCGCTGTAAAAAGCTTTGTCTGCTTTTAACGGGAGTATGGTATCAGTCCGGGTCAGGGCAGGATATCATGGCGATCTCTTCAATGGTGTGGTGCAGCTTATCGGTGATGGGAGTGCTGGCGGCCCGGTAATACATTTCCTTGCCCCGCCTCTGGGACACTATAAGTCCTGCGTCCTTAAGAAGCCGCAGATGATGCGACACTGCCGGACTTGACATATCCGTGGCTGCCGCAATATTTATGACGCACTCCTCACAGTGACACAGGAGCCAGAAAATACGCAGGCGGCTCACGTCACCAAGCTGCTTCATTGCCTCGGCAACGGTCTTTACCGTATCGATGGAAGGCATACTATCCATCAGGTCGGTATCGTTTTCGTTATGATGATGCGGCAGAACGGTTTTGCTTTTTTCAGACACGGACAGTCCCCCTTCCGGATAATATGTCTTAGTCGTCCTCT
The DNA here is from genome assembly GCA_045221075.1 of Acutalibacteraceae bacterium. GTDB lineage: Bacteria > Bacillota > Clostridia > Oscillospirales > Acutalibacteraceae > UBA1213. The sequence continues at coordinate 15,963 of JBGUWL010000238.1, forward strand.
TCCGGCAAATAGTCAATAATGCTGTCGTTTTCCCTGATCTGTCTGACGATCAGTATAAGCGACAGTATCTCAACGATCAATGTCAATGTGCTGATAACAAGTCTGAACTTTTTCATGGTCACGTCTCCTTTCTGTTCTGATCCTCTTATCTACAGTATACCACAAACAAACCTCCAATTCAACCACTGACTCCACACAGACACGTCAATCTAAATCTGTCATATTTTGTAATCAAAAGAAATGCATTGCCTATGGTATAGTAATAATAGGAGGTGCTTAAGATATGG